>NZ_JAVDSL010000001.1:631879-947818 GCF_031455295.1 Leifsonia sp. 1010
ATTGAAATCACCTCGGCGTCGACGGACCGGACCGACGGTGTCCTTCCACCGGTAGACGTTGTCGAGGCCCAGCCCGTGAGCGACGCATCCACCGGGGAAGCGCACAAAGCGCGGCCGAAGTTCGGCGATCGCCTCGGCGAGGTCGGCCCGCATCCCGTTGTCCGTTCCACGGAACGTGTCCCTCGGGAACAACGACACCCAGGAGATCCGCACCGACCCTCCGGTCACCCGGATCTCCAGTGCGGCCGTGGACGCATCGGACAGGGGCCGAATGGACGTCGTCAGCTCGCGTTCCGGACCCGGTTGCAGAAGCGCGAGCACCGCATCCGCAAGGGGCTCCCCGCCTTCGTCGACCAGTCGGACCTCGATCTGCGGGTGACCGGTCAGCGCTTGGGCGACGATCGTGACGTCGCAGTCGACCCTGCCGCGCACGGAGATGCCGCCGAATCCGTGATTGGTCAGGGTCGCCGGAGCGTCGTCCCCCGTCACGACGACGGCGCGGCCGCCCGACGCGCCGGCACGATCGTCGACGATGACCGCGCCGCGCGTGCTCCATCCCGTGAGGGCGTCCCAGTCCGGATGGTCGCGGTCGGTGAAGGAGAAGTCGCGGTTGCGTATCAGTTCGGCGTAGAGGCCGCCGTCGGCGGAGGAGTTGATGTCCTCGAAGAAGACGCCCCACATGTCCGGGTTGATCGGGGTTCCGGGACCATTGTCGTCCACGGTGATGGTGACGTGCGCCGGAGCGTCGCTGAAGGCGGCCAGAAGCCTCTGCTGCTCCTCGTGGGTGATCGGCAGGACGGAACCATGACGCGCCTCGCGCGGAAGCTGCGCATCGGGGACGCGGGTCCACTCGCCTGTTGCCGGGTCGGCGGCGTGGAACAGCTGATATCCGCGGAGCTCGAACTCGTCGATGAGCAGGTACGCGCCGTCGCCGCCCAGATCCAGGAACGGTGCCGGCCCCTCGCCGCGCACGATCTCCGCCGCGCCGACCCTCTGACGTACGGGGGAGAAGTCCGGATCGAGAGGCGAGGTGCCCGCCTCCTGCGACACGTGCTGAGAGGCCTCTGCGGGTTCGGCGCTCAGCGCGTCTGCCGAGAACCGGTACGTGACGCCGTCGAACTCCAGGTAGGCCGCGTCGATCACATCGTGGCCTCGGTCGAGGAACACCTCCGCCGGACTGAAGTGCTCGAAATCGTCCGTCGTTGTCATCAGGATGCGCTGGTAGCCCGCACGAGCCCGGTCGTCGCCCTCGTCGTACAGCGCCGACGCGAAGAACACCACCCACGTCTCCCAGGCACTCGACCACACGGCCTTCGGCGCCCACGCGTTGCCGGCGTTATCGGGCGCCACCGGGACGAGGGACGGCCCGCTCCAGTTCACCAAGTCGTCGCTGTGCCAGACCAGGATGCTGCGGCTCCCCCACCGCACCGCGCGATCCCAGTCGTCGTCCGGGACGGCGCGCAGGTCCGTCGCCAGCAGGTGAAACCTCCCGGTGCGGCTGTCACGGACCAGGAAGGGATCGCGGGCACCGCGCTCCCCGACGTCGGAGACGAGGATCGGCTTTCCGTCCCGCAACGGCGTCCATTCGCGGGGGTCGCGGCCGGCGCTCACGGCGAATCGCACCTGCTCGGCGTCGGCATCGCGTCCATTGGCGAAGTAGGCGAACATGAGCGCCTCGTTGTACCCAGTCATCTGGACCTCCGCTTACAGTGTATCGATACAAACAGGTGGTCCACACGACATTTCGTCGCCCGGGCCGCCGTGATGTAACGTTATAGTCACGCTGCCAGTGTCGGACCGGGGAAGGCTGCACCATGGTGACCATACGCGATATCGCCCAAGCGGCCGGCGTCTCGCCGATGACCGTTTCCAACGTGCTCAACAAGCGGCCGCACGTGGCGGATGCCACCCGGCAGAAGGTCCTCGACACGATCGACCGGCTCGATTATCGCGTCAACGTGGCCGCCCGCAACCTCCGGCGAGGACGCACACACACCATCGGCCTCGCCGTGCCGGAGGTCGACCGCCCCTACTACGGCCAATTCGCCGCCGCCGTCATCGAGCACGGCGCCCGTCACGACCTCAACGTGGTCATCGAGCAGACGGGGCGCTCCCGGGAGAGCGAGCTCAACGCGCTTGCCGCCTCGCGGGTGCGGATGTACGACGGCCTCATCCTCAGCGCCGTCGGGCTCGGCTCCAGCGACCGCGATCTCCTCAACGTGGACTATCCCGTCGTGATCCTCGGTGAGCGGATCTTCCAGGGGCCTGTGGATCACGTGGCAATGGCCAATGTGGACGGGTCTGCGGCCGCAGTGCGGCATCTCATCGAGCGGGGCTGCCGACGTATCGTCGCCCTGCACGGAAGCTTCGGCCCCGACGAGGTGAGCGCGTCGAGCCTGCGCCACGCGGGCTACAGGGCCGCACTCGAGCAGAACGGGATCCCGTTCGACGAGTCGCTGGTCGTGGAGATCGAGGAGTTCACTCCCGAGGCCGGAGCGGAGTCGGTCCGTCGGCTGATCGCCTCCGGCATCCCCTTCGACGGGATCTTCTGCGTGACGGACTACGTAGCCCTCGGTGTCCTCCGCGAGCTGGCGGACGCCGGCGTGGATGTTCCCGGCACGGTAAAGGTCATCGGCTTCGACGATGTGGAGTTCAGTCGGTTCCTCGTACCGTCGTTGTCCTCCGTGAACCCGGACCACGACCTCATGGCACGGACGGCGGTGGAGCTTCTCGCCGCCCGGATCGAGGACAACGACCATGAGGCCGTGGAATTCGTCAGCCCGTTCCGTGTCGTCGAGCGGGGGTCCACGGCCGCGATCGCGAAGGATTAGCCCTTCACGCTGCCGCTCACCAGCCCGCTGACGATCTGTCGCTGGGCCACGATGAAGAAGATGACCATCGGGATCAGGACGATGACGCTGAGGGTCATGAAGGCGGGCCAGTCGGTCGTGAACTGGCCGACCGCGGTGTACACCTGCAGCACGAGCGTCTGCTTCTCCGGGGAGTTGATGAACACGTTCGGGGTGATGAAGTCGTTCCACACCCACATCGTCTGGAACACGCCGACCGTCACCAGGATGGGACGGATCAGCGGGAGAGCCACCGACCGGTAGACCCGGAAGGCGCCGGCTCCGTCGATCCGTGCCGCCTCGAACAGCTCGGTGGGGAGCGTCCGCATGTATCCGATGATCAGGAAGTAGCAGAAGATCGACCCGCACGAGTACATGACGATGAGGCCATTGAGGGAGTCGACGAGTTCGACGCCTGCGAGCATCCGGTAGAGCGGGATGAGCGTCGATTGTCCGGGCACGACGAAGGCGATGACGAGGATGACGCCGATCACGGCGGCGAACCGTCCGCGCCCGATCAGCACCCCGAAAGCCGCCATCGACCCGACCAGCAGCATCACGACGATCGAGACCACGGTGACGTAGAGCGTGTTGAGGAAGCTCTGCAGCACCGGGATGGTCTCGAAGATGTGCACGTAGTTGCCCCAGTACAGCGAGCTCGGCAGAGCGAGCGGGTTCGCCGCCGTCTCCGGCTGGGTCTTCAGGGTGTTCACCAGGATGTAGTAGAACGGCACGGCCACCAGGCACGCGATGGGGATCATCACGACGCTGAGGAGGATGCCCCTGCTTTTCTTCACGAGTAGCGCTCCTCGAGTCGGCGGGAGATGACGAGCTGTGCGGCGATGACGATCCCCACCGCAAGAAGGAAGAGCACGCTCAGCGCCGAGGCCTTGCCGATGTCGGACTGGGCGATGCCGTTCTCGATGATCGATTGCGTCAGCGTGCGGGTGGCGAATCCCGGTCCCCCGTGGGTGAGGGTGAACGGCAGGTCGTAGACCTTCAGCCCTCCGGTGAGAAGCAGCAGTTGGCTGACCGTGATCGCCGGAGTCAGCAGCGGCAACGTCAGATGGCGGAACTCCTGCCAGCGCCCTGCGCCGTCGATTTTCGCGGCCTCGAAGATGTCCGACGGCAGGCTCTGCATGTAGGCGAGGTAGAGCATGGCGTGCCACCCGGTCTGCGCCCAGACGGCAACGAGGATCACGCTGAACTGGGCCAGGCTCTCGTCGGACAGCCACGGGACGGGCGCGATCCCCAGCTGGCCGATCACCGAGTTGATCACGCCGGAGCCGAGCGGAGACAGGATGAAGGTCCAGACGAGGCCGAGCAGCGCGACGCTGGGCACGGCAGGAAAGAAGAACACGGAGCGGACGAAACCGCGGCCGACGAAGCGGCGGTTCAGCACCATGGCCAGCGGGATCGCCAAGACCGTCACCGCGACGGTCGTGAGCAGGGCATAGGCCAGGGTGAAGCCGAGCGCCGAGAGCATGGAGGGGTCGGAGAAGATCCGGGCGTAGTTCTTCAACCCGATGAAGTGCGGAGAGGCTTCGTAGCCGTTGTAGTCGGTGAAGCTCCAGTACAGCGATTGCACCATCGGGACGAGGTACAGGACAACGAACACGACGATGATCGGAAGCACGAACCAGTAGGCGGCGAACCCTTCGCGAGCCCGGCGGAACCGGCTACGAGTGCGTTCGACGGAACCGGCGCCCACGATGCTGGGCGGTCGTTCCACAGTGGTGGCGTTTGCCATGGCGTTCTTCCTCGTTCGGCGCTTCGGAGGGGAAGGAGGGCGGGTCCGGCAGCCCGATGCGCGGGCCCGCCCTCCTGGTTCGTTACTGAAGGGACTTCAGCTTGGTGTCCATCCCCTGAGCGAACTGCTCCGGGGTGATCTTGCCGGAGATCGTCTGCTGGAGCAGCGCGACGGACTCGGAGGTCATCGCGTCGGCGTGGCTCGGCCAGTTGACCGCGGGCAGGTAGATCTTGCCGTCGCGGACGGCCGGGGCCATCGCGGAGAGGGACGGGTCGAGGTCCGGCGTGAAGTCCTTTGTCGTGGTGATCGACTGGGTCTCCTTCTGGTACAGCTCGACCCCCTTCTTGCTCTGGAGGAACTCGACGAACTTCTCCGCACCGGCCGCGTTCTTCGCCTTGGCATTGATCGCGTATCCGGGCGAGACGGCGCCACACCAGTAGAGGTCGCCCTTCGTGTTCGGGACGGCGAGGTAGTCCAGGTTCAGGTTCGGTGCGGCCTGCTTGATACCGCCGAGCGCCCACGAGCCGGTGCCGATCATGGCGACCTTGCCCTGCTCGAACTGCTGCAGCACCTGGTCGCCGGTGAGGCCGGCAGCGGTGCGCGGCTCGACGCCCTTCTCGAACAGCTCGTTCCAGGTCTTCACCGGGTCGGTCCAGGTCTTCTCGAAGCTCGTCTTGCCGGACCAGATCTGGTCGTCCATCTTGCCGTCCCGACTGGCGTTCTCGACGCCGAGCAGGGCGGAGAGGGTCACCGGGATGCCGTCGGCGGCCTCGTAGAACGGTGTGACGCCCGTGTCCTTGAGCTTCGTGCCGAGGTCGATGAACTCCTGCCAGGTCTTCGGAGGAGCGGTGTAGCCCGCCTTCGCGGCCAGGTCCTTGTTGATCAGGATGCCGCCTCCCCACGAAGCCACGGCCGCGCCGTAGACCTTCCCGGACTTGCTGTAGGTGTCCTTCGCGGCCGGCGCGATGTTCGAGATCCAGGATTCACCGCTGAGATCCTTCACGAAACCGCCGTCCATCAGCTGGTGCTTGTTCTCCGCGGTGATGATGAACACGTCGGGCGCGGTGTTCGAGCCCAGCTGCGTCTGCAGCTTCTGGACGTACTGCGTGACGGGCGGCGTGTAGGACGCCTTGACCGTGAGCCCGGGGTTCTCCTTCTGGAACTCGTCGATCAGCGGCTGCATCGTCGTCTTCGGGTCCCAGGACAGGAAGGTGACGGTCTTGGAGCCGGAACCGGAGCCGCTGGAGCAGCCGGTCAGCGCGGCGGCAGCGGTGGCGACCGCCGTCAGGGCGACCAGCGCTCGGGTGACGCGGCGCCGGGTCGGCGCCGAGGTGTGAAGCGACATTGCTTTCTCTTTCTCTTAGGTGTCGAGGGTTTCGGGTATTGCTGTTGAGGTCAAGCGGATTGCTGCGCTTCCTGGAGTGACCGGCTCCAGGTCGCCGTTGGGAAGGTGCCGCAGCGGGTCGATCACGATCTCGCGGTGGAAGCCGTTCCCTCCTGGGATCGCGAACCGGTGATACGCGATGACCCAGTCGTCGGTCCCGGGGAGTCGGAGGATGGAATGGTGACCGGTCGCCAGGATGCCCTCGGCCGGGCGCTGCTCCAGGAGCACTCCACGGTCCTCCCACGGCCCAGTCGGGCTCGTCCCCACCGCCCAGCGGACCCGATACTCCGGATCACGGGTGTCGTTCTCCGACCAGGTGAGGTAATACAGGTCGCCGCGGCGGTGGATGTGGGCAGCCTCCCGGAAGGTGGGGTGCGTCCACGACGTCACCGTCTCCTCGTCGATGCTGAGCATGTCGAAACTGAGCCGGGCCGTGTGGGCCACCGTGTTGCCCCACACCAGGTACGAAGCGCCGTCGTCGTCGATGAACACCGACGGGTCGATCGCTCGTCCCGAATGTGCTCCTTCCGCGACGATGGGACGGCCGGAGTCGATGAACGGCCCGGTCGGACTGGTCGCGACCGCCACCCCGATGTTGTCCTCGGCCGTGAAGTAGAAGTAGTACAGGCCGTTCCTCTCGGCGGCCGCCGGCGCCCAGGCATGGCGGGACGCCCACGCGACGTCCTCGCCGAGCCGGAGGATCTCTCCCTCATCGACCCACTCGCGGAGGTTCGCAGACGACAGCACGCGGAAACTGGTGGAGGACCAATCGGGCGAGCCGTCGGTCGTCGGGTACACGTAGAATCGCCCGCCGAACGCCGCCAGCGCCGGATCTGCGAAATACCGGCCGGCAGGACCACCTGCACCCATGTCGGCTCTCCATCCTCATCGATGATCCTGTATCGATACAAGATCGCTGCGATGTATCGTTACATACTTGCCGTCGATCCGCAAGCTCCACCGCACTCTGGGCGTCAGCCCTCTCGCGCCGACCCGCCGAGCCCGCTCGCGACCAGCTCCACGTACTCCCGCATCGCCGCGTCGTCGGGGGCGTTGTTCGGGTTGACCTCGGTCAGCACGATGCCGGCGAACCGGTCGCTGTCCGAGAACACGCGCAGGCTGGCCACGACCTCCGCCACGCTCAGTCCCCAGGGAGCGGCGTCGGGGTTGGGCATGTTCGCCAGCGGCAGGTGCAGGTGGCCGAGCACATCGACATCGAAGTGGACGACGAAGCGCTCCCCCGCCGCCTCCGCCGCTGCGAGCGCCGCTTGCGCGGCCTCGACGGCATCCACGTGGATGCGCGTCGCCGGAACACGGACGAGTCCGAGCTGCTCCACCAGTGCGCGCTCGAGGTCGTCGCCGTCCTCCGGGAGGGCATCGCCGTAGAGGACCACCTCGTCCGGGCGCAGTAGCGGAGGCTCCCCCTGCAGCGTCGTCAGGATCGGGTCGCTGCCCGGGAGAGCCAGCAGATGCGCCACTCCCATCGCGTCGACGTTGCCGTACGCGATGCGACCGGGCGTGTAGAGGTCGGGGCCGCCGTCCACGTACAGCAGCGCGGTCGGCGCACCCGCCCGTCGAAAGCCCGCCACAACGCCGAGGGTCACGGTGCAGTCGCCGCCGATCACCAGCGGCGTCCGCCCGGCGCCGATCACCGCAGCCACCGCGCCCGCCGTCTCCACGGCGACCCGATGCACCTCGCCGATGTTCTGCCGGTCGGGATTCGCCGGGTCGGGTCGCCGCCGGAAGCCGGGCACATCCCCGTAGTCGCGGAGGTCGTGTCCCTGCTCCTCGAGCAGCCCGATCAAGCCCCATTCACGGATCGCAGCCGGCGCCAGGTCCATGCCGGGCGTGTGACCGCCGGCACTCGACGGCACACCGACGACTCCCCAGTGTCGTGACCTGCTCACGCCCTCATCGTACGAGCGGACGGTTCGCCGGTGGAGGGGCTGCCGCCTGCATCCGCGCCGCCCCCATCCGCGCCGCCCGCATCCCCGCCGCCCGCGCCCTCGTGACCGATCGCCCGCAGGCTGCGGTCGAGCACGGTGATCAGCAGGAAGACCACCGAGATACCGATGACGACCCAGCCGAGCACGTGCAGGCCGCCGGTGGTGGCGTGGGCTCCGTAGACGTTGCCGTAGACGACGGAGGCGACGATGGCGCCCAGGTAGAAGAAGGTGCGCAACAGGCCGGCCGAGGACGCGATCCGCTCCGGCTCGGCCTGGTGGTACAGCGTGTTCTGGATCGCGAGATTGTTGAGTCCCTGCGGGATGCCGAGCACGAGCATCGTGACGACGAGGAACCAGATCGGCGTCGTCCCGCCCATGAACAGCACGAGGACGCCGGCGGCGAGCTGCGCGATCGAACCGATCAGGAGCTTCCAGAGCACCTCAGGACGACGGCCGAAGGCCAGCGCGACTCCGATTCCCGCGGCGAACACGGGCAGCAGCACGAGGCCGGCCGCGGTCGGGCTGAGCGTCCGGCCCTCCTCCAGCCACTGCGTGAACCCATAGACGAACGTGTAGGAGATCGTGGCGGTGAGCAGCGAGCGCGTGTACGTCAGCAGCAGCGGACCGTTGCCGCCGAGCACGCGCAGATCGATGAAGGGCGCATCCACCCGGAGCTCCCACCAGACCAGGCCGGCGCCGGCGACCAGCGCCACGGCGACCATCCACAGCGTCGCCACCGAGATGTTCTGCAGGAAGACCAGCAGGGCGAGCATCGTCACCGCGAAGAAGAGGATGCCGAGGCCGTCGATGCGGGGCCGTTGGTCGCGCGGCGGCTCCAGGCCCGTCGTGCGCGGGAGGAGGATCCAGCCCAGGATGACACTGGCGACGCCGAGCGGGAGGTTCACGGCGAACGTGGCGCGCCATCCCCACGCTCCGATGAGCAGACCGCCGAGGGTCGGGCCGATGACCGCGACCGTCTGCGTCGTCACCGAGAGGACCGTGAGGATGACGGCGGGCGACGCGACGCCGGTGCGCTGCCCCTCCGCTCGGATCATGTGCATCGCCGCCGGATAGCCCGCACACGTGCCCAGGCCCAGCACGACCCGCGCGACGACCAGCCACCAGATGCTGTCGTGGGACGCCGGGATGAGGAGGCCGATCGCGCCCGCCACCGCCACCAGCGCGCCGCCCGCGAGGAACAGCCGCTTCACGCCGTAGATGTCGACTAGCCGTCCGACCAGCGGCTGGCCGATGGCCGTGGCGAGATAGAGGGCGGACACCAGCCACACGGTCTCGGACGCCGGCGCCCCCAGCGCGATCCCGATGGGGGCGAGCGCCACCGCGATGATGGCGGTGTTGATGGGATTGAGGACTGCCCCGAGCATCATCGGCGCGAGCAGGCGCCGATCGAAGCGTTGGGGCGGCGGTGGCTTGAGCGCCATCAGTCGAGGATCCGTTCGAGGATGGCGGTCGCCGCCGCGAGGGTGATCAGCTCTGCCTTCGACGCCTGCTCGGACAGCGCCTGGTCGAGCCAGGCGAGGCCCGCCTCCTTCTGGCCGGCGACCTGCGCCCATCCCGCCTCGGTCAGGTCGACGATCTGCCGACGACCGTCGTTCGGGTCCTGGCTGCGGGTGACGAAGCCCATCGCCTCCAGCGCCTCCACGATCGCCGCCATCGACTGCGGGCGCACCCGTTCGGCCATCGCCAGCGCGCTCACCGTCGACACGCCGCCCTTGCTCAGCCGTGACAGTGCCGACGCCTGCGAGGGCGTGATGGCGTCGGACGTCGCCTCGCGCAGCTTGCGAAGAAGCCGGGCGAGCACCGCCCGGAGGTCGACGGCGATCTGCTGCGGTGTCACATCCGGTTGACCTGTGCTCATATCGACAGTCTAAACTGCACAGTTGTACCTGTCTAGATTCGTCGAGAGGATCCCGATGACCACCGCCCTGCTGCTGATGGACTTCCAGAACGGCATCGCCGGCCGCCCCGGCTTCGAGCCGACGGTCGAGGCGGCCGCCCGAGCCCTCGCCGCCGCACGCGACCACGGCATCCCGCCGGTCTTCGTCCGCGTCGCCTTCCGTCCCGGCTACCCGGAGGTCGCCGCCTCCAACCTGGCGTTCGGCGGCCGCGCGGCGAGCGCCGGCGACGCCATGCTGGTCGACAACCCTGCGACCCAGGTCGTGGACGCGCTCGCACCACGCGGCCAGGAGCCGGTCGTGGTGAAGAAGCGCGTCTCCGCCTTCGCGGGAAGCGACCTGGAGGTGCTGCTGCGCGGCCTCGGCGCCGACGAGCTCGTGCTCGCGGGCATCGCGACCAGCGGCGTCGTACTGTCGACGCTGCGCCAGGCGGCCGACCTCGACTACCGGCTCACCGTGCTCGCCGACGCGTGCGGCGACGCCGACCCCGAAGTGCACCGCGTGCTCACCGAAAAGGTCTTCCCACGTCAGGCCGCCGTCACCACCGTCGACGAGTGGGCCGCGTCGCTCTGAGTCGACGGACATGGGGCACGATGGGGGGATGACGACCGCACGCGTGATCTCGGTGAACAGCGACGGCGACCACCGCTTCTCCAAGCCGCCGCAGGAGTCCATCACCCTGGTCGCCGGCCTCGGTGTCGAAGGGGATGCGCATTTCGGCGCGACGGTCCAGCACCTCTCCCGCGTGCGGCGCGACCCGACGCAGCCGAACCTGCGCCAGGTCCACCTCATCCACCGCGAGCTCTTCGATGAGGTGACGGCCGACGTCGTGCCGGGCCAGCTCGGCGAGAACGTGACGACCGACGGGCTCGAGCTGCTGGGCCTTCCGCGCGGCACCCGCCTGCACCTGGGCGAGGAGGCCGTCGTCGAGCTGACCGGGCTGCGCAACCCGTGCGTCCAGATCGACCGGTTCGAGCCCGGCCTGCTCAAGGAGGTCGTGGGAACCGACGCAGACGGCGCCACGGTCCGGAAGGCCGGGGTCATGGCCGTCGTCGTGACCGGCGGCGTCGTGCGGCCCGGCGACGCCATCGACGTGCGCCTTCCGGCGGAGCCGTTCGAGGCGCTCGCACCGGTCTGAGCCGCCGATTTCCGCGCTCGAAAGGGAAATGGAACCTTTTCGCCCCGTCCGGACATCTCTCTATAGGGACACGGATCAGGTCGGCGAGAAGGGGCGCCCGCTGAACGTGCATCCCTGCTCCGGGGGCCTGAACTTCCGTCCACCGGACGAGGACCGGGCCGCGCACCGTACCGGGGGGTTGGTGCGCGGCCCCCTCGTGGGCACGGAGCGCTATGCCGCCGATCGCGCGGCGGCCGGACGACGGCGGAGAGACGCGTCGCCGACCTCGGGGCCGCGGTAGACCATGTCCATCGCGCCGATGCTCTCGCCGGGCGGCACGATCGCGTCGATCCGGTCGAGCACGTCGTCCGACAGTGCGACATCCACCCCGGCGAGCGTGTCCTCCAGCTGCTCCATCGTGCGCGGTCCCGCGATCGCCGAGGTGACGCCCGGGTGCGCGATGACGAAGGCCATGGCCAGGTGAGTGAGCTTCACGCCGATCTCGTCGGAGAGCTGGATGAGCTCCTCGACCGCCGCCAGCCGGCGCTCGTCACGGAAGTGACGCATCCCCGTCCGGGTCGACCGGAAGTTGTCGTTCTCGCCGCCGGCCCGGTAGCGACCGGTGAGCGTTCCACCCGCCAGCGGGCTGTAGACGAGGGTCCCCATGCCGTAACGCTGCGCGACCGGAAGGATCTCGCGCTCGATCTCGCGGTCGAGGATGGAGTAGTTCGGCTGCTCGGTGCGAAAGCGCTCGTAGCCGCGGCGCTCCGACATCCACTGCGCCTCGACGATCTCGGAGCCGCGCATGGAGGACGAGCCGATCGCCCGCACCTTGCCCTGACGCACCAGGTCGGTGAGGGCGGAGAGGGTCTCGTCGATGTCGGTGTCCGGGTCGGGCCGGTGCAGCTGGTAGAGGTCGATGTGGTCCGTCTTCAGATTGCGGAGCGAGCGCTCGACGGCCTGCATGATCCAGCGCCGGGATGCGCCGCGGTGATTGATGTCGTCGTCGACCGGTCCCCAGAACTTGGTGGCCAGCACGACGTCGTCGCGGCGGCCCGCGATCGCCTCGCCGACGACCTCCTCGGAGTCGCCGTAGCGGTCCGCGGTGTCGATGAAGTTGATGCCGGCGTCGAGCGCGCGGTGGATTATGCGGACGCCCTCCGCTCGATCGGGGTTTCCGAGAGCCCCGAGCATCATCGCGCCGAGCGCGTACGGGCTGACCTTGATGCCGGTGCGGCCGAGAGTTCGATACTGCATTGCTTCTGCTCCAGATGTGATGAGGCCGTGGCACGGTCGTCTGCCGTGCTCTAGAATCCGAAGAAGCGGAACGTCACTCCGGATAACTCGAACTGTACCGGAACAACGTTCCACTTACAACACCCGTCGTTTCTGCCTGCCCACCGGAGGAGTCGCCATGGCCGCCAGCACCCGCCCCTCGGCGACCCCGGACGCCGTCGCACCCGCGGCGAACCGGCCGAAGCGCTCGGACGCCCGCCAGAACGTCACCGCGCTGACCGAGGCCGCGAAGGCGGTCTTCGCCGAGTCCGGAGTGGAGGCACCCGTGCGCGCCATCGCCGACCGCGCGGGCGTCGGCGTCGGGACGCTCTACCGGCACTTCCCTCTGCGGTCCGACCTCATCTCCGCGGTCTTCCGCGCCGAGATCGACGCCTGCGCCGACGCAGCGACCGAGATCGAGGCGACCTACCCGCCGGGCGAGGCGCTGGATCGCTGGATCATGCGTTACACGCAGTTCGTCGGCACGAAGCGCGGCCTCGCCGCGGCGCTCCACTCCGGCGACCCTGCCTACGAACCCCTGGCCGACTACTTCTCCGCGCACCTCGCCCCGACGCTCGAACGCCTGCTCACCGCGGCGCGAGCGGCCGGCGACATCGAGCAGGAGGTGGATGCGACCGAGCTGCTCGGCGCCGTCGCCAACCTCTGCCACGGCGCCGGTCCGCATGGCGGGGTGTCGCCGCGGGCCGACCGCATGGTGCGCATCCTGCTGGCCGGGCTGCGAGCGCCCGCCGACGAGGTCTGAGCGGTCCGACGCGGCCGCCGAGCCGTGCGCCGACCCGTCAGGCCGGTTCGGCGAGGAGTTCCGGATAGCCGGCCGTGGTGAGCCACTCCCGCATCGTTTCGCGGCTCTGCGAGAGGCAGCGCAACCGCTCCTCGACGCGGGCGAGCTCCTCCGCGACCTCCCCGGCGACCGTCCGGGTGCACTGGGCGGCGGACACGGTCCCGCGCACGCCCTCCATGTCGAGCACCATGCGGATGAGCCGGGTCGTCATCCCCGAGGCCAGCAGGCCGCGGATCCGCAGGACGGTGTCGACGTCCTCTTCGGCGTAGTCCCGATACCCGTTCGGCGACCGCGTCGACTCGAGGAGCCCCTGCTCCTCGTAGTAGCGCAGGAGACGGGTGACGACACCCGTGCGCCGGGAGAGCTCACCGATTCTCATGCCGTTCCTCCCCATCCTCTTGACCTTCTCATCGATGTCAATGTTTACGGTACGAGCATGACAGCATCCCCGGCAAGCATCGCCTCGTCTCCGACCGCCCGCACGCGGACGCCCCTCCTGCTCGGCCTCGGCCTCGCCCTGTTCGCCTCCGTCAGCACCGAACTCCTCCCTCCCGCACTCATCCTCGGGATGTCGTCGACCCTCGGCGTCGACGCATCAGCCGTGGGCGCGCTGGTGGCGGTGTGGGCCGTGACGATCGTCGTCGGCACGGTGCCCGCCATGCAGGTCACCCGGCACGTGCCGCGCAAACCGCTGCTGGTCGTCTCGCTCACCGTGCTCGCGGTGGCGACCGTCGCCGTCGCCGTCGTCCCCGTTTTCGCCGTCGTGGTCGTGGCACGTCTCGTCTCGGCGCTCGCGGCCGCCGTGTCATGGTCTGTCGTCTTCGCGTACGTTCCGATGCTGACGCCGCCGGAACGGCTGGGCCGGGCCATGGCCGTCGTGCTCGGCGGGGGAACCCTCGCATCCGTCCTCGGAGTCCCGGCCGGCGCCGCACTGGCCGCGGCGGGTGCGTGGCAATGGGCCTTCCTGGGCGCGGCCGGCCTCGTAATCGTCTCCGCTCTCGTGCTCGCGGTCGGCCTTCCCCGACTGCCGGGAGCACCTGCGGGAGGGACGCGGACCCGCTCCCTCGATCGCTCGGCGATCCCGGTGGCCGCGCTCCTCTCGGCAGGCGCGCTCCTGTTGACGGGGTACATGACCCTGTACGCGTACATCGTGCCGGTGCTGGGCGCCGCCGGGATCCGTCCGGACGGTGTCGGTACCGTGCTGCTGATGGCCGGGATCGCGGGCGCCGTCGCCCTCCTCCTCGGTGGGGCGCTGAGCGACCGGTACCCGGCGACCGCACTGCTCGCCCTGGTCGCCGCCGTCCCGGCCGGCATCCTGCTCATCACCACCGCGCCGGCCTCCGGGCTCCCTCAGCCCCTGGCCGCGGCGGGCACCGCGCTCGTCGGGTTCGGGATCGGCGGGCTGCCCCCCGTCCTTCAGGCGCGGGTGGCGAGGACGGCGTCTGCGACGTTCCGGCCGCTGGCGACCGGCCTCTTCGTCGTGGTCCTGAACATCGGGATCGCCGTGGGCTCCACGGTGGGCGGGTCGCTCATCGCGAGCACAGGGCAGGGAAGCGTCGGGCCCAGTGCGCTTCTGCTGTCCGGAGCCGCCGTGGCGGCATTCGCCGCTCTGGTCGTGCGTCCGGTTCGCAGGCGATCTCTCCTCTAGCGCCGCCGTCGCATCGGTGCGACCATATGAGCATTCGCCCCGGACCCCGGCGATGCTGTCCCCGAATTCTTTCGGCGCTTCACCCGGGTCGGGCCTGGGTGATCGCCGTTCGGGTACGCCGCCATCCGGGTCCCGCCGTGCGGCAGGCGTATCAACAGTGGGATGCGACGCACCCGAGCTGTCGCAGACCAGGGAGTCGCGCGACTCCCGCGAGACGGGGGCCCGGTGACCCGACGCCGGGCTCCCGTCGACGCGTGCGGCCATCGGTCGCTTCCCGGGGCCCGCTTCCGCGTACGGTGGTCGAGTGAGCTCTGACCTGATCCCGTCACTGCCGGCTCGGCGGGCGGCGGTCGTGTTCAACCCGAGCAAGGTCCAGGTGGCCGCCCTGCGCACCGCCGTCGCCACGGAGGAGTCGGCCGGCGGATGGGCGGAGTCGGCGTGGTTCGAGACCAGCGCGGCCGACGACGGGCGCGCCGCCGTCCTGGACGCGGCCGCATCGGAGCCGGAGCTGATCGTCGTCGCGGGCGGCGACGGAACGCTCCGGGCGGCCGCGGAGGCTCTCGCGGGCACGGGCATCCCGATGGGCCTCATCCCGTCGGGCACCGGCAACCTTTTCGCCCGCGAGCTGGGGCTGCCGCTGAACAACCTGCGCACGGCCGTCACCGTCGCCTTCACCGGCCGCGACCGCCCGGTCGATCTGGGCCTCGCGACGCTCGAACGACCGGACGGCGAGTCGGTGCAGCGGGCGTTCCTCGTCATGGCGGGCATCGGGCTCGATGCGCAGATGGCCGCGAAGACCAATCAGGCGCTGAAGAAGCGGATCGGTTGGCTGGCGTACTCCGACCCGATCGCCCGCAGCATCCTCGGCAACCGGCAGTTCGACCTCACCTTCCGCCTGGACGACGAGCCGGAGGTGTCGACCCGCGCGCACACCGTCATCGTCGGGAACTCCGGCAGCCTCACGGCCGGTCTGCTCCTGATCCCCGCCGCGACCATCGACGACGGGATGCTGGACGCCGTTATCCTGCGGCCCGGGCGCGGCGCGGGCTGGACGAACATCGGCTACCGCCTCACCTTCAACCGCCTGCTGCACCGGACCGGCTTCGGCCGGTTCGTCGGCGGCCTGACGCCCGAGCCGCGGGCGATCCGCTACGCGCAGGCGCGCAGGCTCCAGGTGCGGTTCGAGGAGCCGCAGGAGATCCAGCTCGACGGCGACCCCAACGGCGCGGTGATCGCGGCGACGCTGACCGTGACGCATCACGCGCTGACGCTGCGGGTGCGGGACCGGGCCTGAACGCCCGGCTGTCCCGCATCGCCTCCGGGGCGGTGGTCAGCGCACGCCGACGTAGAAGCGCGACTCGTCGCTGCGGTGCAGCGCGTGGTAGTACTCGAACGGCACGCCGTCCTCGTCCCAGGCGACCGACACGATGTCGAGCGCCGGTGCGCCGGACGGCAGCTCCAGCAACGACGCCTCCTCCGCCGAGGGGATGATCGCCTTCAGCCACCGGTCGGCGCCGGCCGGGGCGACGCCGTAGGTGCGGCGCAGGTGGTCGTAGAGCGAACGGTTCTCGAGGTGAGCCTTGAGAAGCCCGGCGAAGCGGTCGCGGGGAAGCGTCGTCTGCACCAAGAGCCACGGTGTCCCGTCGACCGTACGCAGGCGCCGCATCCGGATGACGGGGGTGTCCTCCGGTACGCGGAGGGCGGCGGCTTCGAACTCGTCGGCGAGCCCCTCATCGAGCGAGAGGATGCGCGTGGCGACCGTTCGGCCGGTGCCGGCGAGGTCTTCCGAGGAGCCCGCGTTCGACCCGATGAAGGACAGATCGCGGCGCGGCGGCGCGACGAACGATCCCTTCGCTCGGATCTTGTAGATCTGACCGCGCCGCACCAGTTCAGCCAGCGCCTCCCGGACCACCGTGCGCGAAACGCCGTACCGGTCGATCAGGTCGGCCTCGGACGGAAGGGCCTGGTCAGGAGTAAGAGCGCCGGTCTCGATCGCGTCGCGCAGCACGGCCACGAGTTGCTGCCAGAGCGGCTCCTTGGCCTCCCGGTCCAGCCGCGCGTCGCGCAGTGCGTTGGCGGGCATCGCATTCCCCTTCGTTCGGCCGGCTCCACCGTCGGCTCGGGCCTCGCTTGACACTCCGCCAGGCTACTGTCTAAGGTCTTGTCACTACAAGCTTGTCATGATGAGTTAGACGTGACAAGTTGACCGGAAGCAATCACCTGGCAGTCCCCGAACACGATCCGTTTCGCAGAGAAGCGAAACCCTGGAGGCAGAACAATGTCGTTTCAATCCTGGCGCCGCATCGGCGTCGTCGCCGCCGTCGCGGCGACCCTCACCCTCACCGGCTGCTCGGCCGGCGCTGCCGGCGACGGCGGCGACGGAGCGGGCAAGACGTCCGGCATCTCGGTCGCGCTGAGCAACGGCTTCGTCAACGGCTGGCGGCTCACCCTGATCGACAAGTTCGAGAAGGAGGCCGACAAGCTCAAGAAGGACGGCGTCGTCTCCAAGTACACGACCGTCAACGCCCCCGGCGAGAACAGCGCGACCGAGCAGGCCTCCCAGATCCGGAGCCTCGTGCTGCAGAAGCCGGACATGCTCATCGTGATCCCCGCGTCCTCCACAGCCCTGGTTCCCGCCGTCGAAGAGGCCTGCACCGCCGGCATCACGGTGCTGGTGCTGGACGCCGACATGAAGGCGCCGTGCGCGCACATCGTGCGCAACGACTACGCCAAGTGGGGTGAGGTCTCCCTCGTCCCCGCCCTCAAGGCGATCAACGGCAAGGGCGACATCATCATCAACCGCGGCGTGATCGGCTCGCAGCCGGAGGAGGAGTTCAACAAGCGCCAGCACGAGATCCTCAAGGAGTACCCGGACGTCAAGGTCGCCGCCGAGGTCAACGGCTACTGCGACGGATCGACCGCGCAGAAGGAGATCGTGTCGGTGCTCGGCTCACTGCCTCCGATCTCGGCCGTCCCCGGCTGCATCGGCGGGATGGGCGTGGTGCAGGCGTTCGAGTCGGCCGGCCGGCCCGACCCGGTCGTGGTGTTCGACACGGACGGCAAGTCGCTGAAGTTCTGGAAGGACAGCGGCATCAGCAACGGCTCCTTCGCCGCACTGACCGACCCCGGCCAGGGCGTCGCCGCCCTCTACGTCGGCCTCGAGCTCCTCGCCGGCAAGAAGGTCCCGTCGACCGTCGTGCTCCCACTGCTGGAGATCGGACAGGGCGACCTCGACTACTGGGCGGGCAAGCTCTCCGCCGACGAGTACGCCGCGTACCCGTGGGACGAGGAGAGCGTGAACGCCGCCATCGCGGCCGTCGCCGACGGGAAGGACGCCGAGGCTCCCGCGCTCAAGTAGCGCGAAGCGACCGGCGAGTTCGAAGGAGCAACCATGCCCACGACGATCACACAGACGCCCGCGGACGCGGCCGCCGGCCCGGCGACGGAGGCCGCCGCGCTCCGGCCGACGGCCGCCATCGCCGCCCGCGGCGTGAGCAAGCGCTACGGGAGCACCCGCGCGCTGACCGGGGTCGACCTGCACGTCGAGCGCGGGGAGATCCTCGGACTCGTCGGTCACAACGGCGCAGGCAAGAGCACGCTGATGCGCATCCTCGCCGGGCGCGAGCAGCCCGACGAGGGCGCGGTCACGGCCGGGGATGCGACCCCCGGACACCCCTGGGATGCCACGACGGCTGCTGCCGCCGGCGTCCGGATGGTCTACCAGGAGCTCGCGCTCTGCCCCGACCTCACCGTCGCCGAGAACGCGTACCTCTCCGATCGCCGCGGCGGGTCGCCGTTCGGGTGGAGGGGCCGCGCCGAGCGCAGGATCGGCGAGGTGCTGGACACCGTGTTCCCCGGGCACGGGATCGCGGTGGTCCGTCGCGTGGGAGAGCTCACCCTGGCACAACGCCAGATGGTGGAGATCTCCCGCGCCCTCTGCACCGAGCGGCTCGGTCTCCTGATCCTGGACGAACCGACCGAGTCGCTCGGTGTGGACGCCGCCGACCAGCTGTACACGCACCTCCACCGGCTCACGGCGGACGGCGTGAGCGTGCTCCTGATCTCGCACCGCATGGCCGAGATCGTCGCCCACAGCGACCGGGTCGCCGTGATGCGCGACGGTGCGGTCGCCGGTGTGTTCACCGACGCCGACGAGGGCTCCCTGCTGCAGGCGATGGGCGGCGACGTCCACGCGCCTGCGTCCGTCGAGGCCGCGGCTGAGGCCCGTGCCACCGGCGACGTCGTCGCGGCGATCCGCGGCGACGGCATCCCCTTCACCGTCCGCGCCGGCGAGATCGTCGGGCTGGCCGGACTCGCCGGGCAGGGCCAGGAGCGCATGCTCGGCCGGTTGTGGTCGGCCGGCGCCCTCACCCGCGGAGTCGACGCTCCCCGGCGCCGCGCCTATGTGCCCGGCGACCGTCAGACCTCGGGCATCCTCCCGCTCTGGAGCGTCGCCCAGAATCTCACCATCGCCGCACTCCGCGGCATCAGTACCGCCGGAGTGGTCGACGGCCGTGCCAAGCGCGCCCTCGCGGCCCGCTGGATCGAGGCGCTCAGCATCCGTGGCACGGCCGCGTCACCGATCACCGCGCTCAGCGGCGGCAACCAGCAGAAGGTCCTCGTCGCGCGTGCGTTCGCAACCGACGCAGCGCTGGTGCTCCTCGACGACCCGTTCCGCGGAGTGGATGTGGCGACGAAGAGCGAGCTCTACACGCTGATGAAGTCGGAGGCAGCGGCCGGTCGGGCCATCGTCTGGTACTCGACCGAGAACGCCGAGATGGCGCACTGCGACCGGGTGTACGTGCTCCGCGCCGGCCGGATCGTCTCGGAGCTCTCCGGCGACAGCAACACCGAGGAGCGGATCATCGCCGACTCGTTCGAGGAAGGGACCGTCCGATGACCGCCACCACCGCCTCCACCGGGCGGAAGCGCACGGCGAGCGCCGGTCGCCCCGCCCCTGCGGTCCGGCTCCGAGCGGGCCTCGCCCACGGCTCGCCGGCCCTCCTCTCGCTCGTCGCCCTGGCGGTGATCGTGGCGATCGCCGCGGCCATCCAGCCGGGCATCCTCTCGGTCACCGGGCTCAGCCTGATGCTGATGTCGGCCGTACCGCTCGCCTTCGCCGCCCAGGCGCAGATGATCATCATGTCGGTCGGCGACATCGACCTCGGCATCGGCAACCTGGTCGGACTGGTGACCGTGATCGCCGCGACCCTGCTGGCGACCGACCCCCTGCTGGGCGTCGGGATGCTGGCCGGCGTGCTCGTCGTCTACGCGCTTCTCGCGGTGATCGTGCAGAAGCGCGGCGTGCCCTCGATCATCGTCACCCTCGGGATGTCGTTCGTCTGGCTCGGGATCGGGCTGCAGCTGCTGCCTACGCCCGGCGGCGCGACCCCGGCGTGGCTGACCGCCATCGGCGCCTGGCGCAGCACCGTCGTGCCGCCGCCGCTGGTGTTCGTCGCCCTCGCGGCCATCGCCGGGTGGTGGATCATGCGACGCACCCGGGCAGGCGCTCGCATGCGAGCGTTGGGCTCCAGCGCGGCGACGCTCGACAAAGCCGGATGGTCGGCGACCCGCACCCGCATGACGGCCTACGTGCTCGCCGCCGTGCTCATCCTGGCCTCCGGCCTCCTCCTCGCGGCCCAGACCCGGTCGGGCGACATCAACTCCGCGAGCAACTTCACCCTCACCACCATCGCCGCGGTCATCCTCGGCGGCGGCACGTTCTCGGGCGGACGCGCGCTGCCTCTCGGCACCGCGCTGGGCGCCGTCACCCTCGGACTGATCTCCGTCCTGCTCAGCCTGGTGGCGCTCCCGTCGAGCATGCAGGCGGGTGCACAGGGCGTGATCGTCCTCGCGGTCCTCGCCGGCCGCATCGTCACCGAGAGGTTCAGCCGATGACCACGTCCACCCAGACCCCCGCCGTCTCGACGCCCGTCGCCGAGCCTCGCGCCCGGTTCCACTGGCCGGCCTGGGGCTGGTCGCTGATCGGCGTGCTCGCGGTCTGGCTGTGCATCGTCGCGGTCCGCCCCGCTCAGCCGTTCGATCCACTGGCCCAAGCGCTCTCGCTCGCCCCCTTCCTGGTGCTGGTCGCCCTCGGGCAGATGCTCGTGATCACGCTCGGCCCCGGCAACATCGACGTCTCCGTCGGCACCGTCGTCTCGATGGCGTCCTACGTCTCCGTCGGCGTCGGCGCGGCGGCCGGGCCGGTGCTCGGCGTCGCCGCCGGCGCCGGTGCAGGCCTCGCGGCCGGGTTGATCAGCGTGATCGCCATCCTCGTGCTGCGGGTTCCGCCGATCATCGCGACACTGGCGACCAGCCTGATCGTGCAGTCGACGACGCTCCTGCTCGCCGACGCGAACCGCGCCTCGGCCTCCGCCGCCCTCCGCGGGTTCGTCAACGCGAAGGTCTTGGGCATCCCGGTCATCGCGCTGCTCGTCGCCGTCATCACGGTGGTCGTCGCGCTGACCCTGACGCGCACCCGGTTCGGTCTCTCGGTGCTCGCCGTCGGGCAGAGCCCGCGAGCCGCCGAGCGGGCGGGCGTCCGGGTGTGGCGCGTCACCGCCATCACCTACCTGGTGAGCGGCGGTCTCGCCGGCCTCGCCGGAGGACTGCTCGCCGCCTTCATCTCGCCGAGCACCGTTCTCGGCACCTCGTACATGCTCGACTCCGTCGCCGTCGTCGTGATCGGCGGGACGCTCATCTCGGGCGGCCGGGCCGTGCCCGTCGGCGCCTGGACCGGTGCGCTGTTCTTCGTTCTGCTGTCCGGCCTCCTCAACCTCGTCGGGTGGAGCGTCGGCGCCCAGAACATCCTCAAAGGCGTGCTCGTCGTCGCCGTGGTGGTGGTCTCCGCCACCGCGACCGGCACGGGCCGCTCCAGCCTGGCGCGACTCCGCGCCTCCCTGACCATGACCCCCAAGAAGAAAAGGAACACCCATGCCTGACCTCGACGACCTCCGCGAAGGAACCGACTTCACCGGAGCCGTCGCCCCGACGGGCGACGCGGCCCTGAAGGGCACCGGCGGACTCGACTGGGGGATGCGCTCACGCCTCTCCCGCGTCTTCGATCCTGCCGACGGCAAGACGGTCATGCTCGCCTTCGACCACGGCTACTTCCAGGGACCGACCTCCGGGCTCGAGCGGCTGGACCGCTCCATCGTTCCGCTGATCCCCCAGGCGGACGCGCTGATGTGCACCCGCGGCGCCCTGCGCACCACCGTTCCGTCGAACGCCGGCAAGGGCGTCGTGCTGCGCGCCAGCGGCGGCCCCAGCGTGCTCGGCGACCTCAGCCAGGAGGACCTGGCCGTGAGCATCGACGACGCCGTTCGGCTCGACGCCGCCGCGCTTGCGGTGCAGGTCTTCGTCGGGGCGGAGAACGAGAGCCGGTCCGTGAAGAACCTGACCACGCTCGTCGATCAGGGACAGGCCGCCGGCATCCCGGTGCTCGCCGTCACCGCCGTCGGGCGCGACATGGTGCGCGACGCCCGCTACTTCCGACTCGCGACGCGCATCTCGGCCGAGCTGGGCGCCGCCTTCGTGAAAACGTACTACGTCGAGGACGGGTTCGAGACCGTCACCAGCGCCTGCCCGGTGCCGATCGTCATCGCCGGCGGCAAGAAGGTCGAGGAGAAGGAGGCGCTCCGCATCGCGTACCGCGCGATCCAGGAGGGCGCAGCCGGCGTCGACATGGGCCGCAACGTCTTCCAGTCCGAGCACCCCGCGGCGATGCTCGCGGCCGTCCGCGGCGTGGTTCACGACGGCCTCACGGCCGACGACGCCTTCGCTCTCTACGAGCAGCTCTCTCACTGACATGGCCGCACTCACCACCTACACTCCCGAGATCCCGTCCGTCGACGTCGCCGTCATCGGCGCGGGCATCAACGGTCTGGCGGTCGCGCGGGAGGCCGCGGCCCGCGGTCTGACCGTCGCCCTCTTCGACCAGGACGACCTCGCCGCCCGGACCTCCGCGATCTCGACCCGCCTCATCCACGGTGGACTGAAGTACCTGGAGCGGTTCGAGCTGAACCTCGTCTACGAGTCCATCCGCGAGCGCAACATCCTGCTCGCGAAGGCCCCGCACCTGGTGCACCCGTACCCGATGCTCATCCCGTTCTCGAAGCAGCAGAGCCGACCCGGCTGGCTGCTCGCCTGCGGCCTGATGCTGCACGACGTGCTGTCGCTGGGAAAGCCGCTCCCCCTCAACCGGGTCGTGTTCCGCAAGCGGCTGCAGCGCGACTGGCCGGCCCTCGCGGCCGCCGGTCTGCGATGGGGCGGCCTGTTCCACGACGCGAACGTCCCGGTCACCGAGCGCCTCGCCGTCGAGCTGGCGGTGGATGCGCAGCGTCACGGCGCGATCGTGTCCACCCACTCCCGCGTGGAGTCGCTGGTTCGTACCGGCGGCCGGATCACCGGCCTCCGCTACCGCGACCGCGAGACCGGCGAGACCCGGACGGTGCCAGCCAGGGTCACCGTCAACGCCGCAGGCCCCTGGGTCGACCGGGTGCTCGACCTCGCAGGAGCCCATGACCGGCGGATCGGCCCGACCAAGGGCAGCCACCTGATCGTGGACGACTTCCCCGGCGCGCCCGAGACCTGCATCTTCTTCGAGTCGCCCGCCGACGCCCGGCCGATGTTCGTGCTGCCGTGGGAGGACAAGTACATGATCGGCACGACCGACCTCCCGTACGACGGTTCGATCGACGACATCGCCATGGACGACGCCGAGACCGCGTACCTCCTCGGCGCCGTCAACGACCTCATCCCGCAGGCCGGGCTCACCCCGGAGGACGTGCTGTGGTCGTACTCCGGCGTCCGGCCGCTCCCGTACGTCGGCGAGCTGGACGACCCGTCGAAGGTGAGCCGCGACCACGAGATCGTCGTGCACACCGGCGCCGACGCCGGCCTCGTGACCATCATCGGAGGCAAGCTCACCACGCACCGCGCGCTCGGCGAGCTCGTGGTCCGGAGGCTGGAGCGGGAGCTCGGACGACGGCCGGGGCCCTCCCCGACACGGGGTGCGCGGCTCCCCGGCGCGCCAGACGGCGACTGGCAGGAGTTCCGGGCGGACTACCTCCGCCGCAGCACCCTGCCCGCGCACACCGCCCAGCGCCTGGTGGAGACCTACGGCACGGTCGCGGCCGACATCGAGCGGCTGGCGGTCGGAACGCCGGCACTGGCTGAGATCGTCGACCCGGACACCGGCGCCATCGCCGCCGAGGCCGTGCATGCGGTGCGCGAGGAGGGCGCCCTCACCCTGGAGGACGTCGTCGTCCGGCGCATGGCCGTCGCCCTCAACCGGGACGTCGGCCTGGCCGCCGCCCCCGCCATCGCCGCTGTGCTCGTCGCCCACGCCGGCTGGAACGAAGCGCGGGCCGAGAGCGAACTTGACCACTACCGCGCGGCGATGCGACGCTTCAAACCGCGCGCCCTGACCGCCGAGCGCGAGGCCGGAACCATGCGAGGAAGCACGGAATGAAGCACTGCCTGATCGGGATCGACGTCGGCCTCACCGCCGCCAAGGCCGCCGCCTTCGACGAGAGCGGGCGCGAACTGCGCACGGTCTCGGCGGCGAACCCGCGCGTCGCGGTCGCCGCCGACCGGCAGGAGATCGACATGACGGCCCTGTGGGAGGTCGTCGCCGGTGTGCTCACGGAGCTGACCGCCTGGCTGACGGCGGAAGGCTGGACCGTCCGCGGTATCGGCGCGACCGGGCACGGCAACGGGCTGTACCTCGTCGACGACGGGCTGCGCCCCGTCCGGCCGGCCGTCGCCTCCACCGACAGCCGCAGCGAGCGCATCGTCGCGGCGCTCGATCCGGCGGAGGTCGAGCGGGTGCGCGGCGTCACCGGCTCCGTCCCGTGGGCCGGACAGCCCGCCGTGCTGCTGCGGTGGCTGCAGGACAACGAGCCCGAGACGCTCGACCGCGCCCGCTGGGCGCTCAGCTGCAAAGACTGGATCGTCGCGTGCCTCACCGCGACGGCCAGCGCCGACTTCTCGGACGCCTCCGCCTGCGGCCTGGTCGACCTCGCCGAGCGGACCTACGAGCCGGCGGTGTTCGGCCTGCTCGGCCTCCCGCGCGAACTGATGTCCCTGCTGCCTCCGCTGTCCCGTTCCGACGAGGTCGTCGGGCGCGTCACCGGCCCGGCCGCATCCCTCACCGGGCTGCCCGAAGGCACCCCGGTCGTCGCCGGCTGCATGGACTGCATCGCCAGCCCGATCGGCGCCGGATCGACTGCACCCGGCGACGTCACGGTGATCGTGGGAACCTGGGCGATCAACTCCGTGGTCGTTCCCGCCGACTCGGAGCCTCCGCGCGTGACTCTCAACGCCCTGCTGCCCGACCCGCGGTACATGCTCGCGCAGGAGGTCGCCCCCACCTCGGCCGCGAGCGTCGAGTGGTTCTCCTCACTCATGTCCTCCGTCGCGGTGGATGTGGTGAGCCCGCGCGATCTGCTGCACGCCGCCTCGACGGTTCCGGCCGGGGCGGAGGGACTGCTCTTCCTTCCCTTCGTGCACGGCGCCCCCGAGCACCTCGGCGCCTCCGGCACGCTGCTCGGCGTGAAGGACAAGCACGGCTACCGTGAGATCGCCCGTGCCGTCGCCGAGGGCATCACCCAGTATCACCGCGTCCAGCTCGACAAGGTGCGGGTCAGCGGCGCGACCGTCTCGCCCGAACCGTGGACGCTCGCCGGCGGCGGCGCGAAGAACCCGTTCTGGGCGCAGATGTTCGCCGACATCATCGATCACCCGGTGCGGCGTCAGCTCGGCACGGAGCTGGGTGCGCGCGGCGTCGCCTCCCTGGCCGCGGCGGCGGTCGGTGTCGACACCGCCTGCTGGCGCGTCGACCCGGACCCTGCACTCGTGGTCTCGCCCGGCGAGGACCGAGACCTCTACCGGGTGCAGGCCCAGCGCTTCGACCGCACGCTCGCCGTGATGGGCGACGTCTGGACGGAGGTGGCCCGGTGACGTCTTTCCTGCATGGATTCACCGGCCTGGGCGCCGACGTGGATGCCGCTCTCGCCGATATCACGCGCGTGTCGCGAGCGCTCGGCGCCGACCCGTCCCTCGTGCTTCACGGGGGCGGGAACACCTCGATCAAGGCCGTCGGCCGCGACATCACGGGTGACGACGTGGAGCTCGTGCTCGTGAAGGGCAGCGGCTGGGACCTCGGCAGCATCCAACCGGCGGGATTCGCGCCGCTGCGGCGGGAGCGGCTGCGGCGCCTGCTCGCCCTCGACGAGTTGAGCGACAGCCGGATGGTCAACGAGGTCCGGCAGGCGTCGCTCGACGCGTCCGCTCCGACCGCATCCATCGAGGCGCTGCTGCACGCCCACCTCCCTGCACGCGTCGTTCTGCACTCGCACGCCGACGCGGTCGTCGCCCTGACCGACCAGCCCGACGGCGTCCGCCACGCGGCGGAGGTGCTGGGTGACGGCGTCCACGTGATCCCCTATATGATGCCGGGGTTCCCGCTGGCGCGCGCGGTCGCCGAGGCTCCCCTGGACGGAGTGGATGCTCTCGTCCTCGCCAACCACGGGCTGTTCACCTTCGCCGACGATGCCGATGAGGCGCTCCGGCGGCACCGCGAGCTGGTGGACCGCGCGTCGGCCTCGTTCGGCGACCCCGCGTGGGGGGACGAGGGGCCCGCTGCGGAACGCAGGGGATCGGCTCGTGAGCTGGCGGAGCTGCGCCGCGACGTGTCGCGCACGGCCGGCCGCGCCCTGGTCGTGCGCCAGTCCGCGTCCTCGCGGGCGCGCGGCTACGCGCAGCGCGCGGACCTGGCGGAGGTGACCGGCCGCGGCACGGCGACCCCGGAGCACGTGATCCGCACCAAGCGCGTACCGCTCATCGGCCGGGATGTCGACGGCTACGCCTCCGCGTACCGCGCGTACGTCGACGCGCACCGGGACCGCGTGCCCGGCGGTCTGGAGCCGATCGATCCGGCTCCCCGCGTCATCCTGGACCCCGAACTCGGCCTGCTGACTGCCGGCGCTTCGCGGGCCGCGGCCGACGCCGTTCACGACATCGCCCTGCACACCATGGACATCGTCGAGGCGGCCGACCGCCAGGGCGGGTACCGCTCGCTCGACGAGGCACTCACCTTCGACATCGAGTACTGGGAGCTGGAGCAGGCACGCCTGCGCTCCGGCGCCTCCGTCCGGCCGCTGGACGGCGAGGTCGCCCTGGTAACGGGAGCGGCCTCGGGGATCGGCAAGGCCACGGCCGCCGCGCTGCTCGCTCAGGGCGCGTCCGTCGTGGGCGTCGACCTCAGCCCGGGCGTGATCGACGCCTTCTCGGGTCCCGCCTGGCGTGGGGTCGTCGGCGATGTTTCCGACGCCGCGGTGATCGACGACGCCATCGAGGCGGCTGCACGCGAGTTCGGAGGACTGGACATCCTGGTCGTCGCTGCCGGCATCTTCCCGTCGGCCGAACGTCTCTCGGAGTTCGGCGACGACGTCTGGGAGCGGTCGCTACGGGTCAACACGACGGCTGTCGCCCGCGCTTTGCGGGCCGCGCATCCCCTTCTCGCCCTCGCCCCCCGAGGCGGCCGCGTCGTGCTGGTCTCCACGAAGAACGTCGCAGCACCCGGACCCGGTGCCGCCGCCTATTCGGCGAGCAAGGCGGCCGCTGCGCAGCTGGCGCGCGTCGCCGCGCTGGAGTGGGCGGCCGACGGAATCCGCGTCAACCAGGTCGAGCCCGACGGCGTCTTCGACACCGCGATCTGGACACCGGAGCTGCTCGCCGACCGCGCGGCCCGCTACGGTCTGACCGTCGACGAGTACCGCACCCGCAACCTCCTCGGCGTCGAGGTCACGAGCGCGATCGTCGCGGAGGCGGTGCTCGCGTTCGTCGCCGGGCTCACAGCGACGACCGGAGCCCACCTCTCGGTCGACGGCGGCAACGACCGCGTCGTGTGAACAACGCCGGGCACTGCGGGCCCCACCGTGCTATAACTAACTAACTGATTAGTTAGTTGCGGGAGGCGCCGATGGATGGTTCCACGACGGTCCGACGGAGGGACGCGGCGGCTTCGACCGCCCGCCTGCTGGCCGCGGCCACCGAGGAGTTCGCCGCGCACGGGTACGAAGGGGCGCGCGTGGACCGGATCAGCGCATCCTCGGGCCTCAACCGCGCCCTGCTCTTCCAACGCTTCGGCGACAAGGACGGCCTGTACCGCGCCGTGCTCGCCCAGGTGGCCCAGGATGCGGCGGCGACCCGGTCCGCTATCGTCGCAGACCGTACGGTGCCGGTCGACCGCGCACAGTTCGTGGGCATGGTCCGTGACCTCGTGCGGGAGACCGCACGCTTCCTGGTCGCTCATCCCGACGCTGCGCGCATCCTCGCCTGGGAACGCGCGGCAGGGTGGGCCGCCTTCCGCGCGGCGCGGCCGGAGTCGGACGACCCGGCCGCCGAGCAGATCATGGAGTGGTTCCGCCAGGGAGCCGAGCGCGGGTGGCTCAGAGAAGGGCCGTCTCCGGATCGCCAGCTCGCCCTCGTCCTGGAGCTCGTCACGGCCGTGCTCACCGAGAGCCCGGAGTTCGTCGAGGGCGCCGTAACGGCGGCCCTGGTGCGCGAGGAGGAGACACGATGAACCGTCTGCACCTGCCCGCGGACCTCTCGCCGGTCGAGCGCTCGGCGCTGCTGCCCATCCTCGGACGCGCCCGCGACGCTTCGAGCGAGACGCCCATCCTCGCCGATGCGTGGTCCCAGGTCGTGGTCGACACGGTGGCCGTCGACTGGGAGGGTCTCGGCCTGCCCCGGAAGGAGGCGTCGAACGTGGCTGCCCGCGGCCGGCTCATCGACGATGGATGCCGTGCGTTCCTGGCCGCCAACCCCGACGGCGTGGTGCTCGATCTCGGGTCCGGGCTCGACGATCGTGGGCAGCGCGTGCAACCGCCCGCCGGCTCTAGCTGGTTCGATCTCGACCTTCCCGGGATCCTGGCCTTTCGCCGCAGACTGCCGGAGCGTCCGCCTGTGCTCGCCGGCTACAGCGAACTCGAGGTGGATGCGACATCGCCCGATTGGATCGCCGCGGTTCCGGCCGATCGACCGCTGGCGATCCTGGCGGACGGCTTCTTCCCGTTCCTCTCCCCTGACGACTCCCGTGAGGTGGTCCACCGGTTGGTGGACCGCGCGCCCGCCGGAGTGCTGCTCATGAACGGCTACACGACGCTCGCGCGCTCACTCATGCCCCGTGTCAAGGCCATCCGCGACCTCGGCATCGACACGGCCGGCGGCACGGCGTTCGACGACCCTCATGAACCCGAGAGCTGGCATCCGCGACTGAAACTGGCGGAGCGGACGATGCTCAGCCGTTCGCCCTACGTCGACAGGATGCCCCGACGCGTCCAGACGGCGATCCGGGTCATGAACGCGTTCCCGCGGCTCGCCGAGCGCAGCGATCTGGGAGTCCTGCGGTTCACTTTCTGAATCACCGTCCGGTGGGTGCCGCATTCATCGACCGGCGGACTCAATCCGAGAAGATTCTCCTGTTGGATTCGCACAACGGATGCGGCCTACCATCGCGGTGACCACGCTTCAGCGGTGCGAAAGGAACGACAGTGCAGTTCAGATACCTGGGAAACTCCGGCTTCAAGATCTCCGAGATCACCTACGGGAACTGGTTGACCCACGGCTCGCAGGTCGAGAACGACACAGCCGCCGCCTGCGTGCGGGCCGCCCTCGACTCCGGGATCTCGACCTTCGACACGGCCGACGTCTACGCCAACACGATGGCCGAGACGGTCCTCGGCGAGGCGCTCAAGGGGGAGCGCCGTCAGTCGCTGGAGATCTTCACGAAGGTCTTCGGTCCGACCGGTCCCAAGGGCCACAACGACGTCGGCCTCTCGCGCAAGCACATCCTCGAGTCGATCGACGGGTCTCTGCAGCGCCTCCAGACGGACTACGTCGACCTGTATCAGGCGCACCGCTACGACTTCGAGACGCCCCTCGAGGAGACGATGCAGGCGTTCGCGGACGTCGTCCGCGCCGGTAAGGCCCTCTACATCGGTGTCAGCGAGTGGACGGCCGACCAGTTGCGGGCCGGACACGCGCTGGCGAAGGAGTTGAACATCCAGCTGATCTCGAATCAGCCGGAGTACTCGGCCCTGTGGCGCGTCATCGAGGCTGAGGTCGTGCCGACGTCGAAGGAGCTCGGCATCTCGCAGGTCGTCTGGTCGCCCGTCGCGCAGGGCGTGCTGAGCGGCAAGTACCGCCCCGGTGCGCCGCTGCCCGAGGGCAGCCGAGCCACCGACGAGAAGGGCGGCGCCGGGGCGGTCAAGCGCTGGCTCACGGACGACGTGCTGACCCGGGTGCAGGAGCTCACGCCGATCGCGCAGGAGCTCGACCTCACGCCGGCGCAGCTCGCGGTCGCCTGGGTGCTGCAGAACGACAACGTGGCCACGGCGATCATCGGCGCCTCCCGCCCGGAGCAGGTCGTCGAGAACGTCAAGGCCTCCGGCGTGACCATCCCGGCGGAGCTGCTCGGCCGCATCGACGAGGTGCTCGGCGGTGCGGTCGAGCGCGACCCGTCGCACACGGCCACGCGGTCGCCGAAGACCCGGGAGGCCTGAGCCCGGGGAGGCGGCCGAGTACCTCGCGCGGCCGCCTCCTCATCGCGGTCGGATCACCACGCCGCCCAACGTCCGCTGGATGAGTCTCAACGTCTGGATCGTGTCGGCATCCGTGAGCCCTGTCGTCGTCGCCCAGTCGACGCCCGACCCGACGACATCGCTTGCGAAGACGACCTCCGTGGCCAACAGCGCGCGGGTCCAGTCCAGGCGAGTGAGCGGGATCCGACCCGCTATCGCCTCGGCGAGCCGACGCCCTTCGCGGCGCAGAGACTCGGCACTCTCGAATCCGAGGGCCACGGCCATCGGCTCGCCGCTTCGGGCAGGACCGCCCCACTCCCCGAGCCCACGTACCAGCAGGGTGCGCTCCCGATCCGACAACTCCACATCGATCAATTCGTCCACCACGACCGAATCATGACACCGGCCGGCGGTCGGCGCAGACTTTCGCGGGCGGATTCGGCCGGGTCAAGGGCTTACCCCACCCGGGAACCGCGCTGCTAGATGGGGGAGCTGTTCAGAGGAAGGCCCAGCGCATGCTCCTGATATTCGGTTCCAGCGTGCACGAGACGATCATCAACGTGGTCCGGTTCGTGTGCGGCTACTGCGGCGTCGACGCGCGCCAGAATGTCGTCAAGCGCTCGAACCGCTTCACGCTGTTCTTCCTCCCGCTCTTCCCGATGTCGACCCGCTACCTCAACCGGTGCACCAACTGCGGGGGCGAAACCGCTCTCACGGCGGAGCAGGCGCGGCATTCGCTGACGTGGAGCGCACGCGCTAGCGATACGCGACGCTGAGGTTCAGCTCCGTGTCCCGAAACAGCGTGGTGTCGCCGCGACGCAGCTGCGGGTTGAGGTAGAACAGCTGATCGAGCTTGAGCCCGAAGCGATCGGCGACCGCCTGGGAGTTGTCGTTGCCCCAGACGACGTATCTGGCGGGTTGCCCCTCGTACGACGTCACGGTTCCACGCGCATATGGCCGGGGGCCCGAGTCGGTGACGGTGAGGCCGGGGTAGAAGCCGGGAATGGTCCAGGTGATCGGCGCGGCTGCCTCGACCGTGCCGTCGGTCACCAGCTCCACGCTGTGGAAGTACGACAGGTCGCCGCGGTCTGTCCGTCCGCTCGAGTCGAACGGCAGCACCTGGTCGCCGCTGGTCGACTCGATCACGCCGACGGGGTCGTCGCGCGCCGGTACGGTCGGCGCTCCGGCGGTCGCCCCGAACCGGTCGACGCTGAGCGCGACGGTCACGCCTGGCGCGGCCGTCGTGCTGAATCCGCTGAGCACGACCTGAAACCGCAGATCGGGTGCGACGCTGACCGTCACGTCACCCGTGGCATGCCCCTCGACATCGCCGAACCTGCCCGTGCCCATCACTGTTCCTGCGGGAGGGAGGTACTGGTACTCGTCCGCGAGCGACGTGTCAGCGGTCCGGGTCGGAGTCGGAGTCGGATGCGCGTTCCCGGCGGGATGCGCAGAGTGCGCGGGCCGATCGTGCGCGGGCGCTGCCGTGCATCCCGTCGCCAGACCGCCGACCGCGGCGAGCGCGGCCCCGGCCACCAGGATCTTTCGACGCATCCCCCGCACCACAGTGACACGCTGCCGGATGCGCCCGCCGAACGCAATGGCCGATGCCCGCATCCCGCGGCTCGTTGAAAGCATTCGCAGATGATTTCGGTTCTTGCCAGCCGCCCGCCCGGCGAGTTGAATGTGCGCGTCGAACCGTGTCGCGGGGAGCGTTCTCGCCTTCCCGACAGGCGACGCGGCGCACCCCTGGGGAGGGTCGATGACGAGAACGGACGAAGCAGCGCGGCGGGAGGTCGCTCCCGTAGCGAAGCTGTCCATGTTGACGATGACCGGGATGGTCGTCGGTTCGATGGTCGGAGCGGGCGTGTTCTCGCTCCCGCGCCGGTTCGCCCAGGAGACCGGGGTCGCCGGCTCGTTGATCGCCTGGTCGATCGCGGGCGTCGGGATGCTGATGCTCGCGTTCGTCTTCCAGATGCTCGCCAACCGGAAACCCGAGCTCGACGCCGGCGTGTACGCGTACGCGAAAGCCGGATTCGGCCAGTTCCTGGGCTTCTTCTCCGCGATCGGCTACTGGGCGAGCGCCGGGATGGGACTCGTCTTCTACTGGGTCTTCATCATGTCGACCATCGGCGCGGTCGCCCCGGCGCTGGGTGACGGCGATACCCTCCTCGCGATCGGGATCTCGTCGCTCGGGCTGTGGGGGTTCTTCTTCCTCATCCGCCGCGGCATCAAGGAAGCGGCGGTCATCAACCGCATCGTGACCGTGGCGAAGCTCGTTCCGATCGTCGTCTTCGTCCTGCTCTGCCTGTTCGTGCTCAAACCGCAGGTGTTCGCCGAGAACTGGGCAGGGGCCGACTACGCCGGGTCGCTGTTCGACCAGGTGACCGGCACCATGCTGGTGACCGTCTTCGTCTTCCTCGGCGTGGAGGGGGCGAGCGTCTACTCCCGTCACGCGAAGCGGCGCGCCGATGTCGGCAAGGCGACGATCCTCGGGTTCCTCAGCGTGTTCGCCACCTTCGCGTCGGTGACCCTGGTGTCGTACGGCGTGCTGCCGATGGGCGAGATCGCGCAGCTGCGGCAGCCGTCGATGGCCGGCGTGCTGGCCGCCGCCGTGGGGCCGTGGGGTGCCTGGTTCGTGAGCATCGGACTGGTCGTGTCGGTATTGGGCGCCTATCTGGCCTGGTCGCTCATGGCGGCCGAGGTGCTGTTCGTCGCCGCCAAGGACAACGACATGCCGCGCTTCCTCTCGCGCTCGAACTCGGCCGACGTGCCCGTGCCCGCCCTGCTGATGACGGCGATCTTCGTGCAGGTGATCCTGGTGATCACCTACTTCTCGCACGACGCCTTCAACCTGGCGCTCGATCTCACCAGCGCGCTGACGCTCATCCCGTTCTTCCTGGTCGCCTGCTACGCGATGAAGCTGGTGATCACGAGAGAGACGTACGGCGACACCCCGCGCGGCTGGGGGCGCGAGACGACCATCGCCGTCCTCGCGACCCTCTACACGGCGTACCTCCTCTTCGCAGCGGGCGTGACCTTCGTGCTGCTCTCGTTCATCATCTACGCGCCGGCGACGGTGCTGTTCGTCATGGCGCGCCGCGAGCAGGGTCGGCGCGTCTTCAGCGGTCGGGAGCTGATCATCCTGGCCGTCGCGGTCATCGGCGCGGTCACCGGCATCGTCGCCCTCGCCGCCGGCTGGATCAGCATCTGAGGTCTCATCCAAGGAGGAACGATGACGGATTCATCCCCAGCGCCCACGTACGGCGTCCATTCCGAGGTCGGCCGGCTGCGGAAGGTGCTCGTCTGCTCGCCCGGGCTCGCCCACCACCGGTTGACGCCGAGCAACGCCGACGACCTCCTCTTCGACGACGTGATGTGGGTGGACAACGCCATCCGGGATCAGGCCGCATTCGTCGCCGACCTGCGCTCGAACGACGTCGAGGTGGTGGAGCTCCACGACCTCCTCGCCGAGACGGTCAGCGACCCCGACGCGAAGGCGTGGCTGCTCGACCGCAAGATCGTCGCCGGCGAGGTCGGCGTCGGCCTCATCGAGGGGACGCGCGCCTATCTCGACTCGCTCGCTCCCTCCGAACTCGCCCGCTACCTGATCGGCGGACTGGCCACCTCCGACCTTCCCGACGACTACCGCACCGACTACGTCGCCCTCGCCCGGGAGTCCACCGGCGTCCGCGAGTACCTGATGCCTCCCCTGCCGAACACGCTGTACACGCGCGACACCACCTGCTGGATCTACGGCGGGGTGACGCTCAACCCCCTGTACTGGCCGGCCCGTCACGACGAGACGCTGCTCATGAAGGCGGTCTACGGCTTCCACCCGGACTTCCGCGACGCCACCGTCTGGTGGGGCGACCCGGAGACGGACTGGGGGCAGGCGACCCTCGAAGGCGGCGACGTCATGCCGGTCGGCAACGGCGTCGTCCTGATCGGGATGAGCGAGCGCACATCGCGGCACGCGATCACGCAGGCGGCCGCAGCACTCTTCGCGCAGGGCGCCGCGACGCAGGTCATCGTCGCCGGGATGCCGAAGCTGCGCGCGGCCATGCATCTGGACACCGTGTTCACCTTCGCGGATCGCGACATCGTCACCCTCTACCCGAAGATCATGGATGCCGTTCACACGTTCACCCTCGTCCCGGAAGACGCCGCTCCCGGCCTCCGGGTGATCGACCACGGCGACCGCGCCTTCGTGGACGTCGTCGCGGAGGCGCTCGGCCTTCCCCGGCTGCACGTCATCGAGACCGCAGGCGACAACTACGAATCGGAACGCCAGCAGTGGGACAGCGGCAACAACGCTGTCGCTCTGCGCCCGGGCGTGGTGTACACGTACGACCGGAACACCGCCACCAACGCGCTGCTGCGTGACGCGGGTGTCGAGGTCATCCCGATCGTCGGAGCGGAGCTCGGCCGGGGACGCGGCGGCGGTCACTGCATGACGTGCCCGATCATCCGCGACCCTGTGGAGTTCTGACCTGTCGCTAACGGACCACGCGGTACTGCAGGTGCGTCGCCGCCGGGGTGAGCTGCGCCCCGACGCGCTCCAGCGGGATCGCCGCGTCGAGCGCTCCGAAGAGCGGCGTTCCGGCACCCAGCAGCACCGGCATCACGTGGAGGTGCAGCTCGTCGACGAGGCCCAGGGGCAGCGCCTGCTGCATCACGGTGGCGCCGAAGAGGTGCACGTCCTGATCGCCCGCGACCTGCCGGGCCTGCCGGATGGCGTCGGGAACGCCGTCGGAGACGAACGTGAACACCGCGGGATACGGCCGGTCCGGCGGGTGGTGTGTGAGCACGAAGACCGGCACGTCGCCCATCGGGCCGGCGTCGCCCCATCCCCCGTCTCCCTCGTTCTTCTCGAACGACGTCCGCCCCATGATGATGGCGCCGACACTCCCGACGACGCTCTGGAGCACAGCGCGATCCTCGTCCGAGGCGGTCGGCCGCAACCAGGCGTGCAGGCCGTCCGCTCCGTCACCGAAGGGCTTATCGCGGCTGTCGTTCGGGCCGGTCACGTAGCCGTCGAGAGAGACGGACATGTCGCAGATCGTGCGCCCCATGGCGGCCTCCTCGCCGAGAGTCGATGCAACAGAAGCACTCGGCGCTGCGGGCGTCAAGAAGCACGCGTGAAGTCCAGACCTTCATCACGGAGGGGGACAAATGACCCCCGTTTTGGTGTCCGCGCTATGGAGGACATCGGAGTAGTTTTGGGCTACCGGTGAACCCGAATCACCGGCCGCGAACGCTTCAGGCTCCCAACCCGACATCCCGGTGGCCCACGCGAGCGCCTTCATAACGCGTCCCGAAACCTAAGTGACCCGACATCACGCCGGCCCGTTCGAGACGCCGTAACGGAAAGTACCCGAACTTCCATGTTGCGCAACATCAGCTCCACTGTTCCCACCCGCCTTCTCACGCGCCTGACCACGCTCACCAGCGGGCAGTGGATCGCCATCACCTCGCGCCCGGTCCCGAACCGCGCGGACAGCGTGACGGTCGACTCATCCCTCGACGAGACGATCTCGGCGATCCTCACTGCGCTGCCTGTGAGCGACGCCACCGACACTCCGCTCGTCGGCTGGCTCGGCGACCCGGCCAACGAGGCCGGCCTCGACGCCTTCTTCACCGTGCAGGGCCTCGCCCGCGACATCGAGCGCCGCCCGCTCGAGATGGGTCGCCTGCAGAGTCTGCCGACCGACCCGTGGCAGAACGTCGCCGCCGTCGTCACGGTCCCGGCAGCGACGGAGTTCGTCTTCTTCGTCTGCGTCGGCCACGGCGAGCAGACCCCGGTGACCCTCTTCGGAGCACGTCAGCACCTGGCCGCCTGACCCGGTCACGACGGAGCGCTTGACTTCAAGCGCTTGAGGTCTGTTCTGATGGGGACATGACCACGTTGACCATCCAGGACGTCTCCCGGCAGAGCGGGCTGAGCGAGCCGACCCTTCGGTACTACGAAGAGGTCGGCCTGCTCGGCCCCATCGCGCGCGACGAGCGCAGCGGGCACCGGCGGTACGCCGAGGGCGACCTCGACGCCGCCCAGGTGCTCGCCTGCCTGCGCGCCATGGGCGTCGGGATCGAGGACATGCGCACGTACCAGGCGAACCGCCGGCGCGGGCGCGATGCGGCGGGCGAGCAGCGAGACATCCTGCTGCGTCACGCCGAACGCGTCGAGGAGCAGATCGCGACCCTCCGCGTGCACCTCGACTACCTGAGGGTGAAGGCCGCCCTGTGGGATGCGCGGGAGCAGGCGGACTCCGCCGCCGAGGCTCAGGCGTACGCCGAGCTCGAAACCATCCTTCCCCGACTCGAGGAGACCTTCCGATGACATCCCCCGCTCCGACCATCCTCGTCACCGGCGGCACCGGCTACCTCGCCACGCGCCTGCTGGCCGACCTGCTGGCGTCCGGCGCCGCGGTCCGCACCACCGTCCGCTCGCTCGACCGCGCGGACGAGGTCCGCGACGCCGTCCGCCGCGCGGGCGTCGACGACGCCGGTCTGTCGTTCGTCGCCGCATCCCTCACCGAGGACGACGGCTGGGCCGACGCCCTCGCCGGCATCGAGGAGGTGCACCACACCGCGTCGCCGATGATCCAGACGGCCGTGCCGGAGGAGGTCGTCGTCCCCGCCCGCGACGGAGCCCTCCGGGTGCTGCGGGCCGCTCGCGACGCCGGTGCGCGCCGCGTCGTGCTCACGTCCTCCTTCGCTGCGGTCGGCTACTCGCCGAAGCCCGTGCGCGACTACGACGAGAGCGACTGGACCGACCCCGCAACCCCCGGCCTTCCCGCCTATCCGCTGTCGAAGGCGGTCGCCGAGCGCGCCGCGTGGGACTTCATCGAGCAGGAGGGCGGCGACCTCGAGCTGGTCGCCGTCAATCCGACGTGGATCGCCGGCCCGACGCTGACATCCTCTGCGCGGTCGTCCCTCGCCGTCTTCACGGGGATGCTGGACGGCACGATGACGGCGGTCCCGCGGCAGCGCTTCGGCATGGCGGATGTGCGGGACGTCTCGGCGGCCCACCTCGCCGCCATGTCCACCCCGAGCGCCGCCGGCAACCGCTACCTGGTCCTCGCCGACGGTCCGACCATGACGTTCCTGGAAGTCGCGAACGTGCTGCGGGAGCAGCTCGGCGACCTCGCCGCCCAGGCGCCCACCGAGGAGCTGCCCGGCGACGAGCCCGCTCCTCTCGTCATCCACAACGAGCGCGCGAAGCGGGAACTGGACCTCCGGCCGCGTCCCGCCGTCGAGACGATCGTGGAGACGGCCGAGAGCCTGCGCGATCTCGGGCTGCTGGCCGACCAGCCGGTACGGTAGGCGGGCTCAGACCGCTTGCCGGGACGGCGCCTGCGTCGTCGTGTCATCCCGCGCCGGACGAACCGGGGCAGTGGATGCGCGCACCTGCAGGGCGGGCGGGAGCACCACCGGGTCAGGGGTGCTCTCGCCGTCGTCCAGCACCTCCAGCATCAGCGCGAGGGCTGCCTGCCCGACCGCCGCGAAGTCCTGCCGCACCGTCGTCAGCGCCGGGCGCACGTAGGGCGCCTCCTGGATGTCGTCGAACCCGACGACACTGAAGTCCTCCGGGATGCGGTACCCGCGCTCCGCCAGCGCGCTGATGAAGCCGATGGCCATCTGATCGTTCGCGATGAAGGCAGCGGTGAACGGCTCGCCGACAGGGAACGTCCTGCCGAACTGGTACCCGCTGGCCGCCGTCCAGTCGCCGAGGCCGTGCGGGCGAGCCACCAGCCCGTGGTCGGCCAGCTCGGCCCGCCACCCGTCGATCCGCGCCTGTGCGTCGGGCGAATGGGTCGGACCGGCCAGGTGGGCGATGTCCCGGTGACCGGCGTCGATGAGGTGGCGTACGGCCTGCCGCGCGCCGGCGGCCTGGTCGATCGCCACAGAGAAGGCGTGGCCTGGAGCAGCTGCGTCGATGGCGACGACCGGGATGCCGACCTCGGTCTCGTAGATCGCGTCGAGCACGTACCGGTTGTCGCAGATGAGCACGACGCCCTCCACGTTCTGGCGCACCAGGGTCTCCACCGCCTGGCGGACGGCCCCGCCCTCCCCGGTCGCCATCTCGATCGTCAGGACGCCGTACTGCGCGGCCCGCGCCGCCTCGTTGAACGCGACGACGGTCTGCGACGGCCCGTATTCACCGGCCGACGCCTGCACCAGCCCGACCATCCGCGACCGCTTGGTGACGAGGGCGCGCGCGGCGGGCGACGGCGTGTAGTGCAGCTGGCGGATGGCGTCTTGCACGCGTTTGCGCGTGGCCGGGCGCACGTTCGGCAGGTCGTTGAGCACGCGCGACACCGTCTGATGCGACACGCCGGCGAGCCGGGCGACATCGAAGATGTTCGCCTTCCGCGCGTTATCCGGTTGCTTCGCCACTTGTCCGTCCGTCAGCCTGCTACTCATTATGGCTGGCAGGCGGAACAGCGCCCGCCATGCCGTCGGGGGACGCGGCGTATGCGATGAGCGCCAGGACGTTGTCGATCGTCAGCCCGTCGTTCGCGATGTCGGCGACGAGCTCGCGATCCCGCAGCACGACGATGCGACGGCCCAGCCGGAGCACCTCCTCCAGTTCGGCCGAGATGTACATGACCCCCATGCCGTTCGCGGCCAGTTCGAGGACAAGGCGCTGCAGATCGACTTTCGCGCCGATGTCGACGCCGCGGGTCGGCTCGTCCAGGATGAGCAGCTTCGGCGCCATCGCGAGCCACCGTGCCAGCAGCACCTTCTGCTGGTTGCCGCCGGAGAGGGTCCCGGCGAGCGCCTCGGGATCCGCCGGTCGGATGTGGAGGGACTCGATGTAGCTGCGCGCCAGCTCGGTCTGGCGGCTCTTCGACAGCGGCCGGAACCATCCACGGTCCGACTGCAGCGACAGCACGATGTTCTCGCGGATCGTCAGTTCGGGCAGGATGCCGTCCGCCGCCCGGTTCTCGGGCGAGTAGATGACGCCCGCCCGGATCGCGTTCCGTGGCGACGCGAAGCGCCGTCGCCGGTTCTCCACGACCAGCGAGCCGCCGTCGGGCTGATCCGCTCCCGCGAGGAGCCGCGCGAGCTCGGTCCGGCCGGAGCCGAGCAGCCCGGCGACCCCGATCACCTCGCCCTCGTGCACCTCCAGGTCGAACGGCTCGATCGCGTTCGAACGGCGGAGCTGCCGCGCCTCCAGAAGGGGCGGTGCCTCCTCGCCGTCGATGTCGCCCAGGGGCCGGCGATGCGGACCCGTCAGCTCGTCGATGTCGCGTCCGACGATCTTCTGCACGAGCTCGATGCGCAGCAGCTGATCCGGCTGGTACTCCCCGACGAGCCGTCCGTCGCGCAGCACCGTGAGGCGGTCGCTGATCTCGTAGACCTGCTCGAGGAAGTGCGACACGAACAGGACGGCGACCCCCTGCTCCTTCATCGCCCTGATCACCCGGAACAGGTCGGTGACCTCGTCGTTGTCGAGGCTGGACGTCGGCTCGTCCAGCACCACGATCCGGGCGTCGGCGGCGACGGTGCGCGCGATCGCGACGAGCTGCTGCACGGCGAACGAGTGCGCGCTGAGCGGCGTGCGCGGGTCGATGTCGACGTTGAGCGCCTCCAGGGCCTCCGCCGCGAGGAGGTGCGTGCGCTTCCAGTCGATCGAGCCGCCCCGGCGGGCCTCCCGCCCGAGCATGATGTTCTCCCCGACGCTGAGCGTGGGGATGAGGTTGACCTCCTGGTAGACCGCGCTGATCCCGGCGCGCTGCGCCTCCACCGGGCTGGCGAACCGCACAGCCTCGCCGAACAGCCGCAGCTCGCCGGAGTCGAACCGGATGGCGCCCGTCATCGCCTTGATCAGCGTCGACTTGCCGGCACCGTTCTCACCGAGGAGCGAGTGCACCTCGCCCGGGAACATGCGGAACGTGACCCGGTCGAGCGCGTTGACGCCAGGGAACGCGACGGAGATGTCCTCCATCTCGAGCACCGGGCTCTGCTGCGTCATCGCACCTCACACGTCGGACCGTCCGCCGACTGCACTCTAGCGGCTCGGGTCACCTGCTCCGTCGCCGGGAGACGATGAAGCGCTGCAGCACCACGAAGAGCAGGAGCAGCGAGCCGATGACGATCTTCGTCCACCAGGAGTCGACACCGATGTAGGTGATGCTGATCTCGATGAGCCCGTAGACCATCACGCCCAGCAGCGAGCCGATCACGTACCCGCTCCCGCCGGTCAGCACCGTGCCGCCGATGACGACCGCGGCGATGGCGTCGAGCTCCATCCCCAGGCCGGTCAGGCTGTAGCCCGACCCCGTGTAGGAGGCGAAGATCCAGCCCGCGACGCCGGCGCAGGTGCCGCTGATCACGTACACCGCCAGCCGCACCCGGCGCACCGGGAGACCCATCAGCCGAGCGGACTGCTCGTTGCCGCCGATCGCGTAGACCGTCCGGCCGAAGCGCGTGTAGTGGAGCACCCAGAACGCGACCGCGACGGTCAGCAGGGCGAGGACGACCGTCGGCGTGAAGTACCAGCCGCCCCCGAGCTTGATCCGGGTGGACTGCAGCCACAGCACCGTCGGGTCGGTGATCGGCAGCGACTGGAGGCTGACGACGTAGGCGAGGCCGCGGGCCAGGAACATGGCGGCCAGGGAGGCGATGAACGGCTGGATGTCGAAGACCTGCACCATGATCCCGATCACCAGCCCGATGACCGATCCGCTCAGCACCATCACCGGGATGACGATGTACGCCGGCCAGCCGGTGTGCAGCAGCTGGGCTCCGAGGATGCCGCTGAAGGCGACCACCGCGCCGACCGACAGGTCGATGCCGCCGGTGATGATGACGAAGGTCATCCCGACCGCCAGCACGATCAGGTACGCGTTGTCGAGCAGCAGCGAGGAGATTAGCCGCGGGGTGATGAAGTTGCCGAACAGGATCTCGCCCGCGACGAACATCGCGACGAGGATGCCCGCGGTCGCCAGTACGGGCAGCCACGCGACGAGCCGCACCTGCCAGCGGTGGCGGCGGCTGTAGGTCGTGATCCTCGGCGCGCCCTCGGTGGGCGGGGCCGTGATGCTGGTTGTCATTGTGCGACCGGGACCCTTTCTGCGTTGACCCGCGCACCGGCACGGGCTCGGCGGCGGGTGGCCAGGTACTCGCGCACCCGGCGGGACTGGATGAGGCAGACCGCGATCACGACGATCGCCTTGAACAGCGGGGTGACCGCGGGCGGTACGCCGAGGAAGGTGATCGTGGAGGTCAGTGTCTGGATGATGTAGACGCCGACCACGGTGCCGGAGAGCAGGAACTTGCCGCCGGCCAGCGACGTTCCGCCGATGACCACCGCGAGGATCGCATCCACTTCGGTGTTGAGCCCCGCGTTGTTGGCGTCGGCGGCCATGATGTTGGAGCTGTAGAGGATGCCCGCGACACCCGCCAGCAGCCCGCTCACGCCGTACACGGCCCAGACGATGCCGCGGCTGCGCACACCGGCGAGCCGGCTCGCCTGCGGGTTGATGCCCACCGACTCGAGCAGCATCCCGAGGGCGCTGCGCCGCACGATCACGCTCACCAGCACGACTGCGGCCGCGGCCACGTAGAAGGCGAAGGGCAGGCCGAAGACGTACCCGGACGCGAAGAACGCGTACGGCGCGCTGGTGATCGTGGTGATCTGACCCTGGGTGATCAGCATCGCGATGCCGCGGCCCGCAAGCATCAGCACGAGGGTGGCGATGATGGGCTGGATGCCGAGCCCGGCGACGAGGAAGCCGTTCCAGAGTCCGCAGACCAGGCTGATGGCGACGGCGGTGAGTACGGCGACCGCGACGACGCCCGGCGAATTCGGGTCGGGCGATCCGGCGATGATGCTCAGCGCGACAGCGCCCGAGATGGCGATGACCGCACCGACCGACAGGTCGATGCCGCGAGTGGCGATGACCAGCGTCATCCCGAGCGCGACCAGCATGAGCGGCGCGCTGTTGCGCAGGATGTCGATCAGCGAGCCGTACAGCTGCCCGTTCTGGACGCTGATGCTGAGGAAGCTCGGCCGCGAGATCGTGTTGATGGCGACCAGCACGATGAGGGCGAGGATCGGCCAGAACAGCCGATGGTGGAATGCGCGGGAGATCATGCGGGTGCCGGTCCGTTCGCGATGAGGGTGACGATGTCGTCCACGTCGATGCCTTCCTGGTTCTCGATCTCGGCGATCGTCTGACGATCGCGGAGCACGTAGATGCGCTGTGACAACCGGGCGACTTCCTCGAGCTCTGACGAGATGAATAGCACAGCCATCCCATCCGCAGCGAGCTTCGTCACCAGTTTCTGGATGTCGGCCTTCGCCCCGATGTCGATGCCGCGGGTCGGCTCGTCGAGGATGAGGATCTCGGGCTGGGTGGCCAGCCAGCGGGCCAGGAGCACCTTCTGCTGGTTGCCGCCGGAGAGGTTGCGGATGAGCGCGTTCGGGTTCGCCGGGCGGATGTCGAGCATCGAGATGTACTCGCTGACCAGGGTGTCCTGCAGTCCGCGCGGCAGCGGCCGCGCCCAGCCGCGCTTGGCCTGGAGGCCGAGCACGATGTTCTCGCGCACGGTGAGATCGCCGACGATCCCCTCGCTTCGGCGGTCCTCCGACGAGAAGGCGAGGCGGTGATCCACCGCGGCGCGCGGGCTGCCGATGTGCGCGGGCTTGCCGTTGACCCAGGTGGATCCGCTGTCGGGCCGATCGGCGCCGTAGAGGATGCGGGCGAGTTCGGTGCGGCCCGAGCCGAGCAGACCCGCGAGGCCGACGACCTCGCCTTCGTAGAGTTCGAGGTCGAACGGCTGGATCTGGCCGCGGCGGCCGAGGCCGAGCACCTTGAGCGCCGGTTCGGTATTGCGCTCGATCCGTGCCTGGGCCGTGCGATGCTCCAGCTGTTCCAGCTCGGCCAGTTCGCGGCCCAGCATCTTGCCGATCAGCTGGTCGCGCGGCAGTTCCGACACGGGGTACTCGCCGACCAGCCGACCGTTGCGGAGCACCGTGAGCCGGTCGGAGATCTCGTACACCTGGTCGAGGAAGTGCGAGACGAAGAGGATGGCGACGCCGCGGTCGCGCAGCTGGCGGATGACCGCGAACAGGCGCTGCACCTCCGAGCTGTCGAGGCTGGAGGTGGGCTCGTCGAGGATGAGCACCGAGCTGTCGATGACGGTGGCCCGGCAGATCGCGACCAGCTGCTGGACGGCGATGGAGTGGCTCGACAGCGGCGACCGGGGGTCGATGTCGAGGTTGAGCGCGGCGAGGTGATCGGCGGCCCGGCGATGGGTGGCCTTCCAGTCGACGCCCCACGGCTTGCGCACCTCGGCGCCCAGCATGACGTTCTCGCCCACCGTGAGGTTGGTGCAGAGGTTGACCTCTTGATACACGGTCGCGATTCCCGCCGCCTGCGCGTCGGCGGTGCCGGCGAACTCGACGGGACGCCCGTGGACCGTGATGCTGCCGGAGTCCGGCGTGTAGACGCCCGTGAGCGCCTTGATCAGGGTGGACTTCCCCGCCCCGTTCTCGCCCATCAGCGAGTGCACCTCTCCCGGGAACAACCGGAAGGACACCTCCTGCAGGGCTTTGACCCCGGGGAACTCGATCTCGATGTCGCGCATCTCGACGACGGCGGTTGCTTCGGTGGTCACGTCGACCCTCCTGCTTCCAGACGTGGTGGACGGTGGCCGCGGCCCGTCGGACCGCGGCCACCGGGTGGGTCAGTACGGACGGGTGGGGAGGGCCTTCTTGGCGGCCTCCTGGTCGAACGCCTCGTCCTTGGCCAGGTAGAGCTTGTCCACCTTCTTGCCGGCGACCGCGGCCTTCACGACCTCGGCGACCTTGTCGCCCAGCAGCGGGTTACACTCGACGACGTAGTTGAACTGTCCGTCGGCGAGCGCCGTCAGACCGTCCTTGGTGCCGTCGATGGTGACGATCTGGATGTCCTTGCCCGGGGTCAGACCGGCCGCCTTGATCGCGTCCAGCGCTCCGAGCCCCATGTCGTCGTTCTGCGCGAAGAGCACGTTGATGCTCTTGCCGTACTTCTGCAGGAACCCTTCCATCACGGTCTTGCCCTCGGAGCGGGTGAAGTTGCCCGTCTGCGAGTCGAGGACCTTCACGTCGGTGCCCTTGATGGCCTTGTTGAAGCCGGTGGTGCGGTCGTTCGCGGCAGCGGAACCGGTGGTGCCCTCGAGCACGACGAGGTTGGCCGACTTGCCCGCGAAGTTGTCGGCCACCCACTTGCCGGCGGTCTCGCCCTCCTTCTCGAAGTCGTCGCCGACGCGGGAGGTGTAGAGGCTCGGGTCGGAGTCGACGGAGCGGTCTTCGAGGATCACCGGGATCTCGGCGTCCTTGGCCTCCTTGAGCACGTCATCCCACCCGGTCTCGACGACGGGTGCGAAGACGATGGCGTCGACACCCTGTGTGATGAAGCTGCGGATGGCGGAGATCTGGTTCTCCTGCTTCTGCTGCGCGTCGGAGAACGTGAGCTTGAAACCGTTGTCGGAGGCCAGGGCCTCTTTCAGCGACTTCGTGTTGGCGGTGCGCCAGCCGCTCTCGGCGCCGACCTGCGAGAATCCGACCTTGATCGGGCCGGAACCGGAATCGCCGGACGCGCCTCCCGCTCCGCTGGAGCATGCCGAGAGAGCGAGCGCTGCGCCTGCCGCGAGGGCGATGACTCCGAAATGACGTCGTTTCATACTTCCCAAACCTCCTTGTTCAGGGAGGCATCAATGCCTCTGGTGAGTGTGACTGCATTCGGCCGCGGCGGCGGCCGATGTGATGATGTTAGCCTTCACAATTTTTGCGCGCAATAGCTGTGACTCATCGATTTTTGGCGGGATGTTCCGCCGGTGGGCCATCACATCCGCCCGTCTCCACGCACGGAATGCGGGCGTCGTTCGGCGAGGCGCGCCACCTCGGAAGGCTGGTCGAGGCGCTGCGGGCTGATCTCTCAGCGCGCGCACTCCTCGGACTGCTCGGTGATGATCCAGGCCGTGCCTGCCCGGTGCATGACGACGGTTCCGCAGTCTCCGGAGGCGCCATACGTGACGAACAGCGTGGCATCGGCCGCGGTCTCGTGCTGGACGGCGATGTCGACGCTCGCATCTTGTCCCGCCGCCTTGTACAGCTGAGCGCTGGCCGCGATCATCTCCTCGCACGTGGACACACTGACTCCCGCGTTCGCGTTGAGCTCCGCGATCATCCGCTGCACGAGCTGGGGCGCCAGTCCGGCACAGGCCGTGTCCACCTCCGGGACGCGCGACGCCGCGAGCCACGCCGAGAAGCTCTCGGCCGCTCCCGTGGTCGCCCGCTGCCCGCTGTCGGGTTGGCGGCTCGGGTTCGGGCTCGCGCTCGTCGTGGGCTCGGAGACCGACGCACTCGGTTCGGGCGAGTCAGCACCCGTCGTGCAGGCGGTGGTCGCGGTGAGGGCGAGCGCGACGATTCCGATGGCCGTCAGGACACGAGAGCTCCGATGAGTCACTCGTCGATCCTGACAGAGAAGCAGTTTGTACGGTACCGGGCCGGGGTATAACCTATACCCATAGGGGGTACTTCAAACCCGACCCATCGACCGGACGACAACGCGCCTCGTGGAGGCACGAACACCGGGACATTTCCTAGGCACGAAAAAGGAGACACCAGTATGTGCAGCACCACGTCCACGCATGGCGACCTCGGTCTCACCGACAAGAACGGCGCCTGCACCTGTAGCGCGGACGCGCACGGACACGCGGACGCGGTGATCGGATCCACCGCGGCGTCCTCTGTCGACTACCTGGTGGCCGGGATGACCTGCTCGCACTGCGTCGCCAGCGTCACCGAAGAGCTCGAAGCGCTGGATGGCGTCGAGGCCGTCAGCGTCGACCTGAACGCGGGCGGAACCTCCACGGTCACCGTCTCCTCGGCCGCGCCTCTCGACGCCGACGCCGTCCGCGCGGCGATTGGCGAGGCGGGATACTCGCTGGTCTCGGCATGAGCGGCGGAGCCGTCGAACTCGAGATCGGCGGGATGACGTGCGCCTCCTGCGCCACCCGGATCGAGCGCAAGCTTAATCGGATGGAGGGCGTCGAGGCCACCGTCAACTACGCCACCGAGAAGGCCCGGATCACCGCCGACGGCGTGGACACCTCCACGCTGATCGCCACCGTCGAAGCGGCCGGGTACACCGCCGCCGTCCCGGCACCGCCCGAGGTCGAGGCACCGGCCGTATCCGCCGCCGACCGGGAGACGGAAGAGCTGCGGCGGCGCCTTCTCATCTCGGCAGCGTTGACCGCGCCCGTCGTCGCGCTGTCGATGGTGCCGCTGCTGCAGTTCACCAACTGGCAGTGGCTTGCTCTGGCTCTCGCGGCACCCGTGGCGGTCTGGGGCGCGTGGCCGTTCCACCGCGCCGCCTGGGTGAACGCCCGCCACGGCGCAGCGACGATGGACACCCTGATCAGTGTCGGCGTCATCGCCGCCTTCGGATGGTCGCTGTACGCGCTGTTCTTCGGCATGGCCGGCCGGCCCGGCATGCACATGACCTTCCAGCTGATCGCCGAACCCGGCTCGGGCGCGAGCGAGATCTACCTGGAGGTCGCCTCGGCGGTCACCGTCTTCATCCTCGCCGGCCGCTACTTCGAGGCCCGCGCGAAGCGGGAATCCGGCGCGGCGCTCCGGGCCCTGCTCGAACTGGGCGCCAAAGACGCCTCCCTGCTCACCGACCGAGGCGAGTCACGGGTGCCCGTCTCCTCCCTCACCGTCGGAGATCGCTTCGTGGTCCGGCCCGGTGAGAAGGTGGCGACGGACGGACGGGTGATCGAGGGATCCTCCGCGATCGACATGAGCATGCTGACCGGCGAGTCCGTCCCGGTCGAGGTCGCCCCCACCGATCACGTGACCGGAGCGATGCTGAATGTCGGCGGACGCCTGGTGGTCGAGACCACGGCGGTCGGCGCTGACACCGAGCTGGCTCGTCTGGGTCGCCTGGTGGAGGAGGCCCAGACCGGAAAAGCGGAGGCACAGCGGCTGGCCGATCGGGTCTCCGCGATCTTCGTGCCCGTCGTGATCGGCCTCTCACTGCTCGCGCTCGTGCTCTGGCTGGTGCTCGGCGCCGGCGTCGAGGCCGCGTTCACGGCGGCGGTGGCGACCCTCATCATCGCGTGCCCGTGTGCGCTCGGCCTGGCGACCCCGACGGCGCTGCTGGTGGGGACCGGCCGCGGCGCTCAGCTCGGCCTGCTCATCCGGGGTCCCCAGGTGCTGGAGCAGACCCGCCGCATCGACACCATCGTGCTGGACAAGACCGGCACGATCACGACCGGTCGGATGAGCCTCACCGCCGTGCACGTGGCAGCGGACGAAGAGGAGGGTACCGTCCTCGCACTGGCCGCCGCCGCCGAAGACGGCTCCGAGCATCCCGTCGCCCGGGCGATCGTCGAGGGCGCCCACCGCCGCGGAATCCCGCTGCTGACGGCGGAGTCGTTCCGTTCCGAACAGGGCCTCGGCGTGCAGGCCGTCGTCGACGGCCGTCATGTCACCGTCGGACGGGCGTCGTGGCTGGCCGACGCGTGGGCGCTCGACCTGCCGGTCGAGCTTCTCGAGCGGATCCGTGATGCCGAGCGCGAGGCCATGACCGCCGTGGGGGTCGCGTGGGACGGCGCGGTGCGCGGCGTCGTGGTCGTCAGCGACACGATCAAGGAGTCCAGCGCCGCGGCGATGGCCGAGTTCCGTCGGCTCGGGCTGACCCCGGTACTGCTGACCGGCGACAACGCGGGCTCCGCGAACGCGGTCGCGGAACGCGTCGGAATCGCGGATGTGCGCGCCGGCGTCACACCGCGGGGAAAGCTGGATGCCATCCGGCAGCTGCAGCAGGACGGCCACGTCGTCGCGATGGCGGGCGATGGCGTCAACGACGCAGCGGCACTGGCCGCCGCCGACCTCGGGATCGCCATGGGAACCGGCACCGATGCGGCGATCGCCGCCGGCGACATCACCGTGATGAGCGGCGATCTGATGGCCGTCGGCGACGCCATCCGGCTCGCCCGCCGCACGCTCGGCACGATCAAGGGCAACCTGTTCTGGGCGTTCGCCTATAACGTGGCCGCGATCCCGGTCGCGATGCTCGGCCTCCTGAACCCGCTCCTCGCCGGGGCTGCGATGGCGCTCTCCAGCGTCTTCGTCGTCACCAACAGCCTGCGGCTCAGGGGGTTCCGAGCGGCGAATCGGTGAAGATGGAGTGTGAAGACCGTCATCGTCACCGCACATCCCGAGCATGATTCGCTGACCAACCAGATCGCGCACCGACTCGCGAGCGCGTTGGACCCGTCACCGGTCGAGATCGTCGACCTGGCCGCCGAGGGCTTCGACCCTCGATTCACCGTTGCCGACCGCCGCACGTACCTGACCGGCGAGCACGTCACTCCCGACGTGGCCGCGGAGCAGCGGAGACTGGATGAGGCGGACCAGCTGGTCCTGGTGTTCCCGGTCTACTGGTGGTCGATGCCGGCCCAGCTGAAGGGGTGGATCGACCGCGTCTTCGTCAACGGATGGGCGTTCTCCGTCGACCCCGAGCACGGCATCCGTCGCAACCTCGACCGGCTCACCATCCACCTCATCCCGGTCGCCGGCGATGACGCGGGAGTCTACGAGCGGCACGGCTACGAGCAGGCCCTCCGAACGCAGATCGAGCACGGCATCATCGACTATTGCGGCAGCCGCCGAGGGGCGACCGCGTTCGTGTACGACTCGGAGCAGGAGGATGCGGCGGCGCGCGAGCGGGTCATCGACGAAGCGGTGAGTGCCGTCCAGCGGGCGATCGACGCTCAGCGCGAGGCTCTCGTGAACGAGAACGGCGGCCGATGATCAGCCGCCGTTCTGGAGGCCGCGTCGGGTGAGTTCTATCCGGCGAGCGAGGCCGCTCCGGCGCTCTGTGCGATGTGGCGGCCCGAGTGCACGGCTTCCTCTTCGGCGGTCTTCTTCAGCTCCGCCGCCGCATCGGCGAACGCGTCGAGAGCGGGGTTGACGCCGACGAGCGTGAAGGGCCGCTGGACGACGCGGAGGTCGAGTCCCCAGACATCCTGGAGGACGCGGCGGAGCCAGGCGGTGGAGTGGTCCCATCCCTCTTTGGGCGTTCCCGGCGCGTAGTTGCCGCCCAGGACGGTGACGAGAGTCGCCGGCTTCCCACGCAGTGCGGTACCGGTGGGGTTCGTCCGGGGATCCGTGTACACCAGGTCGAACCAGGTCTTGAAGTGCTGCGAGACACCGTAGTTGTAGAGGGGAACGGCGAACACCAGCGCGTCGGCGCTGACCAGCTCGTCGGCCAGCTCGGTCGCAAGGCGGTGCGCTGCGCGCTGACGATCCGTACGATCCGACTCCGCGATGGCGCCCGAGGTCACGACGTCGGGCCACGCCGTCGCAGGGATCGGATCTGCGGCGAGGTCGCGGCGGACGACCCGGGAATCGGGATGCGTGGACAGCCATTCGGATTCGACCAGGTCGGCGAGCGAACGGCTCGCAGAGGTGGCCGGTGTGATGCTGGCGTCCAGTCGGTACAGCTCCATGCTTCTCCAATCACTTTGTACTAGTCACTCTTAAAAACATAGCGACTATGCGAACTGTAGCATGCGTAGAATTGGGGCATGGACGCGCCCGAGCACGATGTCATCCGCTGTGATGCTGCCGTCACCCTCGCGTTCTCCGTCCTCGGCAAGCGGTGGAACGGAATGATCGTGTCGGCTCTCGGCAGCGGCGCCTCCACCTTCCGCGGAGTGAGTCACGCCGTGCCCGGAATCAGTGACGCCGTGCTCTCCGACCGCCTCGCCGACCTGGCCGAAGCCGGTCTCATCGTCCGCACGGTCACACCCGGCCCGCCCGTGACCGTCTCGTACGGCCTCACCGACAGCGGCAGCCGTCTGCTCCCGATCCTCGATCAGCTCGGCGAGTGGGCTGCCGGAAACCTCACCGCGCGCCCCTGATCGTCAGGGCGGGGTCGGCGTTGGAACCTTTCCCGCCCATCGGACACTAGGGGATATGCACAACGCTGGTTTGGACGAGGCGGACGCCTGGTCCCGGGCGCGAGACGGGGACCCCGACGCGTTCACGTCGCTGTTCGACAAGCATCGAGACCGCGTCTTCGGCCACGCTCTGCGGCTGGTGCGCCACCCGCACGACGCCGAGGATGTCACCGCGGTCGTCTTCCTGGAGGCCTGGCGCCGTCGCGACGCAGTGCGCGTCGTGGACGGATCCATCATCGCCTGGCTGCTCGTCACGGCGAACAACACCGTCCACAACCTGGAACGGGGCAAGCGCCGCTACCGTGCGGCGCTCACCCGCATGTCCGAACCCGGTCGCACGCCCGATCACGCCGACGACGTCGCCGAGGACCTCGACAACCGGGAGCGGGACCGACGCGTCCGTGACGCGTTCGCCACCCTGTCCACCGCAGATCAGAACGTGATCACGCTGTGCGTCCTGGAAGAGCTTCCGCTGGCCGATGCGGCTCGCACTCTCGGCGTCCCCGTCGGGACGGTCAAGTCCCGGCTCTCCCGCGCCAAGCGCCGTCTCGGCGATCTCACCCTCGTCTCCGAACCGATCCACCCCGCCCTCGAAGGAGGTGCAGAATGACCACCACCGGACCCGCCTTCGACCCGGCGCGCAGCGCCATCCTCCGCGACATCCTCCACGAGACGGTCGCCACTGCACCGCCACGTCCTTCACGCACGCGTTTCGCTGTTGTCGCGGGCCTCGTCGGCGCGGCCGCTCTCCTCGCGGGTGGAACCGCCGCGCTCGCACTCAGCGGCGCCCTGCACTTCGGGTCGCCGGACGTCCCGCCCCCGCCAGCCCCGAGCACCACTCTCACGCCCACCCCGACTCCGACGCCGACGTCCACCCCGACGCCCACGAGTCGCCCGATCGTCGTTCAGACGACGCCGATCCAGCGGCACGACGTCGACCAGCTCGGAGCGGCTTCGTGGTCCCTCGACCTCCCCGGCACGGGACGATCCTGCGAGCAGCGCGACATCTACGACATCGCGGACGGCCTGGCCCTCGTCCAGCTGGGAGCGCACGTCGTGGGCGACGGCAGCCCCGATTGTGAGGACGACCTGCAGCACGTCTCGCTATCGCTTGTCGACACCCAGCGGGGTACGGCCATCTGGTCGCGTGAGTGGAGCTGGCGTGCAGCGCCGATGTACGACGTCGACGTGATCGTGCTCGGCACGTCGGGAAGGGTTCTCGTCGCCGACCAGATCTTGGGGGACGGACCGCACGAGGTCATCGACCTGGCCACTGGGAGAACTGAGGGCGAATTCGCGGGCCAGAAGGCCGACATCGTCCTCAACGCGGTGGCCGTGCCGGGTGATTCCGGGGACATCGTCATGACCACTCCCGGCGCGATCGTCCGGGTCGATCCTCGTGACGCTCGGACGCCTCGATGGTCCACGGCCATCTCTGGAAAGTCCTCCTGGGTCTACCCGCCGGCGGGAGAGTCCGACTTCCTCCCTGTCAGCATCCAATTGAACGAGCCCTACCCCAATGGATACCCGTACGAGTACGGGCGCATCGATCTCGAGACGGGAGGGCTGGATTCCGGATGGAGCATCAACGCTTTCCTGAACACCGAGACCCACCCGGCTGTGGTGTCGAAATACGACGCTTCTGGACTGCCCGTCGAGCTGACCGGTCTCGACTCTTCGGGAGGGACGACCTGGGTCAAGCAGCTACCCTCGGACTCCGACACCTTCGTCGTCCGCTCGCTGACCGGGACTCCCGGTGCGGACACGAGGTATTCCGGCGCGACGGATCTCATCGCTGTCGTGTCCACATCGGAGCTCACCATTATCGACTCCAGCTCCGGGACTGCCCTCTGGACGGCAGCCGCGACTCGCTGCGGTCTGGTGACCGGCGCTGGGCGACCTACGCCTCTGGTCACTGTCTACCTGGATAGTGAGCACGACGCGATCATCGTCCAGCACGACGGTACCGGGACCTGCACCTTCGCAGCGTCGACGGGCGCTTCCCGGCCGCTGCCGGATGTCCCGAGCGGTTCCTCACTCTTCTTCGGCCCGGAGAACACGTACGTCTTCTCCAACAAACCGACTGGCGACCTTGTCGCCTATGACCGGCAGTCGGGCGCGAAGCTGTGGAGCTCGACGGCCCCCAATCCGGGTTCCTGGTTCTTCGCGGGCGGTTATCTGGTGCGCCTGGACGGCGACCGACTGATGTCCGCAGGCTGAGTCGCGGGACGGGCTGAGTCTGTCCTCACAGGGCCTTCTCGCCGGCGTCGACGACGCAGAAGCGATTCCCGTCAGGGTCGGCCAGCACGACATAGTCCGCATCGTCCTCGTAGTCCCAGTCGACCTCCCGGGCACCGAGCCCGATCAGCCGCTGAACCTCAGCGGCTTGATCGGATGCGTAGAGGTCGAGGTGATGCCGCGGACTCTGATTCGCCTCGCTGCCGACCTGCTTGATCGCGAGCTGGGGACCCGTCGCGCGGTCTGCGCTGCCCTCCGCCGACCCCAGCAGAGCCCAATCGTCGTCGGGTTCCCGGAGCGGCCTGTAGCCGAGCGCCGCGCACCAGAACTCGACAGCGCACGGCACATCCCGAGCACCCCACACGATCGAGCCGATCCGGATCACATCCCCACCGTCGGCCTCCAGCCGGCGAGTGGCAAGGGGCGCGCCGGTGGCATCGCCGTAGCGAGCACTCCGACCGCTGCATCTCGCTAGACTCGGCCATCGTGGCGATGCGCGCGAACGGGGTCGACTCGGTTCTCCTGGACTCCGAGGAAGACCTCGCGCGCCTGGTCGCCTACAACGAGTACATCGACGGCATCCAGTCGACCCTGCCGGCCGGTGTACGTTCTCTCCTCGATATGAGTGTCCACGACGGACGCGTGAGCCGATGGAGCCTCGGTGCGGACGGTGTCGCAGAGCTGTCCTTCATCACCGAGAACGCGCTCGAGAGTCTTGCCCGGATAACTCTGCGCTTCTTCGGCGCGACGGCGCTCGCGAACGACGCCGACGACGTGGAGACGCTGAGACTCCTCGACGGCTCGACGGAACTCCTCTCGCAGGAGTTCGACGTTCTCGATGACGGACGATACCGCTTCCAAGTGCTGGTGAGCCCGACGGGTGAACTGGCCGTGATGTTCGGGGACGCGGAAGTCGAGCGAACGCCGGCGACGTGGGACGAGTTCGTCGAGCTGTCCGATCGTCCCGACACCGGGCGGTGGGGACGGTGGGATGATGCGTGGCTCGCCGACGATCCACCACTTCATCGGGCCGCCCAGCTGGGCCGGCTCGACGAGTTGACTGCGTTGATCGCGTCCGGCGAAGACGTCGACGCGCGTGATCCGGACGATGCGGAGACCCCGCTCCACGCGGCCGCCAGGCGCGTGCAGGTGCAGGCGATGGCGATCCTGATCTCGGCCGGCGCGACCGTCGATTCGATGGACCATTTCGGAAGGACCCCTCTGACGATCGCGTCCGCAGATCGAGACGAACGCGGACTCGAGTTCCTCCTCAACGCCGGAGCCGACCCGAACGCGGGCACGGACGAGGTTCCCCTGGCTGCGGCAGCTGGTGGTCGCACTTCAGGTTCCGTTCAACGTCTCCTCGCCGCCGGTGCCGACGTCGACCACCGAGACAGCGATGGCTGGACAGCCCTCATGTACGCCGCCCAGGCCGGCAACACGGAAGCGGCGACGGCGCTGATCGCTGACGGCGCCGACCGCACTGCGCTCAACGACGATGGTCAATCCGCCGCAGACATCGCTCGCGAGTGGAAGCACATGGATCTGCTCGGTCTGCTTTCCGCCGGCTGACCCGTTCCGCATCCCGCTGGTCGACCGATTTGCGGACGTTGTGAAGGCGTCTCAGCGAAGGTGTGGCGTGTCTGCGATCTCGTCGGGAATAGGCAGTCTCGGTATCTCGTCCCCATATCCGTAGACCTCAAGCGAAGTGATCAGGCCGGACGTGACCCACAGCATCAAGCCACCTTGTTCGCCCGACGCCAAGGTGAAGTACTTGTCTGAGGGCCTGTAAATTCCGTCTCCGGTTGGCAGCGGGGTGACATCCGGCCCCGGTTCGATCTCGAAGCTTTGATCATGCGCACCCCAGTAATCAAGGAACTTGGCTGCGCCAACTTGAACCCGTGCGAGTTTCGCTGTCGGATCCTCGCCTGTCGTGAGGAAGTGGAGGAGTATTCGCTCCTCGTCAGTGAAGTCACGGGACACAGGGGCATCGTAGGGGGCGGCTCGTCTCCGAAGCGCGGCCGACACACAGAAGAAACACCAACGCGACGTTGAGGGAGCCCAAGCTTGCGGTTACTCCTGAGCACGTCGAGACGCCTCGCAGACGTATACGCGCTGAGCGGGCGGCTGTGGATGCAGACAGGCGCTTGGGTCGCGGGAACCGTTTCACGGGTTCGGACATTATCGAGATGTGAGAAGCGATGACATCGATGAGCCGGCCCTGCTGGCGCGCGCTCGAGAGGGCGATCCGGACGCGTTCGGCGACCTGTTCGACCTGCACCGCGACCGCGTGTTCCGCCATGCCCTGCGTCTGACTCCGTCGGTGCACGACGCCGAGGACGTGACCGGGATGGTGTTCTTGGAGGCGTGGCGGCGGCGCGAGGTGATGCGCGATGTCGACGGCTCGGTCATCGGGTGGCTCCTGGTGACCGCGAACAACGTCAGCCGGAACTTCTCCCGTTCACGACGCCGCTACCAACACGTGCTCACGGTTCTGCCCAAGCAGGAGAACGCACCGGATCACAGCAACGCGGTCGACGACCGGCTGGATTCCGACCCGCGGCGGAGCGCTCTGCGGTCGGCGCTTCCGCGCTTGTCGCGGAGAGATCAGGACATCCTCTCGTTGTGCGTCATCGAGGAGCTCAGCACGGCCGACGCCGCAGCGGTATTGCAGATCCCTCCCGGCACCGTGAAGTCACGCCTCTCGCGGGCCAAAGCCCGGCTGGCCGGTCTGCTCCATGAAACGACCCCGCTTGTCTCGATGGAAGGAGACTTCCGATGAATGACGACATCCGCTTCGACAGTGGCCGAAGTGCGGCCTGGAGGAACGCCATCGTGGAGGCCGCACGCGCGGACCGAGCCGGGCGAACCAGTACCCGCAAGCGCGTGGCGCTGATCGTCGGTCTGGTCATCGCGGCGCTTCTGGTATCCGGTGGCGGTGTCGCTTACGCGCTGAACGCCCACCTGCTCACGCCCACCACGGCGCCGATGGTTTACACCGCGACTCCGGAGGTTCGAAACACGGAGCCTCCGTCCGTCACCCCCGCTCCGACCCCGACCCCGACGCCGACGGAGACGTCGGCACCGTCGACGGCCGACTACACCGTGCTGGGCTTCGATGCCGTTCAGCTTCGAGACATGTGTCAAGAAGCAGTTCGAACTCAGTACGCGAGTTGGGAGCAGACCAGTCCTGGTGTCACCGAGTTCGGGCCCCTCACTCCCGACACCCTGAGAGACGCTCAGGAGAACGGCGCGGGTCACGTAGCGATCTTCGCGTCCTCCGTCGGGAACAATCAGGGAGGCCAGCCCCAAGTGTGGATCTGCGAGTTCGAGGGCGACCCGACGAAACCGGAGCTCATCTACGCTTCGTTCCCGGACAGATGACGAATCGCTGAGGCCGCTACGCCGCCCCGTGACCCGGCTGCGCTCGAGCGGTTAGCCGACGATCCTCCTGCGATTTGGTCCGTGGATGCGCTGTCGACAGTAAGCACTGGCAGGCGAAAGGGGCGCCGCTCTCATCAAGCCCCAGCGAGTCGAAGAGGGGCCGGACAGACCGTCCGACCCCTCTTTCACCGTTTCGTCTGACGTCATCACACAGCGCTGAGCGACTTCTCGCTGTCGAGGATCTCCATCTCATCAGCGGTCAAGGACAATCGCACCGCTGTATGGCCGTCTGCCGAGATCGTGACCGCAACCATTGCGTCACGGAGGCCGTCGAGACACCATCCAGCCTGCCGACCCAACCCCGCAGTGTCAGCTCTTCACGACCCGAGTCGCCGACAGTGCGGCGCCGATTCGTTGGCGGGGAGCGCACAGTCCGGGTCGATGCGGGGAGGGACGCTGACGTGCCATGGTGGGCGTCTTAGGCAACTCTGCCGCGATGAGGGGCTTACACCCACTCCCCCATCCTCTTGCCGTTCGGATATTCGAGTTTTCGTTTCCGCACTTTCTTATTGCGAGGCGGTTCCCGCCATGTCAGCCAGCCGATTTGCTTCACCCCATCGGACTCCACCCCGATGCCCCACACCTCCAACCCTTCCCACCGTCGACGGCCCGCGAAGGAGGTCCCGTACTTGATGTCATCAGACATGACGAAGGCGGCCTCCTCGCCTTCTTTCAGGACAGTTTTCCGAACGACGACAATGTCTCCGAGCAGCATTCGCGCGGAGGACGTCTCACCTGGGATGTCGATGTGCAGTTCAACGTCGTATGCGGGTCCGCTGCCGTGGTTTGCGACGGTGACGTGATACCCGGGGATCACCTGCTCTGAGTCGGTCGGCTGGTTCCAGAAGTCCGTGATGTTGACCATGACGACACCACTGGTCGCGATGTGGGCACGGTCCAAGAAGCCGTCGAGATCTAATTGCTCAATGTGTCCTGCGGTCTGGTCGAACCTGAATTGGAGATAAGGCCTTGGACGCCATTTGCTTGCTTGGACCGCAACAGCAACAGAGACAAGCAGGGCGAGCGAGGCGATCACAACAGTCGCTACGTTCTTTACGACGTCCCAGTCAGCCCCAGTCATGGCGAGATGCTACGGAACTTGAGAGCCAGCCCGCAACTGTCACCGAACCCGTCCGGGCCACAGACCCTTGTTGAGCTTGGACTCCATGCGGACGATAAAAACGAGGTCCGGGTAGGAGTCACCAGCGAGTATTCGACGCAGGTGCGTGTGGTCGACTTCCAAGAACTTCGCCGCCGAGCGGGTGCTGACGTTGCCTAGCTTGTTGTCAATCGCTGTTCTTGGGTCCCGACACGAGTGATCCTGAACCACGGCGTCCTCGAGCCGTCAGAACCACATCCCGCGCCCCAGTGGATGCGAGCAACGTGGATCATCGAACACTTCGAACGCGGACTGCCGATCGACGTTCTCCTGCAGCTCACCGGGCACAAGTCCATCAAGTCGCTAACGGTGTACGCCAACCGACTCACCAAACGACCAATCGGCGACTTCCACGAAGAGATTGTCGGAGATGCCGCACGATCGGCATGTTCGACGACTGGGACGGCGCCGCTCTCACGGACCGAGAGATTCTCGAGTACAGCGGCCCGAGTTCGAAGTATCCGCTGGAGGATGTCGAACTGGCCGACCGGCCGGTCGGCTCCACTGGCATCCTCGAGGACATCAAGGCGTGGGCAGCTGAAGAACGTCAGCTCGCCGGAAAACGCAACGGTGGAAGGCCACCCTATATCGGCGACCGCGCCAGCCTCGTTGTCCTCATACTGCTCGCGCGTGAGGGCCGGCCGCTTCTCATCACTGAAATGGGCAACGTCCTCCATCGACGGCCAACTCCAGAAGGTCGCGAACTGCTAGAAGAGGATGGTGGACTGTCGTCGACAAGAATCCGGACTCAGATGGCCGTCTGATCACAGACTTAGCGCTAGCCGTCGGAGACCAGGAGATCATCTACCTCGATCCCAAGATCGAATACGAACCGGTGACCGCCTCCGTGTACACCGAGCATCTCCTTGTTCGCGCCTCGTTCAGCCCGTATTCGCAAGCGCAAGACCATACAACAGTGAAGATCACCTCGTACCCTCACCGCGGACTGGTGAGCTTCAGCGCCTCCGGGAGAGTCCCGACCGGGAGTGGCGATACTCGGCGGGAGTGGCCAGGTCCAGGCCTCTCGCACTGGTCAGTTCACTCAGATCCGACCTCGACCGCTGACCATTTGAGGAAATCAAGGTAAAGCGTCGTCGCGAGAAGAATGTCCCGGACATCTTCTTAGACGGCCCCCTCCGAGCGCGACAGGATGATGTCGCGGCACTAGATGGTTCCGTCGAACAGTGCATCACGTCACAAGTGACTAAGGGGACGACGAGGACTCCCGGCTGGCGACGTGAACCTCACGGCCACGCGGCTCGCCAGGTACGTGTTTTGCTATCGATTTCAGCCGACAGCCGCTGCACCGCGGCCTTAGCGGCCGGGTGTTCATATGCTGTCCGCCGGTTTCTGTGGATGATGTAGGCAACGCAGTCAGCGAGCTGAACACCAGGGCTACTCTTGGAGTCCACGAAATGGATGGAATCGATGACTGTTGACAGCAGCCTCCCCGGGACTTCGCCGCCCAGCGGCCTCCATTGCATCTCGCCAACCATATCCGTTGCCCTGAGTTGATGTTCCTGAGTCTGGTCTGCAATAAGGATCCGGAGCGGCTGGCCAGCACGATAGCTGTCCAGCTTCTCCAACATGAACTGCAAGGCCAAAAGATAGGCATTGTCGTCAAAATGGCCGAGATACTTTTGGTGCAGCGCCGGGATGTCGATCGTCGCGTGCACGACAAAAATGTCGAGGTCGAGCAACACCTTGATCACGTCGTCGAACACCGCCAGCAGCTCGGTCGGGGACTTCCCCTTCCAATAGCCGCCGCCGCCCCAGAGCTCGTTAGCGTGAAACTCGAAGTCGTGGGGTAGCCACCCAAGATGGTGATGTACAACCGCCCTCATGCGTTCGGCGAGCGCACGCACGGAGTCCTCCTCGACCGCGACGCCGACGACGGTCAGGTATTTCGGAAGCCGATCTTCGCCGTTCGAAATTGTCTCGTCGATGTACACAAGCTGGGCCACTCACCCAGGATGGCACGACCCAACAACACAACAGCGACCGGGGCGCGCGGGTTGGTGCGCTTCGTTCACGCCTGACCTACTTGCCGATGCGGGCGTTCGATGCCGGCCCGCCGTCGGGCCTTGCCGCAGGCAATCGCAAGCTCAGGGCCTCGCTCGTGGGCTGGCGCTAGAGTTCTGCCCGCTTCCGGTCGAGGTCGATTCCACTCCGCGAGTTGAGCTCTGTCGGCTCGGTGACCGTGTATGGGGGAGACTCGACCGTGGCTAGGCGGGGTGGTCGATGGTTAAGGTACAAGCTCTCCCATGTCTCGACGCCGTCGACGACAGGCTGGGCGGCAGCTTTGACCTTCCGGCCACGCGCCGCCGAAATGATTCGGATGGTCGTGCCGATCGCGACGATGGTCCAGAACGAGATCGTGAGATAGAGGCCCGTCGGCGCGCCCGCGACAAAAGCCCAAGACGCCAGCGCAGCCGCGAGCACAAGCCCAATGAGAACCCAAATTGTGGGACGCATTCGTCCTCCTCTCTTCCAGAATAACTCTCGAATGGGCCAGTGGGTAGACGGCGAAGTCTAGCGAAAGCGAACTGATTTCACAGGACTCGTTCTCGGCGACTGTGATCCATAGCCTGACGATAGGTTCCGTAAGTCGACCGGCGGGGGTTCGGTCGCTGGATGTGATGGGGGTCTCGCTCGGGAGCGGCAGCTCACGATGCGGTCGATGCTGCGCGGGACTTTAAGGAGTAAGGAATGCAAGCAAGAACGAGGAAGTTCGCCCTTGGTGTCGCCGTCGTGGCGGCAACGATCAGCACGCTGGCGATCGCGCCCGCAGCGAATGCCGCACCAGCGCCGGCAGCAGCCATTCAAGCGGCCACTGCAGACGCAGCGCCGCCTGCAGTCGCCCTGGACCCGTCGACGTTCTCCGGTCCGCTGGTGATCGCTGTTCCGTCCGGCCACGAGGTCGTCGTCAACGTCAAGGCAGGGGACGCTCCGAAGGTCATCGCTGATGTCCAGGCCGCGGACCGGGCAGGCAAGACCCAAACCCTCGGAAAGGTCATGGCGCCGATGTCTGGCTGCGGGGAGACGGTGCGTTCGGTCGCCGGACCCGGGACCTGGTGGACGAGCGTTCAGGGGTGCGCGGTTGCCGGATACAACGGGTACAACCGCCAGTACCACTGGGAGAACGGTTCGGACGTCGAGCTGTGCACGAACGGCCGCGGCTACAACTCCAGTCACGCAGCAGCCTGGTACTCGACCGGCTGCTCTGGCGGGGATTACAGCGTTCCGTGGGGCAACGTGTTGGCCTACACCCAGATGCAGGGATTCTCACTGTCCGGCGTAACCGGGGCTGCATACCTTTGGCGCGCCTGACCCACATATGGTGAAAGGAGCCGGCTCGCCGGAGACCTGGCGAGCCGGCTCCCGAGTAGGAGGAGACCGAAACGATGAACTCATCCAAGCTTCGACCCAATGTCGTCCTCTGGTGGGGCGTCGGCCTGGCCGTTGTCGGCGCGCTGCTCGGGATCTTTGTCCCGAGCCTCAGCTACTACCTCGCCGACTCCAGCAACTCGGCCGGGGGAGTAAGTAATGGCCTGCTCTCATTCATGGAGATCCTCGTGCGCGTGCTCGGAGCCATCGTGCCCACACTCGGCATCGTCCTCATCGGCGCCTCGATCGTCATGGCCTACCTCCGACAGCTGCTGCGTCCCACGTTGGGGGCTATGGTGACCGCGCGACGGCAGTCGATGGAGACTGACTAGGTCTAGGCATTCCTGCCTCGGGTCTGCACCGGCTTTTGAAATGGTCCCCCGGGCGCCGACGAGAAGCCCACGCACGGCGAGGGTTTCTGTGCTCGCGGCGCGAACTCGGCGCGTCAACCACCGAGATGCCGGTCAGGGATGGGTTCTTCGACCGGCTGAATTGTTAGGACAGATTTCCCGAATCGTTGGAACAGCCCTCGAGCGGAGACGGAGGGATTTGAACCCTCGGTCCCCTTACGGGGACTCCACCTTAGCAGGGTGGTGCACTAGGCCTGACTATGCGACGTCTCCAGCGCGACCGCGAACGGACGCACGACAGCCATCATAACGGACGCCGCGGGGGTGCCCGGACACGGTTCTCTCAGGCGCCGACGGGGACGTGTTGCGTCACGGTGCCGAGGATCTCGCTGACGAGCAGGATCGACCAGACCGTCGCCAGGACCATCGTGACGACGTACGCCGCGATCGCCACCCAGAGGGGCGCCAGCCCGCGGCCGTCGGCGACCTTGCGCACGATGACGCTGCGGCCGATCGGGTAGACGATCCCGAGGAACGACCACGCCCAGTGGAAGGGTCGCTCCATTCCGCGTCGGACGAGCTCGCGGTAGTCCAGCCAGGAGAAGACGATCGTCGCTGCCGAGATCAGCCAGCTCACACCCATGACCACGAAATACAGCGGGCCGCCGAGAAGGGCGAACGGGTCCGTCAGCACCACACCGGAACCATCGGGCGCGGTACGGAACATCGCCTGCGGGTGCAACAGGAACAACAGCAGTCCGGTCACCACCGGTGCGACCGCGACAAGCCAGATCCACACCGTGTACACCGGGGTGCCCGGCGCGAGCGGGCGGCGCGGCGGGGGCCCGTACGGAGACGGCGCCGCGTACGGAGACGGCGCTGCCGGTGCGAGCTGGTCGCCCCAGCGGGAGCCGTCCCACCAGCGCAGCGCGCCGGACCCGTAGGGGTCCGGATACCAGCCGGCGGCGGGAGGGACCGGGTCGGTCATCGTCGGATCAGGAGTCGTGGCCGACGGCGGGCTCGCCGACGAACTGGTGCGACTCGCTGGCGAGCTCCGGCCAGTCCTCGGTGTCGGCGATGCGCACCCAGGAGCCCTTGGCCTCGCTGCGGCCGGCGGGGACGGCGGTGGCGACGTCGCGGCCGATCAGGTCGTCGGCGCGGCCGGTGGGGAGGTCGACCACGAGGTCCGTGCCGTCCAGGTAGGCGAACAGGCGGCCGTGCACGTGGAGTCCGGTGGCGGTGACCGACACGTCCAGGTCGGGGTCCTCCAGCAGCTGCGCCGCAAGCAGTTCGAACGACGGTACGGGGCTGTCGGTCATGCGATTCCTCTCCCTCTGTGCTCCGGGTGGGGCACGCTCGAAACACTACCCGGTCGCCACATGGTCAGCCGAGGAGCGCCTCGTGCGCGACCTCGAGCAGCCGGCCGGTCCGGAACTCCTCGTGAGCCGTCACCGTCAGGACGGCGCCGTGCGCGTCGTCGACGACGACGTACTGCCCGTACCGTCCATCGAATCGCCACAGGCCTGACGGGCCCTCCCAGGTCGCGATCCCGTAGTGGGCGGAGGTGCCGTCGCTGCCGGTGTCGCGCCAGTCCGCGTGCATCCCGTCGATCCAGGCGGCGCTCACGATCCGCGATCCGCGCCACTCGCCGCGGTCGCGCAGCACACGGCCGATGCGGGTCAGCTCCTCGGTGCGCAGCTGGAGGCCGCTGCCCGCGACGATCCAGCCCAGCGGGCACCTCATCCACTGCGGGTTGTCGATGCCCAGAGGCTCGAACAGCCGCGGGAGCAGCCAGTCGCGCACGTCCCCCACGGCAGCGCCGAGCATCCGCATGGCAACGTAGGTGCTCGCGTCCGAGTAGAGGAAGTGCTCCCCCGGGCCGCGGGTCGGGAGGCGGAGCATCTCCTGCGCCAGGTCGGCGCCCGGCACCGGCTGGTCGCCGAACCACTGGAAATCGATGCCGCTCGACATGGTCAGCAGGTGGCGGAGCGACACCGCTCCTACCCCGTCGCCGAGCTCCAGCCCGGGGAGCGCCTCCGCGACGGTCGTGTCGAGGGTCAGCACGCCTTCGTCGACCGCGATGCCCGCGGCCAGCGCGCTGACCCCCTTCGATACGGAGTACACGTTCACCCGGTCGTCGCTGCGCCAGCGGTGGTCCGCCTCGTCGTCACCCACCAGGGCGTGGGCGCCGTACGCGCCCAGCCCTTCCCGATCCACGGTGCGAACGAAGCGGTCCAGGAGCTGGTCGGCGGCAGTCATACCCTCATTCTGACGGCGCCATCGCCTCGAGAGCGATGTTCAGCTGCAGGACGTTGACGGTCGGCTCCCCCAGGTAGCCCAGGTCGCGCTGCTGGACGTGCTTCTCGACGAGGGCACGCACCCGGTCCGCGCTGATGCCTCGGGCCTTCGCCACCGCATCCACCTGGAGCAGCGCGTACACCGGCGAGATCTGCGGGTCCAATCCCGAGCCGGATGCGGTCAGCGCGTCGGGCGGGATCCGGCCGACGCTGACGCCGTCCACCTTCTCGATGACCTTCGCCCGCTCGTCGATCGACGTCAGGAGGTCCGGGTTGTTCGGTCCGAGGTTGCTGCCGCTGGACGCGCCGCCGTCGTACCCGTCGCCCGCCGCAGACGGCCGGGACTGGAACCACTGCGGCAGCGGGTTCCCCTTCTTGTCGGTGAAGGACTGACCGATCAGGCTCGAGCCGACCACCTTCCCCTGCGCGGTGACGGTCGAGCCGTTCGCCTGCGCGGGGAGGGTGAGCTGGCCGATCCCCGTGACCACCAGCGGGTAGGCGACGCCGAGGACGACGGTGAAGATGAGCAGTGCCCGGAGGGCGACCCAGTACTGGCGCCCGGTTCCCCGTGTCGAAGCATTCATGATGAGTTCCGTTCTGATTTCTAGAATCCGGGGATCAGGCTGACGACCAGGTCGATCAGCTTGATGCCGATGAAGGGGGCGATGATGCCGCCGAGGCCGTAGATCAGTAGGTTGCTGCGCAGCAGGGCCGAGGCCGAGGCGGCCCGGTAGCGGACACCGCGCAGTGCGAGCGGGATCAGGATCACGATGATGATCGCGTTGAAGATCACCGCGGACAGGATCGCGGACGACGACGAGTGCAACTGCATGATGTTGATCGCCTGCAGCCCGGGGAACACCCCGACGAACATCGCCGGGATGATCGCGAAGTACTTCGCCACGTCGTTCGCGATCGAGAACGTCGTGAGCGCGCCGCGGGTGATGAGCAGCTGCTTACCGATGCGGACGATGTCGATCAGCTTGGTGGGGTCGGAGTCGAGGTCGACCATGTTGCCCGCCTCCTTCGCCGCCGAGGTGCCCGTGTTCATCGCGACGCCGACATCCGCCTGCGCGAGCGCCGGGGCGTCGTTCGTGCCGTCGCCGGTCATGGCGACGAGGTTGCCGCCCTCCTGCTCCTTGCGGATGAGAGCGAGCTTGTCCTCGGGGGTCGCCTCGGCCAGGAAGTCGTCGACACCGGCTTCCGCGGCGATGGCGCGGGCGGTCACCGGGTTGTCGCCCGTGATCATCACGGTGCGGATGCCCATCCGGCGCATGTCCGCGAACCGCTCGGTGAGCCCCGCCTTGACGATGTCCTTCAGATAGATCACGCCGAGGATGGTGGCCTCGCCCGTCGCGGACTTCGTGGCGACCGCCAGCGGGGTGCCGCCGGCTTCGGAGATGTGCAGCACCTTCTCGTCGAGATCGCTGAGGATCGAGGAGGCGACGGGAGTGGACTCCTGCGCCCACGCGACGACCATCGACGCCGCCCCCTTGCGCACCTGCGACCCGTCGGCGAAGTCGACGCCGCTCATCCGGGTCTGCGCGGTGAACGGCACCACAACGCCGTCGAGGGTTCCGGCCTGAACGAATCCCTGCTGTTCGGCGAGCGCGACCACCGAGGAGCTCTCCGGGGTCGGGTCGCTCAGGGATGCCTGCGCAGCCGCCTTCACGAGCTCACGCTGGTCCACTCCCTCCACCGCCGTGAAATCCGCAGCCTGGCGGTTGCCGTACGTGATGGTGCCGGTCTTGTCGAGGAGGAGCGTCGTCACGTCGCCGGCCGCCTCCACCGCACGCCCCGACATCGCGAGGACGTTGTGCTGCACCAGGCGGTCCATCCCCGCGATGCCGATCGCCGACAGCAGCGCGCCGATCGTCGTCGGGATGAGACACACCAGCAGGGCGACCAGCACCGTGACGCTCGGTGCGGCATCCGCGAACCCGGCCGTGGGGCCGAGCACCAGGACGACGACGACGAACACGATCGTCAGCGCCGCGAGCAGGATGTTCAGGGCGATCTCGTTGGGCGTCTTCTGCCGTGCCGCGCCCTCCACCAGCTTGATCATCCGGTCGACGAAGGTCTCCCCCGGCTTGCTGGTGATCCGCACCACGATCCGGTCGGACAGCACCCGGGTGCCGCCCGTGACGGCGCTGCGGTCGCCGCCCGACTCGCGGACCACCGGAGCGGATTCGCCCGTGATGGCCGACTCGTCGACGGAGGCGATGCCCCAGACGATGTCGCCGTCGCCGGGGATGAGTTCCCCGGCCGTGACGACCACGACATCCCCCAGGCGCAGCTCGGCCGAGGGGACCTGGGCCACGGCTGCGGCGAGCGCCGCACCATCCGACTCGGGGTCGTAGTCGGCGACCCGGTTGGCGACGGTCGTGGTCCGCGTCTTGCGGAGGCTGGCGGCCTGGGCCTTGCCGCGGCCCTCGGCGACCGACTCCGCCAGGGTGGCGAAGAGCACGGTGAGCCACAGCCAGACGGCGATCGCCCAGGTGAAGGCGAGCGTGGTGACCGTGCCGCCGGAGGTCTGCCGGCCGAGGAACGGCTCGGCGATGGCCAGGACGGTGGTCAGCGCAGCGCCGACCTCGACGATGAACATGACCGGGTTGTGCCACATGTCGCGCGGGTCGAGCTTGCGGAACGCGCCGGGGAGCCCGGCCCAGAGCTGCCGGATGCCGAACGCGCCGGTCGGTGTTTTGGCGCCGGGCGCCTTTCCGCCGTGGGGCTGGTTCTGGCCGCGGTCCTCCGCGGTGTCGGTGAGAGTGGACATGATCAGTGAAGCCCTTCCGCCAGGGGACCCAGCGCGAGAACGGGGAAGTAGGTGAGTGCGGCGACGACGAGGACCACGCCGACGACGAAGGCGACGAACAGGGGTCGATGCGTCGGGAGGGTGCCGGTGGTGGCGGGCACCTTGTCCTGGGCCGCCAGCGAGCCGGCGAGCGCCAGGACGAACACGATCGGCAAGAATCGGCCGAGGAACATGGCCGTGCCGAGCGCGGCGTTCAGCCAGGGCGTGTTCGCGGTGAGTCCGGCGAAGGCCGACCCGTTGTTGTTCGCCGCGGAGGTGAACGCGTAGAGCACCTCGGAGAAACCGTGCTGCCCGGGGTTCCAGATCGAGACCTTCTCGACGTTGTCCTTGATCGCGGGGATGGCGAAGCTGAGCCCGGTGCCGAGCAGCACCAGTGTCGGCGTGATCAGGATGTACAGGCTGGCCAGCTTGATCTCCCGCGACCCGATCTTCTTCCCCAGGTACTCCGGGGTGCGACCGACCATCAGGCCGGCGAGGAAGACGGAGATGATCGCGATGATCAGGATGCCGTAGAGCCCCGCGCCGATGCCGCCGGGAGCGACCTCGCCGGTCATCATGTTCAGCATCGTCATCATCCCGCCGAGAGGCGTGAAGCTGTCGTGCATCGAGTTCACCGCGCCGGTGGAGGTCAGCGTGCTCGTCGTCGCGAAGAAGGTGGATCCGAGGATGCCGAACCGCTGCTCCTTCCCTTCGAGCGCACCGCCCGCGGCGTGGGTCGCCGTCCCGGCGCCCTGGAGCTCGAAGAGGGTGAGCGCGACGAGGGAGACGAGGAAGATCGCGGACATCGCACCGAGGATGGCGTAGCCCTGACGGTTGTCGCCGACCATCCGGCCGAAGGTGCGCGGCAGCGAGAAGGGGATCAACAGCATGAGGAAGATCTCGATCAGGTTGGTCCACGCCGTGGGGTTCTCGAAGGGATGCGCCGAGTTGACGTTGAAGAACCCTCCGCCGTTGTTCCCGAGCAGCTTGATGACCTCCTGCGACGCAACGGGTCCGCCGGGGATCGTCGCCGATCCGCCCGTCAGCGTGCTCACGCTGGTGAAGCCGTTGAAGTTCTGGATGACGCCGCCGACGATCAGGATGATCGCGAACACCACCGAGAGGGGCAGCAGGATGCGCAGCACGGCGCGGGTCGCATCCACCCAGAAGTTGCCGATGGTGCCGGACCGGTGGGCGGCGAACCCGCGGACCAGCGTGATGGCGACCGCGAGCCCGACGGCCGCGGAGAGGAAGTTCTGCACCGCCAGACCGGCGATCTGCACGGTGTACCCGACGGTCACCTCCGGCGAGTAGGACTGCCAGTTGGTGTTGGTCACGAACGAGATCGCGGTGTTGAACGACAACCCCTCGGGAACCGCGGGCAGCCCCAGCGAGTACGGGAGGACGGCCTGCGCACGCTGCAGTGCATAGACGAGCAGCACGCCGAGGATCGAGAACGCGAGGACGCTGCGCAGGTAGACCGGCCAGCTCTGACCCACGCGGGAGTCGACTCCGATGATCCGGTAGAACCCGCGCTCGATCTTCAGATCTGTGCGGGTGGTGAAGGTCGCGGCCATGTAGTCGCCCAGCGGGCGGTAAGCGAGGCCGAGCAGGAGGACGAGCGTGGCGAGGAAGGCCACGAACAGCCACAACGTATCCATCGAATCCGGCATCGCTAGAACTTCTCCGGCTTCAGCAGGGCGTACACGAGGTACGCGACCGAGGCCAGGGCCGCCGCGGCCGCCAGCAGGTCGAAGAAGATCACAGCTTCTCCACCCCTCGGCCGACCAGGGCGACGATCGCGCCCAGCGCGACGATGCCCACAACGCACATGAGGTCCAACACGGAATCACTCCATCCGGGTCAACCGCCGCGCCGATGTCCGGCGGGGCGGTGAGGACTGGCGGCACGCCAGAACCCCGGACCTATGTAAGTGCGGCGGGGAGCGCAGGACGGCGGTCCTAACGCGATCCATACGGCGCGCGCCGGAGTCCTAACGCTTTCCCTCCGGTGTCAGCGCCGTGTCACGTCACTGCATTCGAGAGCCGCCTGCCGATCACGACCGCCGAGCCGGAGTGCCGCGGGAGGCCAGGGCGTACGCGGGGATGGCGAGGCCTGCGACCACGATGTGCATGAGCGCGAGCGCCAGAACTGCTCCGGACGTGGTTCCCGGAACGAAGCGCAGGACTGCCAGCAGGACGTCCGGCACGAAGGACGCGACGACGACGATCGGGACGATGATCGTCAGTGCACGCCGCGGGTTGCGGGCGCGGCGACGGATCAGCACCCATCCCGCCCAGCCTGCGACGACTCCGAGCACGGTCATCGACGCGTAGGCGGGAACGGTCAGCGGGCCGTAGGCGGACGAGACACCCAACGCGTGGGCGACGGACGCGATGACGGCGTTCAGGCCGATCGCGATCAGTGTCGCTGCGATGAGGATGATCGCCGCGCGAACTTTGGATGCGGACGCCACCGGGGTGAGGGTCTGCGTAGTCATGAGTACCTCCATGCAGTTCGGTTTACGGTTCCGGGTGGTACCGTAATGGAGTTACGGTACCGTCAATTCCCGAAAGGTACAATGGCCTCCTATGCCCGACACGTCTGCGAACCCGGTGGGCCGGCCGCGCGATCTGGAGCTGGAGTCCCGCATCCTCTCGGCGACGCAGGATCTACTCATCGAGATCGGCTACGGCGGCACGACGATTGCAGCGGTCGCGGAGCGGGCGCACTGCGGAAAGTCGGCCATCTACCGCCGCTGGGAGACGAAGGCGGACCTCATCGTCGCCGCAGTCCGGGCGTCCCAGCCCCGATCGACGCCACCCGACACGGGCTCGCTGCGCGGCGATCTGCTCGCCGCAGCCTTGCACTTCGCCGGGTCCGACGAGCGCTCCGGCCGGGTGCTCGCCAGCCTGCTGAGTGCGATCGGCGGCGATCCGGCGCTGTACGAGGCGGCGTACCGGGAGGTCGGCCAGCCGCCCGTTCAGGCACTGGCCGCGGTCATCGAGCGGTGGATGGCGGAGGGCACGGTCCGAAGAGATGTTCCGGTCGGATTAATCGCGGGCATCGTGCCGACCGCGGCATTCGGAAGCGTCGTCCTCCGGAAGCAGTACCTGGATCGGGAGGCCGTCACCGAACTCGTGGACCACGTCCTCCTGCCGGCCCTGCTGCGCCCGTGAGCGACCCGGGCGTACGGGCGACGAGGCGCTAGCGGGCTTCGCCAGTCGTTGCGGCGATCATCGACACCGACACGCCACCGCCTCCGCCGCCGCCGGACGACCGCACCCTCCACACGCTGCCGCTGCCCACGACCCGGAGGCCTCCATCGCCGACGATCAACACGGTGCGCTCATCGACGCCGAGCGCACCGTCGGTAAGCCCGGACTCCACGGCGGCGACCAGTCTCGAGAGTGTGCCGCGCTGTGCCACGTGCGGGTCGACCGAGCCGTCGACGAGACCGATGCCCGGCTCCACCTCGAGTTCGATCCCCGGCTCGGACGGATCCTCCGGGCAGACGAGCACGCCGTGGATGCGGGAACCGCCGCCGAGCGCTCGCTCGGCGGCCACCATCGCGCCGGCCGAGACGCCGAGGTACGGCACGCCGGCTGCGACCTGGCGGCGGAGCTCGCCGAACAGGGGTTCGAGTCCCTCCCGCACGGCTTCAACGATGCCGCCGCCGACCAGGATGCCGTCGACCTCCGCGATCGCGCTCGGCGACAGCTCCTCGCCGCCGTACGAGCTCGTCACATGTACGTCGACCTCGCCGGCCGCCGCGAGCACGCGGTGCAGCACCTCGGCCCGCTCCGGACCGCCGGGATGGATGGAGACGATCGCGACCCGAGGCACCGCGCGTCCGGCAGCGTGGGCACGCGCGGCCGCTTCAGCGAGGAAGGGCGCGTACAGCGGCGCATCTGACGGTTCCAGTGCACCGCCGCCGACGAGGTGGACGCTCATCCCGCAACTGTACGGCGTCTCGCGCCGCGGGAGACCAGACGGAGCCCGGTCAATACCGGATGGCGTCGATCGGCCGCACCCGGACGGCGACGATGGAGGGCAAGAGCCCTGCGAGTGCGCCGACGCCGACGGAGATCAGCATCCCGAACGCCGCGGCGGAGAGGGGGAACGCCGGCACGTCCTGAAGGCCCTGGCGGTGCAGGAAGCCGGTGACGACCGGGTTCTCGAGTGCGAGGATCGCGACCATCACCCCGATGACTCCGGCCACGGCGGTCGCGACGACGCTCTCCATCATGACCCCGGCGAACACGCGACCCGCCGTCGCGCCGAAGCTGCGCCGGATCCCGATCTCCCTGATGCGCGCTCGGACGGTCACCATCGAGATGTTCAGGAGCCCCAGGGCGCCGAGCAGCAGGATGAGGCCCGCGCCGGCGCCGCCGACGATCTTCAGGAAGAGCAGCGGGTCCGGGCCGTCCACAGATTGATAGTCCTGTCGGTTCACGCTCACCGTTGCGCCATTGCCGACAGCGCGCGAGAGGTCGGCGGAAAGACGTTCCGACAGCGACTCAGCGGCCTCGGGCGGCACCCAGGCGAAGTACTGCGTCGAGCCCACGTCTCCCTCGGCCGTGCCAGGAGGCTGGAGCGCCCGGTAGGCGTCGTAGAGCATCCACAGCTGCGCCAGGTGCTCGTCCCCTCCCGCGGCCACCCCGACGACCACCGCGTCGACGGATGCCGGGCTGATCAGGTGCAGCATCGGGTGCGAGGCCACGTCGGGTGAGCCGAGCAGACGCCATAGGCCCTCGTTGATGACCACCGCGGGCACGAGCCGGTCGGCATCGCGTGCGGAGAACCAGCTCCCGGAGACCATCCGGGTGCGGAACATCACCGCGTAGTCCGGATCGACCAGCTGGCCGCTGAGGTTGGCGTCCGGCGACAGCCCGCGCACGACCGGCTGCGCATATCCCTGGCGCGTCGAGTAGCTCACCTGGTACCGGGCGAGCGCGTCGGTCACCAGGGGGGCGAACTCCTCATCCGTGGTGAGCGGTCGGCCGTCCTCGGAGTACGGCAAGCTGATGTTCATCATCGCCGGCCTCCCCTGACCGCGTTCGAGCCCCTCGACCACGCCCTGCTGAGCGACCGCCGAAATGGCCGCGATGGAGGTGAGCGCCATGATCGCCACCGCGACACCCACGATCGCCATCAGCACCCGCGCCCGGTAGACCCGGAACTCCGACCACGCCTCGACGAGGACGCTGTAGACCGACGTCAAGGCCCTCACCGGACGGCCTCGACCTCGTCGGGATGCAGGACGCCGCCGTCGAGCCGGTGGCGGCGGTCGGCCAGGGCTGCGATGTGCGGATCGTGCGTGATGGTCACGAGGGCGGCCCTGCTGTCGCGGGCCACGCCGTCGAGCAGCCCCATGACCGCCTGACCCGTCTCCACATCCAGAGCTCCCGTCGGCTCATCGGCGAGGATCACACGCGGCTCGCGGACGAGTGCCCGAGCGATCGCGACGCGCTGCTGCTCGCCGCCCGAGAGTCTGCTCGGCAGCCAGTCGGCCCGGTCGGCCAACCCGACCCTGTCGAGCATTTCGAGCGCCAGACGCCGGCGACGCCAGAACCGGTGCGGTTCGGCATACAGCAGAGGGGTCGCGACGTTCTCGGCCGCCGTGCGGCCGGGGAGCAGATTGAACTGCTGGAAGATGAACCCCACCTCCCGGCCCCTGCGCTTGTCCCGCTCCGCGGCCGACATCCGCTGCACCTGGACGTCATCGAACCGGATGCTGCCGCCCGTCGGCTCGTCGAGCAGCCCGAGGATGTTGAGCAGCGTCGACTTGCCGGACCCGCTCCGGCCGACGATCGACACGTGTTCGCCGGCGTCGACGACGAGGTCGACCCCGCGCAGGATGTGCAGAGGCTCGGCATCCGGGATCTCCACCACGCGGGTGACCCCGTCGAGCACCAGGATCGCCATCAGCCGCTGATACCGTTCGCCGCCGCCTGCTCGTCGACCTTGGACGGGACGAACTGCAGGATCTCGTCGCCCTTCTTCAGCCCGGAGACGATCTGCACCTGCTGACCGTCGAAGATCCCCAACTGCACCTTCACGGCCGTCGGAGCGCCTCCATCGGCGGCCGGCCGGTACACCGTCCCGGCCGCACCGGCTCCCTCGACGGCCGTCGCGGGAACAAGGAGTGCGTCGTCGGCCGAGCCGGCGCTGATGGTCAGCTTGGCCGCCAGGCCGGCGAAGACCGTCACATCGGCGGGCACCGCGCAACGCACGCTCGGGCCGCCGGTTGATCCCGACCCGGAGGGCGAGCCCGTGGATGCTGCCGGGGCCTGCGCCGATCCGTCGGACCCGGCGCTCGCGCCTGCCAGCGGTGCGGTGACGCTGAGGCCGGTGCACGTGAATGGCGCCGGCCCGCCCGCGATGGTCACCTTCGCCTCCGTCGGCTTGCTCAACAGACGGTACTGCTGAACGGCGGCGATCGACCCGGTCACGTTGAACGTCGGCGGAGCCACCTGGGCGAGCACATCGCCTACGGCGACCTGCTGACCGACGAGCACGTCGACCGCGGACACCGTCCCGGTCGCTCCCGCGGTGATCGTCACCGTGCCGTACCGCGGACTGCCGTCCGCCGCGGGCGTGGCGAGCTGCTGCTTGACGACCGCCACGGGGGTTCCGGCGTCGACCGCAGCGCCCTGCGCCACGGCGACCTTCGTCACCTCGCCCGCCGCGGTGGCCCGCACCGGGGCCGCCGCATCCGCGAACACGGTCGCGTCAAGAGTGAGGTCGTTGCGGATCGACCCGCTCGCGACCGTCGTCGTCGGCTCGGAAACGACTCCCGTCGGACTGATCCCGTCCGCGCCGGCGGTCGCACCGCTGAAGAACGCGAGCTTCACCAGCGCAGCGGCAATTGCCGCGAAGACGACGAGGCGAAGGACGGGGAACACCCAGCGGCGCATCACGCCAGGGGACGACACACTCATTCATTCAGTCTGGCCGAGGCGGCGAAGCGATCTCGTCATCCTCTGGGCTGACTCCGTTCAGCGAGGGCGCTGACCCGAAGCGAAATAGCTCATGAGGTCGTCGTTCAGCGCGGGCACCGGGAGCGTACGGCCATCGCCACGCAAGGATGCCGTGGCCGTCACACCGGCGGCGACCGCGTTCCTCGCGGCCACGGGTGACGTAAGGGTGTCCTCGCCGTCGCGCACGAAATCGAGGAACTCCGAGATCATGAGCGCGTCCGCGCCTCCGTGACCTTCGATCCCACCGTCGACGATGAAGGTCTCGTCGGCTGGGGCTGCGCCCTCGTGCCGACGATTCCACAGTCGCACTTCCGAGCCGGCCGTGTCGCCGAAGTTCTCGATGCGTCCCTCGCTTCCGATGACGGTGTAGTTGCGCCAGTAGTCGGGCGTGAAGTGGCATTGCTGGTAGGAGGCGAGAGCACCGTTGTCGAGCGCGAGGTTCACCTGGGAGATGTCTTCGACGTCGATCACCGGGTTGAGGCCTTCCGCCGAGGAGGGCGGCCAGTTCTCGAGGCTGAACCAGTCCTGCATCCGCTCCCCCGACCGGTCCCGGCGGTCGGTCAGGGCGCCGTACACGGCGAGTGCGCCCATCGCCTGCACCCTGCTGGAGTACCCCCCTGCGAGCCAGTGGATCACGTCGATGTCGTGAGCGCCCTTCTGCAGCAGGAGTCCCAGGGACTTCGACCGGTCCGCATGCCAGTCCTTGAAGTAGTAGTCGCCCCCGTTTCCGACGAAGTGCCGGCACCAGACGGCTTTCACTTCGCCGATGCGGCCCTCGAGGATCAGCCGGCGCATCAGCGTGATCACGGGCATGTGACGCATGTTGTGCCCGACGTACAGGCGCGAACCGGTCCTGCGGGCGGCCTCGAGGATGCGGTCGCAGTCTTCGATGGATGTCGCCAGCGGCTTTTCGCAGAACACCGCCACTCCTGCTTCGAGCGCCGGGATCGCGACGTCAGCATGCCGGTCGTCCGGCGTGAGCACCATGACGGCGTCCAGACCGAGGCTCAGGAGCTCATCGAAGCTCCCGGTGACCAGCGCATCGGCGAAGTCCTCACGAGCGCGAGCACGAGCGCCGTCGTCGCGATCGCAGATGCCGACGACGGCCGCGCCACGGCCCGGGCGGTGTGCTTCACGGGCGATTTCGCCGCGGTTGCCATAGCCGATCACGCCGATTCTCAGGTCGGTCATGTGGTCATCCCTTCAGGAGGTTTGTGGGAGGAGGTCATCGCCGCGGAATCCGGCGCAACGCATCGTCGCTCAGAGGGCTTCCGGAGACCTTCGCGGCGTAGAGCGCGGCGCCGATGTCCGGCTCGAAGGCCGGGACACGGAGGTCGTAGCCGTCGTACAGCTCGTCGAGCGACCGCCCGAAAGCCGCGAGAACCGGTTCAGAGCGGAAAACGCCCCCGGAGTAGGAGACGGGGATCGTCTCGCCGTCCGGGTACCCGAGCGCGACGCGGGTGGCGTCGACCATCTCGGCGAACTCCGCCCCGGCGTCGGCGAGGATGTGTGCGGCGACCGTGTCGCCGGCGGCGGCGGCATCGGCGACCGTCGTCGACAGCGCGGCGATCCGTGTCCGCTCCTTCTGCCAGTCGGTGAGCACCAGGCCGATCGCGTCGAGGTCGTTTCGGACCCCGAGCCGTTCCCGCAGCAGCTCGTGCAGGGGACCGCGAGGGAGCCGGCCGTCACTCATCCGCGTGAATGCGTTGAGGCCGCGGGTGGCGATCCAGTAGCCCGAGCCTTCGTCGCCGAACACCTCGCCCCAGCCGCCGACGCGCACGCCTGCTCCCTCACGCTCGCCGTACGTCATCGACCCGGTGCCGCCGACGACGTTGATACCGTCGGCGGCGCACAGCGACCCGGCCCACCCGCACACCATGTCGTTGACGCACAGATAGCGGTCGCTGCCGAGCACCGACTTCGGGACGGCGTCGAGCACCGGGACGTCCGCGCCGACCTCGCCGTATCCCGGCATGCCGACGACGGTGAAATCGAGCTGACCGGGGTCGATCCCGGCCTGCCGGCACACGTCGTGGACGCCGTTCGCGAGCGTCCGCGTCACCGTCTCCACCCCTAGCCGGTAGTAGTCGCTGCTCGGCTGCCGGGAGCGGGCGAGCACTGTGCCGTCGGACTCGAGCAGAACGAAGGCGGTCTTCGTGCCGCCTCCGTCGATGCCGAGGTACATGCTCACCCGCGCCCGCTTCCGTCGCCGCCGAGCGGGTAGAGCCGCACGCCCTTCACGACGCGGTTGACGTTCCCGTCCGGGAACGGGTTGTCCGGAGTCGTGCCGACGTGGAGCGCGAACGACAGGGCCAGGATCTGTGCTACGACGACGTACACGCTCGCGAGGTACGCGTCGTTCACTCCGTCGAGCCCGTCGAACGTGACCGGCCGGCCTCCCTGCGCGACGACGCCGTCCGGGGCCACCGCGACGACCCGTGCCGGGTCGATGGTGTCGCGGAGCTCGGCGACGATGTCCAGGTCGTACCGTCGCGTGTACTCGTCCGAAGAGAGGAAGACGACCACGAGGGTCCGGTCGTTGAGCACGGATTTCGGTCCGTGCCGGAAACCCAGCGACGAGTCGTAGTGGCTCACCACCCGCCCGGCGGTGAGTTCGAGGAGCTTGAGCGCGGACTCGCGGGCGAGCGCCGTCAGCGGTCCGCTGCCCAGGTACACGACGCGGTCGCAGTCGGGGGCGGCGAGGTCGGCGATCGCATCCCAGCCCGGGCCGACGAGCCCCTCGGCCGCACGGATCAAGGGCTCCACCGTCTGCGCGTCGCCGCCGAACACCAGGAGCACGGACAGCAGCATCGAGGTGAAGCTCGACGTCATGGCGAAGCCCTGGTCGTTGGCGCCGGCCGGCATGAGCAGGACGCACGAATGCTCGAGGTCGCGGTGCTCCTGATTGAGCTGACCCGCGGGGTCGCACGTCACGATCAGGTGGCTGACGTCGCTGAGGCATTCGTCGGCCAAGCGGGTTGCGGCGACGCTCTCCGGGCTGTTGCCCGAGCGGGCGAACGACACGAGGAGTGTCGGCACGTCCTCAGCCAGGAACTCACGCGGGTTGGACACGAGGTCCGTCGTTGCGATCGCCTCGATGCGCCGTGAGAGGAGGCGGGACAGTTCGGGAGCGGCGACGCCCCCGACGAACGCGGAGGTGCCGGCGCCGGTGAGGACGATGCGCAGATCGGGTCGCGCCAACAGTGGTGCGAGGAACTCGTCGATGCGAGACCGATCGACCGCGATGCCCGTCGCGACCTGGTGCCATACCTCCGGCTGGTGGCAGATCTCTCTGACGGTGAACCGTGAGCCTTCGCTCTCGGCGCGTTCGGTGGTGACGGAGCGTGATTCAGGCAAGGAGGTCTCCCTGGTTTGTAGCGGTTGTTGAGAAAGCGTGGATCGGTCGGAGGGTGGCGGCGGCGTACGGCCGAAGGGCGTCGCGGATCTTGTCGAGCACCAGTGCACGCGGTGTCGGCTCGAGTTCGCCCGCACGAACCCGGGCGTATTGGTCCGGCAGGAACTGTCCGATCAACGGGAGCGGAACGGGCCGCCGCGAGAGATTGGCGTACAGCGTGCTCTCGGCTTCCTCGATCGCGGGATCGGACCAGTAGTACCTCAGCCGGTCGCTGTAGCTGTAGCGGCGGGCGATCCGCTGCTCGTCGGCGTCGCCCTCGTAGTAGCTCTGCCAGTATCCGGGCTCGGCGAGCATCCGCCCCTCGATCACCTCGACCAGTTTCGAGCGCTCGGCGTCAGGGACCAGCTCGTCCTCGATGGCGGCGAGGGCGAACAACGCCTCCCTCATGGCGAACGTGAGGCCGGGCCCGACCTTGAGGATCGCCCAGTGGTCCTGCACCAGCTCGCTGAGCCGAGACTCCAGCTGATAGTCGGTCGAGTGCGCCTCGAAGACCATGCCCGGCTCGCCGTCGAGGACCTCGCTCAACGCCTCCGCGCGGGACCGCTGATAGTCGATGACCTGGAGGTGGTCGAACTCGACGCCCGGCTGCACGACCAGCGCGACGATCCGCGGCCAGACGTCGAGCACACCCGCAGCCTCGAACGCCTCACGGTGGCGACGGAGCGTCTCCCGCGCCGCCTCCGGGGCGGTGGGCGTGAGCTCGTCGAGGGTCTCGTGCGCACCTCCCGGGACAGGCACCTCGGAACCGATCACGTACAGCTGGCGGCCCCACTGCCCCGTGCTGCGGGCAGTCTCCTCCGCGACCCGGAGGAGACGCGCACTGCGGGACGCGACGAGCTCGTCGCCGAGCGGCACAGGGTCGCCGGCGCAGGACATGCTGCAGTCGAGGTGGATCTTGGTGTACCCGGCCTCGACGTAGGAGGCGACGAGGGCGTCGGCGTTGGCCATGGCCTGCTCGGCGGGAAGGTGCTGCCACCGGTTCGGTCCCAGATGGTCGCCGCCGAGCACGATGCGCTCGTGCGGGAAGCCCTGCTCGTCGGCGATCGCGTAGACGAGCGCGCGGAAGTCCGCGGGTCGCATACCGGTATAGCCGCCGAACTGGTCGACCTGGTTGGAGGTCGCCTCGATGAGCACGTATCCGGCGTCGGCCGAGGCCTGGGCGATGGCAGCCTCCAGCACGACGGGATGGGCGGAGCAGACCGAATAGATCCCCACCGGTTCTCCCGCCTTGTGCCTCCGGATCGTGTCCCACAGGTGGTCGTTCATCGTGCTCCCTCGTACGTGGTCGGAACCGGCGCGACCAGCTGCCCGCAGAGCGCGGCCACCGTCTCGGCGATGTTGTCGCGGCCTCGAGCCAGGTAGCGCCTCGGGTCGTTCGCTGCGGAGTCCGAGTCGAGGAACGAGCGGACCCCGCCGGTGAAGGCCACGTTGAGCGCGGTGCCGACGTTGACCTTGCGGATGCCGGAGGAGATGGCCGCGGCGAGCGTTTCAACGGGGACACCGGAGGACCCGTGCAGCACAAGGGGCACGGTGACCGCGCGGGCCAGCTCGGAGATCAGCGGGAGGTCGAGCCGCGCGTCGGCGGTCGTCATCGCGTGCGACGAGCCCACCGCCACGGCCAGCCCGTCCACGCCGGTCGCCTCGACGAACGAGGCGGCTTCGGCGGGGTCGGTCCTCACCCCGGGCGCGTGCGCGCCGTCCTTGCCGCCGATCGCTCCGAGCTCCGCCTCCACCCACAGCCCGCGCTCGTGCGCGCGCCGGGCCGATGCTGCCGTGCGGGCGACGTTCTGTGCGTAGTCGTGGTGAGCCTCGTCCACCATGATGGAGGTCGCGCCGAGGGCTCCCGCGAACGAGATGAGCTCTTCGCTGAGCTGCGCGTCCTGGATGTGGTCGAGGTGGAGGCCGACGGGCACCGCGCTCTCGTCCGCCAGGCGATCGCATGCCGCCAGCAGCGGCGCGAACCGACCGCCGTGATACCGGATCGCGTTCTCGCTGAGCTGCAGCAGAACCGGGGTGCCGGCCGTCTCCGCGCCCGTGACGATGCCTTCTGCGTGCTCGAGCGTGATCACATTGAACGCGAGCACGGCGCCGTCGCGGGAGACCGCATCGTCGACGAGCTCACGAGTCGTCGTCCGGCTCATCCCTTCAGTCCCGAGAATGTCATGGTCGCGATGAACTGCCGCTGAGCGAACAGGAAGAACAGGATGAGCGGCAGGGTGGCGATCACATTGCCCGCCATGATGAGGCTCCAGTCGGTCTGGTGTGCGCCCTGGAAGTTCGCGATGCCGAGCTGCAGGGTGAAGGACGAGGTGTTGTTGATCGCGATGAGCGGCCAGACGAGGTCGTTCCATGCGCCGAGGAGGGTGAAGATCGCGAGGGTCGCGAGCGCGGGTCGCGCCAGCGGGAGCACGATCCGGAAGAAGATCTGCCAGCGGTTGCAGCCGTCGATCGCACCGGCCTCCTCCAGCTCGGCCGGCAGGGTGAGGAAGAACTGCCGCATCAGGAAGATCCCGAAAGCCGTCGCCAACCAGGGGACGATGGCCGCGCCCAGCCCGTTCAGCAGACCGAGCTTCGCGAACAGGATGTAGGTCGGGATCATCAGCAGCTGTGTCGGGATCATGATGGTCGCGAGGATCATCAGGAACCCGAAGTTGCGGCCCCTGAACCGCAGCCTCGCGAATCCGTAACCGGCGAGCGAGCACAGGATGAGGTTGGAGACGATCGCCGTCGCGGAGACGACGACGGTGTTGCCGAGCCACAAGAGGATGTCGGTCTGGCCGAAGAGCTTGGCGTACCCGTCCAGCGTGAAGTGGGACGGGATGAACGGAGGCGGGAAGGCGACCAGCTCCTTCGCCGGCGAGAAGGACGCCAGCGCCATCTGCAGGAAGGGCACCAGGAAGAGGATCGCGATGGGGAGCAGCACGAAGTGCCACCCGCTCATCCGTGACCGCTTCGCGGGACGCTGAGCGGTCTCCCCCGCGATCTGTGTCGAGGCCTGGGAGACCTCATCGAGTACCGTCACCATCAGAACGCCTCCGAGCCCCGTCGCCGCTGCAAGACGACGACGCCGATCGTGATGAGCAGGGTGACCGCGAAGAGCACGTAGGCGGCGGCCGACCCGTAGCCGAATTGCAGGGCGTGGAACGCCTTGTCGTAGAGGAAGTAGACGATCGTCCGTGTGGCGTCCAGCGGGCCGCCACGGGTCGTCGTGTACACGAGGTCGAACAGCTGAATGGCCTGGATGGTCTGCCAGATGCCGACGAATACGGTGACAGGAGCGAGCTGCGGCCAGACGATGCGCCAGAAGGTCTGCCAGCGGTTGGCGCCGTCGATGCGGGCCGCCTCGATGAGGTCGGCAGGGACATCCTGAAGCGCTGCCAGGTAGATGACCGTCGTGAACGCGGCCGACCCCCACAGCGACATGATCGCGATCACGAGCATGGCCTGATGCGGGTCGTCCAGCCACCCCTGCTGCGGCAGGTGCAGCACGCGCAGGACGTTGTTGACCAGGCCGAACTGCGGGCTGAACAGGTAGGTCGACAGGATGCCGGTGGACGCCGCCGACGCGACGAACGGGACGAAGATCGCGGTGCGGTAGAACCCCATCCACCGGATCCGCCGGTTCAGCGCCACCGCGAGGAACAGCCCGAGCAGCACAGACGCCGGCACGAACAGCAGGGTGAACCCCACCGTGTTGAGGACGGAATTGCCGAAATCGGCGTCCGACATCAGAGCGGTGTAGTTGTCGGCGCCCACCCAGGTCGGCTCGCTGAAGCCGTCCCAGCTCTGGAGTGAGAGCACGAACGCCCACAGGGCCGGGAAGATGGAGAGACCCAGGATGATGACGGTCGCCGGGGCGACGAACCCCCATCCTGTCAGCGATGCCTTCCACCCGGGGCCCGACGGCCGTCGGGACCTGGTCGGCGCCGCTGCCGGCGCGATGCTGTCTGCCATGGCCGCTCCTACTTCTTGTTCAGCGCGACGTCGGCAGCGCGGGCGGCCTGCTTGAGCGCATCCCCGGGCTGTCCTTCGCCCTGCAGCACCTGGGAGATGGACTTGCCGATCGCGACGGAGAGGCCCGCGTAGCCGGTGGTGGTCGGCCGGGTGTTCTTCACGTTGTCGGAGTTCGCCACGAACACCTCATAGCCGGGGAAGGCCTTCGCCTCCTCCTTCACGGCGTCGGATCCCGCCTCGGAGGACCGCAGGGGAAGGTTGCCCAGGGCGACGTTGAAACGCTCGTCCTGCTCGGCCGATGTCAGCCACTGTGCGAACTGGGTGGCCCAGTATGCGCGGTTCTTGTCCTTGTGATCGAACAGCGCCCAGATGTCCGGTCCGGACACCGTCTGATGGTCGCCGTTCGTGCCGGGGAGCTGCACGGCGCCGTAGTTCGTTCCCCCGGTCTTCAGGTCGGACAGCTGCCAGGGGCCGGAGGTGATCATCCCGATCCGGTTGCTGGTGAAAAGCTGACCGAACTTCGTGTCGGTCTGGTCGAGGTACACGCTCTTGTCGTCGATCGCCATCTTCTGGAGGAAGGTGAGCGAGTCGACACCGGCCTGCGACGCGAACTCGGCCTTCGTCGCATCCTTGTTCACGATGCTGCCGCCGGACTGCCACAGGTGCGGCCAGAACTGCCAGGTCGTCTCTTCGCTGCCGGAGACCGAGTATCCGTAGCCGTAAACGTGGTTGGCGCTGTCGGTCAGCTTCTTCGCGGCTTCGCGGAAGTCGTCCCAGGTCCAGTCGTCCGTCGGGTACGCGAGACCGGCCTTGTCGAAGAGGGTCTTGTTGTAGAGGAGGCCGATGTTGTCGACGACTGCGGGGAAGCCGATGGTCTTCTTGCCGCTCGGCTGGGCGGTCCCGCGGGCGGCCGTGGTGAACTCGTCCCACTTCACCTCGGGTTTCTTGACCTCGTCGGTGATGTCGAGGGTCCGGCCCGTGGACTCGAGCTGCCCGGCCCACGAGCCGAAGGCGTAGGACATGTCGGGATACTGGTTGCCCGCGAAGCCGGCTGAGAGCTTCTGGAGCAGCTGGTCGGTGGACGAGGCGCCCGGCGAGAGGTCGATCGACACGTTCGGGTGGAGCTTCTCGAACTCTGCGGCCAGCGACTCCATGATCTTCTCCGCGGCGTCGGCCTGGCCCGACCACACCTGGATGGTCGTCTTCGCCTTGGGATCGAGCGTCGTGGCGCCCTGTGAGCCGCTGCATCCGGCCAGGGCGGCAAGGACGGCCGCGGCGGCGACCACGCCGGTCGTTCGGAGCATGCGCTTTCGTGACGGGGACTTCATCGTCTGTTCCTCTCTCGGGTTCTGCAGGATGACGGTGCCGGGTGAACCCGGCACGATCGACTGGACAGGTGGTGCTGGTCGGTGTGGTCCGCTCGGCTGATCGTTTCCGCCGGTCGGTCAGCGGGACTCGGCGAGCGTGCCGCCCAGCGCGACCGGCAGCAGGGGTGCGTGCCGCGCCGTGAGCTCGTCGCACAGGGCCCAGATCTGTTCGGGCGTCAGCGTCGAGGAGGCGTTGGGGTCGGTCAGCACGGCCCGGCGGACGAGTTCCGGGTCGCCGGTTCGCGCCGCCTCGATGGTCAGCTCGGCGACGGAGAGGTAGGTGCGGTTCAGTGCTGCGCCCTGCACCGGGATCGACCCGAAGGGCAGCGGGTGGACGCCGTCGGCATCGACCCGGCTCGGAACCTCGACCACCGCACCCTGGGGCAGGTTGTCGATGAGTCCGCGGTTGACGACGTTCGCGTGGATGATGCGCTCGGTCCCCGTGAGGATCGAGTGGATGACCTGCGGCGCGTACTCCGCGGCCCCTTCCTCCAGCTCCAGTTCGTCCCCGGCGGCGAGCGCTGCCTTCGCGTGCACGAACTCGGCCACGTTCTCCTCGGAGATGCCGATGTACTCCAGCGGGTTCAGGCGGAACCGCTCGATCTGCTCGGGCGACCGCAGGAACCAGTCGAGATACTCGGAGGAGTGCTCGCTGGTCTCGGTCGGGTAGAAGCCGATGCGACGGAACATCTCGACACGGACGCGGCGCAGCAGCTCGGGGTCGCGCTCGATCGCCTCACGCAGCCGGGGGTAGAGGTCCTCGCCGTCGCGCGACCACTCGACCAGCCAGGCCTGGTGATTCACCCCCGCGGCGCGGTAGTGCGTGCCCTCCATCGGGACCCCGATCAGCCGGCAGAGGTCGTGCACGGTCCAGTACACGCTGTGGCAGAGGCCGACGGTCTTGATCTGCGGGGCGACGACCGACATCCACCAGACATTCATCGCCATGGGGTTCGTGTAGTTGAGGAACCACGCGTCCGGGCACAGCTCGGTCATGTCAGCCGCGATGCCGGAGAGCACCGGGAACGTGCGCAGTCCGCGGAACACACCGCCGACGCCGGTGGTGTCACCGATCGTCTGGAGCAGGCCGGCCGCTGCCGGCACCTCGAGGTCGATGCGGGTGGCGTCGATGCCGCCCACCTGGATCATGTTGATGACGAAGTCGGCTCCGACGAGGGCCGCGCGGCGGTCGAGCGTTGCGACGATCTCGGTCGCACGGCCGAAGCGGGAAGCCACCTGCTCCGCCGTACCGCGCGCGACCTCGAGCCGCTCGGCGTCGATGTCGTGCAGCACGATCTTCAGGCTCGGGAGGTCGTCGAACCGGTACAGGTCGGCGAGAAGCTGGCGAGTGAACACGACGCTGCCCGCGCCGAGGAAAACGATCTGTGGCATGACGCGATCCTGCGATACCGTGTCAACTTCGCGCAACAGAATGAGCGATTTGGGGCTAAAGTGCTCACATTGATTGATCGCTTGCGCTGTCGGAGTCCGTTCGACGTCAAGCCCGGAAAGGCTCCCGATGCTCTCCCCGACCACCGAATCCCTGATTGCACGCGTCAGCACCGGCCGACGTGCCGAGCGACTCGTCGCCATCCTCGACATGATCACGGAGCGCGGCACGATCAGCCTGACCGACCTCTCCGACGGCCTGGGGATCTCGGCGGCGACAGCGCGCCGGGACCTCTCCGACCTTGCGGACCAGAACCTCATCGTCCGCACCCACGGCGGTGCTACGGCTCTGGAGCGCGGCGGCCACGAGATCCCGGTGGCTCTGCGCGACACGCGCTTCCAGGAGGCGAAGCGCGCGATCGCCCGTGCGATGGTGCGGCGGCTCCCGACCGGGCGCTACGTCGTGGCGCTCAGCGGAGGGACGACGACCGCAAGTGTGGCGCGCGCCCTGGCGAACCACCGTGACATCACGATCGTCACCAATTCGTTGACGATCGCGAACCTGCTCTCCAGCAACGCCGACGTGCGCCTCGCGATGACCGGGGGCTTTCTCCGCCCCCAGTCATTGGAGCTCGTCGGCGCTCTCGCCGAGAGCACGTTCAACGCCGTGAACGTCGGAACGGCCATTCTGGGTGCAGACGGCGTCAGCGCCGCGGCCGGCGTCACCACCCACGACGAGACGGAAGCACGCACCAACCGCGCGATGGTCGTCAAGGCCCAGCGCACCGTCGTCGTGGCCGACGGCTCCAAGATCGGCAATGTCGCGATGGCGCAGGTCGCCGACATGGACCAGGTGGAACTTCTCATCACCGACTCCAGCGCGGACCCCACCGAACTCGAGCGCCTGCGCGCCGCTGGTGTCCAGATCGTCATCGCCGACCAGGAGTGACCGACGATCGCTGCGGAGGGCGTGGGATTCGAACCCACGAGACATTTCTGCCCACCAGTTTTCAAGACTGGCTCCATCGGCCGCTCGGACAGCCCTCCCGGCGCCGGGAGAACCCGGCGTCGCCCGATTCTAGCGAACCCGGGCGGCGGTGATCACTCGGGTGGTCACTCGGTGAACGGCTTCGAGCAGGTGTACTGCGCCGCCGTCTGCCCGTGCACGTCCGACGGGAGCTCGACCGCGCCGCCGCCCGTGCCCGCGTCGGGGGTGCCGGTCGTCGGAGCCTGCGTCGCCGGAGCCTGGGTGGCGGGCGCCTGCGTCGCCGGAGCCTGGGTCGCCGGGGTCTGCGTCGCCGGAGCGTTCGGGTCGGCCTCCGAGCCCACGCCGGTGTCGCCCGTGAGGGTGACCGGCTGGTCGTTCTGGAGGGCGCTCATCAGCTGGTCCGCCGCATCCGTCGTCGGAGCGACACCGCCGTCCACATAGTGGTTCGGGTACTGCACGAACACGACCTTGCTGATGTCGATGTTCTTCAACGCCATGGCCATGGAGACGATCGTCGTCGGGTTGTTGAGGCTGTCGGAGAGCGTGATGCTGCTCGTCGCGGCCTTCGCCAAGCCGTACAGCTTGACGGGGTTGCTCAGCACGTCGGCGCTCTTGATGGTGCGGACGAGCGACGACAGGAACACCTGCTGGTTGCTGATGCGGCCCAGGTCCGAGCCGTCGCCGACGCCGTGACGGGTGCGGAGGAAGGCGAGGGCCTGCGAGCCCTCGAGCACGTTCTGGCCGGCCTTCACATCCAGTCCGGTGTACGGGTCTTCGATGTCACCGGCGACGCAGACAGGCACGCCACCGACCGCGTTGGACATCTCGATCACGCCGTCGAACTCGATCACGCCGGCGTACGGGATGTCGAGGCCGGTCAGCTTCTCGACAGTGAGCACCGTGCAGGCCAGGCCGCCGTAGCTCAGGGAGTTGTTGATCTTCTGGCGGCTCATCGAGTCGAAGCTGCCGCCCTTCGGGTCGGGGCAGGACGGGATGGAGACGAACATGTCGCGCGGGAAGCTGACGACGGTCGCGTTCTGGTGGTCGGCGGAGACATGCAGCAGCATGGTGACGTCGTTGAGGTTCTCCTCACGATCACCGTAGGCGCTGTTGCCGCCGCCGCTGTCGCTACCGGCGAGGAGGACGTTGAACGCACCGTTCATGGCGCCGACGCCGGGCGTCGTCTCCTTGCCCTTCGCGTCGACCAGCTTGACCGACTTCTTGACGCTGGACACCACATCCACCGCCGCGTAGGCCGCCAGGGAGACGCCGGTGACGCCGAAGACGGCGACGACCGCGACGAAGATCTTGAGGAGTGCCTTGAGCGGATGGTGCTGCTTCAGTCGACCGTGGCGGACCGCTGGTCCTGCCGCCTTCTCCTGCGCTCGCGCTTGCGCGCGGGTGTGCATCTCGCTCATTCACTTCCTTCCGGCCGGGTGTGCGCACGTTCACAGGCGGGCGCCCGGAAAGGAGCACACGCCGTCTTAAAGGGTGGCACGGGAGGCTGGCAATGCTCTGGATGAGCGCGCGTCGTTCCGCCCGCTGGCCGCCCCGGATCGAGGGACGCCAGCCGAGGGACGCGGGTCAGAGCGCTTCGAGGACCTGCGCGAGTCCGTCGTCGACGACCGGCGCTGTCGACCGCGTCGCGACCGCCTTCACCTCGTCCGGCGCCTGACCCATCGCGACCGCGAGGCCCTCGGCGCCCGCCCAGGTGAGCAGCTCGATGTCGTTGCGGCCGTCGCCGACCGCGACCACGTGCGACCGCGGGATGTCGAGCGCGTGCCGCACCCGCTCCATCGCCGTGGCCTTGCTCACGCCGTCCGGCGAGATGTCGAGCCACGCGGTCCAGCCGATGGCGTAGCTGACCCGCTGCAGGCCCATCCGGTCGACGATCGAGAGGAACTCCTCGGTGTCGTGCTCGGGCGACACCACGACGACACGGGTCGCGGGATGCTGCAGCAGCTCCTCGAACGGCACCTGCTCGGCGTTGACCAGCTCCCAGTCGGTCATTCCCTCGGTGTACCGGCGGAACCCGGTCGGCCCCTCCACCATGAAGCTGCCGCTCGGGAGGTGCGGACGGATGGTCTCCAGCACCTCGGTCGGATCGAACACCTCGATGAACTCGCGCCGGTAACCGCCCTCGACGGTGTCGTCGCGTTTCATCGTCAGGGCGCCGTTGGCGCAGACGACGTATTCGCTGGTGAGGCCGAACTCCTCGTGGATGGGCCGCGCCGTCTCCCAGCTGCGGCCGGTGGCGAGCATCACCTCGTGGCCGGCGTCGCGCACCCGGGTCACGGCGGCACGCACGGCGTCGCCGACCGTCTCGTCCTCATGGATCAGCGTGCCGTCGACGTCGAGCGCGATCAGCAGGCGGGAATCGTCGCTCACGAACGCGTCGGCTCCAGCAGCTCCAGTCCGCCGAGGTAGGGCCGCAGCGCCTCCGGCACGCGCACCGACCCGTCCTCCTGCTGGTGCGTCTCGAGGATGGCGACCAGCCAGCGTGTGGTGGCCAGCGTGCCGTTCAGGGTCGCGACCGGCGCCGTCTTGCCGCTCTCGGTGCGGTAGCGGATGTCGAGGCGGCGAGCCTGGAAGGTCGTGCAGTTCGAGGTCGAGGTGAGCTCGCGGTAGCGGCCCTGGGTCGGGATCCAGGCCTCGACGTCGTACTTGCGCGCTGCGCTCGAACCGAGGTCGCCCGCCGCGGTGTCGATGACGCGGTAGCTGAGACCCAGCGCCTGCATCATCTCCTCCTGCCAGCCGAGCAGGCGCTCGTGCTCGGCCTCCGCCTCCTCCGGCCGGGTGTAGACGAACATCTCCAGCTTGTCGAACTGGTGGACGCGGATGATGCCGCGCGTGTCCTTGCCCGCCGAGCCGGCCTCGCGCCGGTAGCAGGTCGACCAGCCGGCGTAGCGGATCGGCTCGTCGACCTCGATGATCTCGTCGGAGTGGTAGCCGGCGAGCGCGACCTCGCTCGTCCCGGTCAGATAGAGGTCGTCGTTCTCGAGGTGGTAGACCTCGTCGGCGTGGGCCCCGAGGAAGCCGGTGCCCTGCATGATCTCGGGCTTCACCAGGGTCGGCGTGATCAGCGGGATGAACCCGTTCTGCAGGGCTTTGTCGAGCGCCATGTTCATCAGCGCGAGCTCGAGCCGAGCGCCGATGCCGCGGAGGTACGAGAAGCGGGCGCCGGCGACCTTGGCGCCGCGGGCCATGTCGATCGCGCCGAGCAGCTCGCCCAGCTCCAGGTGGTCGCGCGGCTCGAACGGGAACTCGGGGATGTCGCCGACCGTCTTGAGGACGACGAAGTCGTCCTCCCCGCCCGCCGGGACGCCGTCCACGATCGGGTTGCCGATGCTGCGGACCAGCTGCTCGAACCGGGCATCCGCGTCGTTGGCGGCCTGCTGGGCCTCCTTCACGCGACCGGCGAGCTGCTGCGCCTGGGCGACGAGCTCCTTCTTCTGCTCCTTCGGCGCTTTCGCGACCTGCTTGCCGAACGCGTTCTGCTCGGCGCGCAGCTCCTCGAAGGCCGTGATCGCCGCGCGGCGCTCGATGTCGGCCTGGATGGCCTCGTCGACGAGCTGCACGGAGTCGCCCCGGGCCTCCTGGGAGCGCCGGATGATGTCGGGGTTCTCACGGAGAAGTACGGGATCGATCACCTGACCAGCTTATCGACCGATGCCGAACAGGTAGCGTGATGTGCGTGAACGGACGGGACGGGGAGCAGCGCCGCGTCGCCGCCGTCATCTACAACCCCGTCCGGGTCGACGTGCCGCGGGTCAGGGCGGCGGTGGAGACCGCCGCCGCCGGCCGGTTCGAACTGCTCTGGCTCGAGACGACGCCGGAGGAGGGCGGGCAGTCGCAGGTCGGCGAGGCGCTCGCCCGCGGCGCGTCCCTGGTGCTCGCGGCGGGCGGCGACGGCACCGTGCGCGCCGTGGCCGAGGCACTGCGCGGACGGGATGCGACCCTCGGCATCATCCCCGGCGGCACCGGCAATCTTCTGGCGCGGAACCTGGGCATTCCGATCGCGAGCGTCGAAGCGGCGTGCGCCGTCGCGTTCAGCGGCCGAGAGCGTCGGATCGACATCGGTGTCGCGCTGGCGCACCGCCCGGACGGGTCGGCGACCGAGCACGCGTTCCTGGTGATGGCCGGTGTCGGGATCGACGCGACGATGATCGCCAACGCCCGGCCGCAGCTGAAGCGCCGTTTCGGCTGGCTGGCGTATGTCGATGCGGCCTTCCGGTCGCTCCCGAAGGCGTCGAAGGTCCCGGTGCGCTACCGGCTCGACAACGGACACGAGCGGTCGGCGCACGTGAGCACGATCCTGGTCGCGAACTGCGGCGCGTTGCCGGGGAACATGGAGCTCATCCCGGACGGCGAGCTCGACGACGGTCTCCTCGACGTGGCGATCGTCCAGCCCGCGACGATCTTCGGCTGGCTGGCGATCTGGCGCAAGGTGACCTGGGAGAACCGCGTCCTGCGGAAGTCGAGCATCGGCCGCAGGATCATCCGTTTCACCGACCGCGCGATCCGCACCCGGCTCAGCTACCTCCGCGGCGCCTCGGTGCAGCTGGCGGTGGATGCGCCGGAGCCGTTCGAGTTGGACGGGGACGCGTTCGGCGAGATCCTGCGCCTCGACCTCCGGGTGGACGAGTTGGCGCTGCGCGTGAAGGCCCCGGGGATCCCGGTCGGCTGACGCGGCCGCCGCCCCGGAATCCGGGAGGGCGACCGCGCCGCTCGGCCTACGCCTTCGGCGTCAGGGTCAGCACCTGCACCGCGCCGGTCGCCGTCCGCAACCGCACGGTGTCGCCCGGCTTGACCGTGACGGTCACGTGGTACACCCGGGTGTCCTCACGGTTCTCGAACCAGACGTACCAGCCGTGCTCGCCGTTGACGTTCGCGACGTACGACCCGTTCACCTCGGCCGCGACATCCGGCGTGGTGTGCAGGGTGGCCAGCGGCACGTGGATCTGCAGATCGGCGGAGGTCCCACCGAGGGAGACCAGCGCGCCGGTCACACCCTGGAAGTCGCGCGGCGCCTTCAGCACAGCGCCGACGGCCCGGCCCTGGTAGCCGAGGCCGGCCAGGTTCGGGTGCATCGAGGTCGGCGAAAGCGTGAAGCCGGAGAGCGTGATCCCGTCGATGTACGGCGTCGCGCTGCAGACCGAGTGCTCGGCGGTGTCGGCGAGCAGCGAGACGTACTCGGCGCCCGCCGCGCGGACCGCGGCCTGGGTGCGGGTGTCGAGGGTCGACTGGACGCCGTGGAAGTAGTCCAAGTCAGTGGTCGCGAACGGCAAGGCCGGCTTGCTCGAGGTCAGCGGCGAGAAGCAGCCTCCTGCGGGTGTGTGTGCGGCATCCGGCATGAGCGTGGGGTAGCCCACCACGACCACGCGGGCGTTCGGCGCCTTCGCTCGGATGCGGGTGACCGCCTCGCCGACCGCCGGGGCGACGACTCCGGCAGCCTTCGCATTGAGGGTGTCCACTCCGCCGACCGTGTACTTCTGGCGGCACGACTTCTCGCCGCTCCACAGCGGACCGTCCGCGGAGGCGGCCAGGCACGAGCGCAGAATCGCCGAGAACCCGAGGTCGTTGCCTCCGATCGAGAGGGTGACCACCTGAGTGGATGCGCTGAGCGCGTCGGTCTGCGCCGGGATGGCGCCCTTCGCGGCGAAGAGGTCGGGGATCGTCGCGCCGGAGCAGCTCTGGTCGTTGGCGATCAGTCCGGCACGCCATGCGGCCGTTCGCGGGTAGTTCGCCACCGACTGGAGGCACTCGGGGTATGCGCCCGTCAGGTGGTCCAGCGCCTGACCCGCGACGTACGAGTCGCCGAGCGCCACGTACGAGCCGGGACCGGGTGTCGCGGCGGCCCCCTGCGCCGGGACGACGGCGGCGGCCGCGGCCAGGCCGAGGACGGCGGCCACGGGCCAGGCGCGCCGGGCTCGCCTCCGTCTCGGCGATCGTGCGCTGCTGTTCGGAGGGGTGTCTCGATCCATCGTGGACTCCTTGACTGTCGAAGGTGGCTTCACCTGGACAGAGAGGTCTACGGGTCGAATCATGACGAGGAGCACTCGAAGTCGCGCCTATAGAGCGGAAATCGGGCGCAGATGGAACAGCCCGGGAGGGAGTGTCACCCCACCCCGCGCAGCACGCACACGGTCTTCGACGTCGGGGTCAGCTTCGAGGCGACGGTCCACGACGCCTCGGCCTGCGGTTCCACCGCGACCTTCGTGTCACCGGTCCCGAGAACCGTGCCCTTGTCGCTCGTGAAGAAGATGGTGACCGTCAGTTCGACGGGCGCGTCGGTGGTGTTCTTGGCCGTGCCAGCCGCCTTCCAGCCGCCGTCCGCCTTCTCGCAGGACGAGACGGTGACGGCGCGGCGCAGTTCGGGTGTGTTCGGCACGGCGGTCGGCACGTCCGTCGCCTGCTGGACCCCGGCGGGCAGCCCGTTGACGTCTGCTGCGGCCGACGGCGAGGGGGTGGCGCTCGGCTCGGGCGACGCCGTGCAGCCGGCGAGCAGCGGGAGGGCGGCCGCGAGGGCCATCGCGCCGACGGCGATACGGGCGGGGAAGGGAGTACGGCGCAGCGTCACGGTGGATCCTCTCTCGCGTCGGCCGGGCGGTCGTCGACATCGTCGAGAACCGCCGTCCTGGCCGCAGTGTATGGCGACCTCGGCGCGCTCCGAGAGACAGCTGTGCCCGGCGTCATCCCGCCGGGGCGTCGTCCTCCGGAATCGCATCCCGCATCCGCCGGCCCGAGAGCGCGGTGAGGAAGAGCAGCCCGACGAGGGTCAGCAGGCCGACCGTGATGAGCGGCCCCGCGAGCATCCACCCGAGCTGGGCGAACACCAGCGCACCGACGTCGGTGCTGGGCGTCGGGCCGCTGTACGACGACGTCACCGAGACGGCGTAGAGCACGATGCCGAGCACGACGAACCCGCCGCCGATCAGCCAGAGGGCGAGGATGAAGGGGTTGCGCCGCGGGTTCAGCTCGACGCCGGACAGCGCACCCGCGGAGGCGACGACCACCGTCTGCCCAGCGGAGGTGCCCGGTTCCAGCTGCTCCGGCAGGGCCGGGCGACCCTCGTCGAGCGAGAGCGCCGCCTCCTCGTACGGGGTCAGCGGTTCGGAGGGCGTCGCGGGCGCGGAGTCCTCCCGGGTCCGCAGCAGCGACGACGGCCGGCGGTAGGCCGAGTCGGGAGCATCGGCGCGGACGCGGGTGCGGGCGCGCTCACCCGGCTGCGGCTGATAGCCGCGCTGGAATGCGGGGTCGAAACGCGGGTCGAATCCGCCCGCCCGACCGCTGTCGTCACGCTCGTCTGCGACCATGATGACCTCCCGGCTGTCCTGTTCGGCAGCCTACGCCGACGCGCCGTCCTGCGCGCCTGCCGGCCGCTCCTCGTCGGTGAGCGAGGCCAGCCACTCGCGCGCCTCGGTGAAGACGTCGTCGCGATAGCGCTGGTCGAACTCCACCCTCTGTCCGTCTGCCCGTGGGTACGAGCCGAGGAACATGACGGACGGGCTGAACCGGCGGAGACCGAGCAGCGCATCGGCGACGCGCTCGTCCTTGATGTGCCCGTCGGCGTCGATGACGAACCGGTACCGGCCGAGCGCGTCGCCGATCGGGCGCGACTCGATGAGGCTCAGGTTGATCCCCCGGGTGGAGAACTGCTCGAGGAGGTCGAGGAGGCTGCCGGGGCGGTCGTCGGGAAGCTCGGCGATGAGGCTGGTCTTGTCGGCGCCGGTCGGCTCCGGCACGCTGCGCGTGGTGCTGACGAGCACGAAGCGGGTGACGGCGTTCGGGTTGTCGCCGATGTTGTCGGCGAGGACGACGACGTCGTGGTGGTCGACGATCCCGGGCGGCGCGACCGCCGCATCCGCCGCGCTGCCTTCGAAGAGCGATGCGGCAGCGGCGACATTGCTCGAGGCCGGCAGGTGTCCGTGGTCGGGGAGGTGCCGGTCGAGCCACTGGTGGCACTGCGCGTAGGCGACGGGATGCGCGTTCACGGTGTGCACGTCGGCGAGGGTCGTACCCGGGCGGGCGACCAGCACGAAGTTCACCGGTACGAGGTACTCGCCGATGATGCGCAGGCCCGGGATGGTGGCCAGCGCATCCTGCGCCACCGACACCCCGCCCTCGATCGAGTTCTCGATCGCGATCATCGCGGCGACGCTGCGACCCTCCACGACGTCGGCCAGCGCCTCACCGAGGTTGTTGACCGCCCGCCACTGCTTGCCGCGCGCCTCGGGCACCTGCTTGAGGGCCGCCTCCGTGAACGTGCCCGACGGTCCGAGGAAGCTGTACACGTCGTCGAGGGAGGCGGGCAGCTCCGCGGGGGCGCTGTCGGGGGCGGAGGACATGCCGCTCAGCTTACCGAGCCGTTGGCGTGGCCCCCGTGCCGTGGAAGAGTAGTGACATGGACGAACGAGCCGGCACCCCCGCCCAGCCTTCCGACCTGATCGACGTCGACGCCCTGCGGCGCGCGTACTACGAGCTGAAGCCGGATGTGAGCATCCCGGAACAGCGCGTGGTGTTCGGCACGTCGGGCCACCGCGGCTCGTCGCTGAACACGGCGTTCAACGAGGACCACATCGCCGCCACCACGCAGGCGATCGTCGAGTACCGCAACAGCCAGGGCATCACCGGCCCGCTGTTCCTCGGGGCGGACACGCACCTGCTGAGCGAGTTCGCGACGACCACCGCCCTCGCCGTGCTCGTCGGCAACGAGGTCCGCGTGCTGGTCGACGAGTTCGACGACTGGGTGCCGACGCCCGCGCTGTCGCACGCCATCATCCGCTACAACCGCGGCCGCCATGACGACCAGGCCGACGGCATCGTCGTCACCCCGAGCCACAACCCGCCGTCGGACGGCGGCTTCAAGTACAACCCGCCGCACGGCGGACCGGCCGACACCGACGCGACCAGCTGGATCGCGAAGCGCGCCAACGAGATCATCGCGAACGGGATGACCGAGGTGCGGATGGCGGAGCCGTCGGGCGTCGAGACCTACGACTTCCGCGGCCACTACGTCGACGACCTCGAGAACATCATCGACGTGAAGGCGATCCGCGACAGCGGCATCCGCATCGGCGCCGACCCGCTGGGCGGCGCGAGCGTGAACTACTGGCAGGCGATCGCCGAGCGCTACGACCTCGACCTGACCGTCGTGAACCCGGGCGTCGACCCGACATGGAGCTTCATGACGCTCGACTGGGACGGCAAGATCCGGATGGACCCGTCCAGCGCGTCCGCGATGGCCTCGGTGGTTGCCCGCCGCGCCGACTTCGACATCCTCACCGGCAACGACGCGGACGCGGACCGGCACGGCATCGTCACGCCCGACGGCGGTCTGATGAACCCGAACCACTACCTCGCGGTCGCGATCGACTATCTGTTCCGCACGCGCACGGAGTGGCGGAAGGACGCCGCGGTCGGCAAGACCCTGGTCTCGTCGTCGATCATCGACCGGGTGGCGGAGTCGCTGGGCCGGCGGCTGTGGGAGGTTCCGGTCGGGTTCAAGTGGTTCGTCCCCGGCCTCATCGACGGGACGGTCGGATTCGGCGGCGAGGAGAGCGCGGGCGCCTCCTTCCTCCGCTTCGACGGGACGGCGTGGACGACGGACAAGGACGGCATCCTGCTGGCCCTCCTCGCGAGCGAGATCCGCGCGGTGACGGGCAAGTCGCCCTCCCAGCTGTACCGGGAGCTGACCGAACGCTTCGGCGACCCGGTGTACCAGCGTGTGGATGCTCCCGCCACGCCGGAGCAGAAGGCCGCGCTCTCGAAGCTCGACGGCGACGCCATCGCCGCCACCGAGCTCGCGGGCAAGCCCATCACCGCGAAGCTGAGCCGCGCGCCGGGCAACGACGCGCCCCTCGGCGGCGTGAAGGTGCAGACGGAGTCGGCGTGGTTCGCCGCGCGTCCCTCCGGCACCGAGAACGTGTACAAGATCTACGCCGAGTCGTTCGTGGGCGAGGACGACCTGCGCGAGGTGCAGGACGAGGCGAAGCGGATCGTCGGGGACGCGCTCGGCGCCTGACTCAGCGTCGCCCCGCCGTCAGCCGGGGTAGGTCTCGCCGCCCGGGAGCCCGAAGAACTCCTCGAGAGTGGTGACGCCCGTGGTGTGCAGCTGCGTGGAGAGGAGCACTCCGACGTAGCGGAAGTGCCACGGCTCGTACGTGAATCCCGTGACGGCGACCTTGTCGACCGGATAGCGGAGGATGAATCCGAAGCGCCAGGCGTTCGCCGCCAGCCAGCGGCCCTGCTCGGTCTCGCCGAAGCAGGCGTCGAGAGAGCAGTGCGCGGGGACGGCACTGATGTCGACGGCCAGGCCCGTCTGGTGCTCACTGTGCCCCGGGCGCGCGGTGTCCGTGTCGGCGTAGGCCTGACCGTTGCGGGCGACGTCGTCGGCGTACACGCGCGTCTGCGAGTCGAAGGAGCGATAGGCGCTCTGGATGGAGAGGCTCAGGCCCGCCTCCGACTTCGCCGCCTGGAACATGGCCACGACAGCGGCGGCGGTCTCCTGCCGCATCGGCTGGTCGTTGAGGTTCGGGACATCCGGATAGATGAGGTCGGCGGGGGCGTAGTCCACCGGGTTCAGGCCGCGCGCCTTGTTGACCACGACCCAGGGACTGGCCGGGTCGTCGGTCGACTGGGCCGTCTTGTCGAAAGCGACCGGGGTCGGCGTCGGCGGAAGAGTCGGCGTCGGGCGCGGCGGCCGCGGCGACGGGGCGGAGCGGTGGGGTGTCGGACGATGCGTCGCGCCGGCCGCGGCGACCGAGCCGGGGACGCATCCCGACAGCACCAGCATCGCCACGAGTGCGCCGCCGATGACAGCGGCGCGCCTCATCCCCACCCGCCGTTCGCGGGCACCCCCCAGAGTCACGCGATGAGCATAGCTCACGCGCGTGACGCGGCCCGGCGGGTGTGGCCGGAATAGCGATCGCTACTTGGAGAGGCTCCAGAAGTGGCCGATGCCACCCGGGTGGTCGACCGTGATGGCCTCGTCGAGGTCGCGGTAGTCGCTGTCCTCGTTGTGGCCCACCATCTTGATCTTGATCTGGCCGTTCACGTTCTGCACGGCGGAGACGATCTGCACGTGGTCGAGCGAGTTGTTGTCGTTCCAGTCGAACATCACGATGTCGCCGACCTTGATCTTGTCGCGCTGGTCGAACGAGTACTCGGTGAGACCGAGCTTCGCGGCGTTCTCGCGGAAGTAGTTGTCCATGGCCGGCACGTATCCCCAGGCCGGGCTCCAGTCGGCCGCGGCGTCATGGTTGTACCAGTCGCCGTTCATCTGCCAGCCGCGGGCGATGAGGGTCTGGCTGACGAAGTTCGCGCAGTCGCCGCCGACGGGGTTCAGGTCGCCGTACTCGGCGGTGTTGTAGTTCTTCCAGTAGGTGAGCGCGTAGGCGAGCTGCTTGTCGACCGGCGTCTGCACCTGGTAGTCGTACGTGGCGGTCGTGGTGGTCACGGGCTTCCCGCTCTTGTCGGTGACCGTGATGGGCACGCTGCCCGCCTGGAAGTTGGCGGCGGCGGGCACGGTGACGACGACCTTGTCGTCGGTCGCCTGGGTGACGGTGGCCGGCTGGCCACCCACCTGGACCGCGGCGACCTTCTCGAGGTTGGAGCCGGTCAGGGTGACGGTTCCGCCAGAAACGCTGCCCGCGGCGGGCTGGACCGACGACACGACGGTCGCGGACGGGGATGGCGTGGGCGCGGCGGCCTGGGCGACGGCCTTGGTCACGGGCGACGGCTCACCGGCGCACGCCGTGAAGACGAGCGCCGCGGAGGCGGCGACAGCGGCTGCGGCGAGGATCCGGCGGGGACGGCTGAGAGATCTCATAGAACTTTCGAGGCGATTTAAGAGATGGTCGGGGGTCGGCGTTTCCAACGTACGCCTCCTATATATGCGTGACCTGGATGGGGGTCACCGGCGTTCGTTTTCCGCCACAGGGATGGCGCGGTTTCCTGCGGATGGCAACGTTGCGTCCGCCTCGTGTTCGCCGCTGGCGAACGGAGCCGCGCGGCACGTCCCGCGTGCGTTGTGAGCATCGAGGCAGCGGGTGTAACTTTGCAGTCTCCGCAAAATTCTCTTTGCCCCACACCGGTGTGACGTCCCGCGTGCCGGGCGTCCCCACACCCGACTCTCGACCCGGAGACAGATGTCCAGTCAGACCAGCGCGGCGACAGCCGCCCCCAAACCGATCATGTCGCATCGCGAGATCCTTCTCGTGATCTTCGGCCTCATGGCCGGCATGTTCCTCTCCGCCCTCGACCAGACGATCGTCGGTACGGCGATCCGCACCATCGGCGACGACCTGCACGGACTCAGCGAGCAGGCGTGGGTCACCACCGGCTACCTGATCGTGTCGACGATCTCCACCCCGATCTACGGCAAGCTCTCCGACATCTTCGGCCGCCGGCCGCTGTTCGTGATCGCCATCGTGATCTTCATCATCGGATCGATCCTCGCGTCGTTCTCGACGTCGATGGTCGAGCTCGCGGCCTTCCGTGCCATCCAGGGCCTCGGCGCCGGTGGCCTCATGTCGATGCCGCTCGCGATCATGGGCGACATGCTCGCTCCGCGGGAGCGGGCGAAGTACCAGGGCTACTTCCTCGCCGTCTTCGGCATCTCCAGCCTCATCGGCCCGCTGATCGGCGGACTCTTCGCCGGCGCGGACCAGATCCTCTGGATCACCGGATGGCGCTGGGTCTTCCTCATCAACGTGCCGATCGGCCTCGCCGCACTGGCGATGGTGCTGCGCTTCCTGCACCTGCCCAAGCGGGAACGCGGGTCCGCCCGCATCGACTGGTGGGGTGCGGCCGGCGTGATCGTCGCGCTCGTCCCGCTGCTGCTGGTGGCCGAGCAGGGCCGCACGTGGGGTTGGGACAGCCCGGCCTCCATCGCCTGCTACGTGATCGGCGTCATCGGCGTCATCGCCTTCATCCTCATCGAGATCGCGATGAAGGACGACGCGCTCATCCCGATCAAGCTGTTCCGCTCGAGCACCTTCTCGATGGCGACCATCATCGGCGTCTTCGTGGGCTTCGGGATGTTCGGCGCCATGCTGACCCTGCCGCTGTACCTCCAGCTGGTGCTCGGCTCGACTCCGACGGAGTCCGGTCTGCAGCTGCTGCCGATGATCCTCGGCCTGATGGTGTCGTCGATCGTCTCCGGCCAGATCATCGCGCGCACCGGCCGCTACCGGCAGTTCCCGATCATCGGCACCGCGATGCTCGCCGGCGGGTTCTTCTACCTGACCTTCATCAAGGCGGACGACTCGTACTGGTTCATCGCGGGCGCCATGCTGCTGATCGGCCTGGGCCTCGGCCAGCTGATGCAGACGCTGACCATCGCCAGCCAGAACTCGGTCGGCCTGCGGGACATGGGTGTCGCGACCAGCGCATCCACGTTCTTCCGGCAGATCGGTGGAACGCTCGGCACGGCCGTTCTGCTGTCACTGCTGTTCACGGTGTTCCCGACGAACATCAAGACGGCCCTGACCGACACCCCGACGCTGACCAGCGCCCTGGATGCCGCGCTCACCCCCTCGGTCGCCAGCGCGCCCGAGAACAAGCAGATCATGGACCAGATCTACAACAAGATCGTCGACCCGATCGAGAAGCAGGCGCAGGCCCAGGCGCACCAGGCCGGCGTCCAGCAGGCGGTCGCCCAGGGCGTGCCGCAGGCCGTCGCCGAGCAGCAGGTGCCGGCCGAGCCGATCGACTTCTCGAACGCCGATCAGCGCAACCAGGTCGTCGACGCCGTCGTGCCGACGGTCGCCGACAAGCTCAAGACGACGAACAGCGGCTCGAGCAGCGCTGACGTCAACGACACGTCGTTCTTGAACGACGCCGATCCGCGCCTTGCTAAGCCGTTCCTCGTGGCCTTCAACGCGTCGGCGGTGACGGTCTACTGGGTCGCGATGATCGTGGTGCTGATCGCCTTCGTGCTGTCGCTGTTCTTCAAGACCCCGCCGCTGCGCGCGAAGTCGGCTCTTCAGGAGGCGGCGGACGACGCGGCCGATGCGGCGGACGCGCAGGCAGAGAAGGATCGGGCGCTCACCCCGGCGGGCGTGCTCGCCTCCGCGGCCGAGGACGACGACGCCGAGCAGTACGACACCGGCATCATCGCCAATCGCGCCGCTGCCGAATTCGGTGCGCTGATCGAGCCGGGCGCGGACACCGCATCGACTCGGGCGCAGCGCCCGCGGCCCGCGGTCGACTAGCGCGACCTCACGGAACGGCCGTCACCCCTCGGGGGTGGCGGCCGTTTCGCATGTCCCGGAAAGACGCGGATGAGAGCGCGACCACACAGGACTTGACAACCTCTGCCCAACCGTTCTAGATTCACCTGCAACGCGTGAGAGCGCTCTCACGCCTTCGCAATGAGAGCGCTCTCAGCGCGCACCAGGCGCACACAAGACACACGCACAAAGGAGTGAACCGTGAAGCTTTCACGACGCACCAGGATCGCCGCGGCCGTCGCCGGCGCAGCATCCTTCGCCCTCATCGCAGCCGGATGCTCATCGAGCGGAGGCAGCGGATCGAGCTCGGACCCCGTCACGCTGACCGTCACCACGTTCGGCACGATGGGTTTCGACAAGCTCTACTCGCAGTACGAGAAGGAGCACCCGAACGTCAAGATCAAGGCCACCAACATCGACACCGGTGACAACGCGCTCACCGACTGGCAGACCAAGCAGGCGGCCGGAAGCGGCCTCCCCGACGTCCAGGCCGTCGAAGAGGGCTGGCTCAGCAAGGTCATGCAGGTCTCCGACCAGTTCAACGACCTGAAGGACTACGGCGCGAACGACATCAAGGACCGCTGGGTCGACTGGAAGCTGAAGCAGGCCACCGACAAGAGCGGCCGGATCATCGGCTACGGCACAGACATCGGACCGGAGGGCCTCTGCTACAACGGCAAGCTCTTCGCCGCGGCCGGCCTCCCCAGCGACCGCGAGTCCGTCGCCAAGCTCTTCGGCGGCGACAACGCCACCTGGGACGACTTCTTCAAGGTCGGCGAGCAGTACCACGCCGCCACCGGCAAGCCCTGGTACGACCAGTCCGGCTTCATCTGGAACGCCATGGTGAACCAGCAGGAGGAGGGCTACTACACCAAGGACGGCAAGCTCAACATCGAGGACAACAGCGACCTCAAGGCGCTGTGGTCGAAGCTCGCGGCCGGCGCCGCTGCCGGACTGTCCTCCAACCAGACCCAGTGGGACTGGGGCAAGGGCAAGGCCTTCACCGACGGCTCCTTCGCCACGTTCGTCTGCCCCGGCTGGATGCTGGGCGTCGTGCAGGGCCAGGTCAAGGCCGGCGGCGGGGATGCCACCAGCGGGTGGGACTTCGCCAACGTGTTCCCGGGCGGCGCGGCCAACTGGGGCGGATCGTTCCTGACCGTCCCGAAGCAGTCGAAGCACCCGAAGGAGGCCGCGGCCCTCGCTGCCTGGCTGACCACCGCCAAGTCGCAGGTCCAGACCTTCCAGGCCGCGGGCACCTTCCCGTCGGTGACCGCCGCCCAGACCGACGCGGGTGTCACCGGTGAGAACGACCTGACGAAGTTCTTCAACAACGCGCCCATCGGCCAGATCCTGGGCGAGCGTGCCAAGGGCGTCGTCGCCCAGTACAAGGGACCGGACGACTCCGTCATCCAGTCGCAGGTCTTCGGGCCGTCCGTCCAGGAGCTCGACTCCAAGAAGGCGAACGGCGACCAGGCGTGGAGCAACGCCATGAAGTTGCTCAACCAGCTGGTCGTCAACAAGTAACCCGAAACCGCACAAGGGCCCCCGCCGTCGCAACAGCGGCGGGGGCCCGCTCCACGGGGAGAACCGCCATGACCACCACCGCACCCACCGCCCGGGACGACGCCGCAGGCGCCGCCCCCGCCGCATCGCCGCGGCGCGGCCGCGCACCGCGCGCCGACCTCAGCTTCCGACAGCGCCTCAACCGCTTCGACGTCAAGGCGTCGCCCTACTTCTACATCGCGCCCTTCTTCATCCTCTTCGGGCTGGTCGGGCTCTTCCCGCTCGTCTACACGTTCGTCGTCTCGCTCAACAACTGGAACCTGCTCACCGGGCCCGGCGAGTGGGTCGGCTTTAAGAACTACGCAGCGGAGCTCAGCGACCCGTTCTTCTGGAACTCGCTGTTCAACACGATCAGCATCTTCCTGCTCTCCGCCATCCCGCAGCTGGTCGCCGCCGTGTTCATCGCCGCGATCCTCGACCAGAACATCCGCGCCAAGACCTTCTGGCGGATGAGCGTCTTGCTCCCCTACGTCGTCACCCCGGTCGCGGTGACCCTCATCTTCTCGAGCGCGTTCGACGAGAAGTACGGCCTCATCAACAACATGCTGCAGGCCATCGGCCTCGACCCGGTGATGTGGAAGACCCAGACCTTCCCGTCGCACGTCGCCATCGCCTCCATGGTGAACTGGCGCTGGACGGGCTACAACGCGCTCATCCTGCTGGCCGCCATGCAGGCGGTCCCCCGCGACATCCACGAGTCGGCCGCCCTCGACGGCGCCGGATCGTTCCGCCGCTTCTTCTCGATCACGCTGCCGAGCATCCGCCCGACGATGATCTTCGTCATCATCACGGCCACCATCGGCGGCCTGCAGATCTTCACGGAGCCGAAGCTGTTCAACCCGTCGAGTGCGGTGCCCGGAGGCCCGCAGCGGCAGTACCAGACCACCGTGCTCTACCTGTGGGATATGGCGTTCAACCGTCAGAACTTCGGAAAGGCCTCGGCCATCGCGTGGCTGCTGTTCCTCCTGATCGTCGTGTTCGGCGTGCTCAACTTCCTGATCTCGCGCCGCATCGCCTCGACCGAGAGCCGGCTCGGTAAGAAACGGACCGCGAAACGACTGCAGGCCTCGCGCATCCTGGCCGCAGCGAGCGAGGAGAAGAACCTGTGACCGCCACAGCACGCGAGACCCGCGCGCCCCGCCCCGTAGCCGGGACCCGACCCGGACGGGCCCCCAAGCGCAAGGCCCTCGGCATCGACCGCCGGCCCGGATTCCTCACCTACGGCATCCTGCTCGCCCTGTTCATCGGCGGCGCCTACCCGCTGTGGTGGTCGTTCGTCGCCGGCTCCAGCGACAGCACCGTGCTCACGTCGACCTGGCCGCCCCTGCTGCCCGGCGGGCAGTTCTGGACCAACGTCGGGGAAGTGCTGAACACCGTGCCGTTCTGGCTGGCGCTCGGCAACTCGATCATCGTCGCGTCGGTCATCACCGTCTCGGTCGTCGGATTCTCGACGCTCGCCGGCTACGCGTTCGCCAAGCTGCGCTTCCGCGGGCGGGAAGGCCTCATGGTCTTCGTCGTCGGGACGCTGGCGGTGCCGACGCAGCTCGGCATCATCCCGCTGTTCATGGTCATGAAGCAGTTCGGCTGGACGGGCACCCTCGGCGCGGTCATCGTGCCGACCCTGGTCACGGCGTTCGGCGTGTTCTTCATGCGGCAGTACCTGGTCGACGTGATCCCCGAGGAGCTCATCGAGGCGGCGCGTGTCGACGGCGCGAGCATGATCCGCACGTTCTGGCACGTCGGCGTCCCCGCCGCGCGACCGGCGATGGCGATCCTCGGTCTCTTCACGTTCATGACCGCGTGGACGGACTACCTCTGGCCGCTGCTCGTCGCGCCACAGAACCCGACACTGCAGGTGGCGCTCAGTCAGCTGCAGTCGGCCAAGTACGTCGACTACTCGATCGTGCTCGCCGGAGCCGTGCTCGCCACCATCCCCCTGCTGATCCTCTTCGTGCTCGCCGGCCGGCAGCTTGTGTCCGGCATCATGGCCGGCGCGGTGAAAGGTTGAGAATGAACCGCACCTGGCCCGACGGCTTCCTCTGGGGGTCGGCCACCGCCGCAGCGCAGATCGAGGGCGCCGCCCACGAGGACGGCAAGGAGGACTCCATCTGGGATGCCTTCGCCCGGGTCCCGCAGGCGATCGCCGGCGGTGACACCCCCGAGGTCGCGGTCGACCACTACCACCGCATGCCGGAAGACGTGGCGCTCATGGCCTCCCTCGGGCTGCAGTCGTACCGGTTCTCGACGTCGTGGGCGCGGGTGAAGCCGGGCGACCGGACCGTCAACCCCGCCGGGCTCGCGTTCTACGACCGGCTGGTCGACGAGCTGCTCGGCGCCGGCATCCTGCCGTGGCTCACGCTGTACCACTGGGACCTCCCGCAGGCGCTCGAGGAGAAGGGCGGCTGGGCGGACCGCGACACCGCGTACCGGTTCCGCGACTACGCGATCGCCGTGTACGACGCCCTCGGCGACCGGGTCGACCACTGGACGACCTTCAACGAGCCGCTGTGCTCCTCGCTGATCGGCTATGCGGGCGGCGAGCACGCCCCCGGGCGGCAGGAACCGCGCGCCGGACTCGCCGCGCTGCACCACCAGCACCTCGCCCACGGGCTCGCCGCCGCCGCGATCCGGTCGCGAGCCGCGGAGCGCGGTAAGGGCGATGAGCTGAAGCTCGGCATCACCCTCAACCTGACGACCGCCGTGCCGAACGATCCCGCCGACCCGGTGGATCGGGAGGCCGCCCGCCGGATCGACGGGCTGTGGAACCGGATGTACCTCGAGCCGCTGCTGCTCGGCGCTTACCCGGCCGACGTGCTGGAGGACGTGCGCGAGCACCGGTTCGAGGAGCTCGTCCACGACGGCGACCTCGCCGCGATCGCGCAGCCGCTCGACTTCCTCGGCGTGAACCACTATCACGACGACAACGTGAGCGGGCATCCCCTCGGCGCGGACGAGCCCGCGCCGGTCGTGCCCACGGCGCGGCCGACCTCGTCTCCGTTCGTCGGCAGCGAGTACGTGACCTTCCCGTCGCGGCACCTGCCCACCACCGCGATGGGATGGGAGGTCAACCCCGACGGGCTGCGCGCCCTGCTGGTGCGCCTCACCCGCGACTATCCGACCCTGCCGCCGCTGTACATCACCGAGAACGGCGCCGCGTACGAGGACGTCGTGTCCGGCGACGGCCGTGTGCACGACAGCGAGCGCGCGGCGTACATCCTCGCCCACATCGACGCGGTCGGCCGCGCCATCGACGAGGGAGCCGACGTGCGCGGGTACTTCGTCTGGTCGCTGCTCGACAACTTCGAATGGGCGTGGGGCTACGCCAAGCGGTTCGGGATCGTCCGCGTCGACTACGAGACGCAGGAGCGCACGGTCAAGGACTCGGGGCGGGCGTTCGCCGAGGTCATCGCGGCAGCACGCGCGGAGGGCGTCGCGGAGGAGGTCGCCGCGTCGCACGTCTAGCATGGACGCGAGCGACGAGGAGACCCGATGACGACCGAGCAGATCACGGGCGGGGCGGTGCCGACCCTGGAGGCGGTGGCCGCGCGCGCCGGGGTGTCGCGCGCGACCGTGTCGCGGGTCGTTAACGGATCGCCCAAGGTGACGGCGGAGGTCGTCGCCGCGGTGGAGCGGGCGATCGCCGACCTCAACTACGTGCCCAACCGTGCCGCGCGCTCGCTGGCGTCGCGGCGCACGCAGGTCGTCGCCCTCGTCGTGCCGGAGTCGACGGCCAAGGTCTTCGCCGACCCGTTCTTCGCATCCATCGTCCAGGGCGTCGCGCTCAGCCTCGCCGACACGGAGTACACACTCAACATGGTGATCTCGTCGGAGACCACCCCCGACAAGACCCGGCGCTACCTGATGGGCGGCAACGTCGACGGAGCGCTCGTGGTCTCGCACCACTCGGGCGACCACTCCTATGCGCAGCTGGGCGCATCCCTCCCGCTCGTCTTCGGCGGACGCCCGGTCAGCGAGACCGAGCACCTCTCATATTACGTGGATGTCGACAACGTCGCCGGCGCGCAGGTCGCCACCCAGCACCTGATCGACCGCGGGCGCCGCAACATCGCCCTCATCACCGGACCGCAGGACATGCCGGCCGGCCTCGACCGCTACACGGGCTGGAAGCGGGCGATGGATGCGGCCGGGCTCGACGCCACGCGCGTCGCGTACGGCGACTTCTCGCCCGCGTCGGGCTCCGAGGCGATGCGTCGGCTGCTGGCGGAGGGCCGTCCGATCGACGGGCTCTTCGCCGCGAACGACCAGATGGCGGCCGGAGCGTACTCGGCGATCCATGAGGCGGGCCTCAGCATCCCGGGCGACATCGCGGTGGTCGGGTACGACGACGACAGCTTCGGCCTGATGTCGACGCCGCCGCTGACGACGGTGCACCAGCCGTCCATCGGGCTCGGCGAGACCATGGCGCGGGTGCTGGTGCGGCGCCTCGCGGGCGAGCACGTCGACCGCGTGACGCTGCTGCCGACCGAGCTGGTGGTGCGTCAGAGCACCTGACGCGCGCTGCGGGCGGTGCGCTTGCGGGCGCGGTAGGCAGCGGCCTTCGCGCGGTCGCCGCAGCCGGCCATCCCGCACCAGCGGCGATTGGATGCGCGCGATGCGTCGAGGAACGGCCGCGTGCAGTCGGTGCCCTCGCACCACTTGAGGTGCCGGGCGTTCTCGGGGCGGAACGCGTCGATGGCCGCCCGCGCGACCGCGGCGAGGCAGCCGCCGAGGTCGCCCGTCGTGGTGACGGTGCGGTCTGTGGCGAGGACGGCGACCGGGAGAGGCGCGGCGGCGTGATGCTGCAGCCGCCGGACGGCGTCCGCGTCGAGCGGTTCGCCCGGATCCGTAGTGAGGAGCTGCCAGATCGTCTCGCGGAGGCGGAGGGCCTCGCGGTGGCCCGCGTCGTCGACGAGCGGAGGCGCATCCACCACTCCCGCATCCGCGAACCAGCGGGCCAGCGCCTCAGGGGTCGGGACGCGTTCGACCGCCGTCGTCCGCCGTTCGGCGACGGTTGCCACGAAGTCGAGGGCGAGATTGCCCGCGACGAACTCGAAAGTCACGTCACTATCTTGACAGGTGACGCGAGCGGGGGCAACGTGTGGCGCATGAGCGAGCGGAGAGCCGGCGTCATCGCCTACGTCACCTCTGCCGTGACCGCGCGATCGGCGGACGCGGGGGCGATCGTCGCGGCGGTGCTCGCCGGGACAGCCGTCGGCGGTCCCGCCGCGGGAGGGCTTCTGGCCGCCGCGCTCACCATCCCGCACCTGATCGGGCCGCTCGCCGGACGGCTGCTGGATGCGCGCGAGCGGCCCGGGCCGGTGCTCGCGGCCGCGTTCGGCTGGTACGCGGCGTTCCTCATCGTCGCCGCGGTGACGCTGCCGGTGAGCATCATCGGCGCGGCAGCGGCGCTGGCAGCAGCCGGATGCGCGGGGCCGCTCGTCACGGGAGGGTTGAGCAGTCGGCTGGCGCCCATCCTGGCGACGGTGTCGACGTCGGATGAGCCGGTGGCGGACGCCGGAAGTGTCACCCAGCGCCGTGGGCAGGCGCTCGACGCGCTCACCTACGGCGTCGCCGGGACCGTCGGCCCGGCCGCCATCGCCGCCGGCGCCGTCATCCTCTCTCCCGGCGGAGCGCTGGCGGCGACCGCGGGACTGCTGGTGATCGCCGCGGTGCCGGTGCTCTGGCTCCCGCGCTCCCGCCAGACGGCCGCGCGCGACACGAGTGGCGGCATTCTGCGAGTGCTGCTCGCGTCCGCGCCCCTTCGGCGCACCACCGTCGCCACGGTGGGCTCGGCGACGGCGCTCGCGTCGGCACCGGTCATCGCCGCCGCCCTGGCGGCGAGCCGGGGCGCATCGCCGGCTTCGGCGGCCTTGCTCATGGCGCTGTACGGCGCCGGCGGTCTGGGGGCGGCGCTGCTCCTCATCGCGCGGCCGTTGTCCGGGTCGCCGGAACGTCTGGTGCGCATCGGGGTCGCGGTCGCGAGTCTCGCGCTGCTCCTGCCGTTAGCGGCGCTGCTCGTGCCGTCGGCCGCGACGGTGATCGCCGGGGCGGCGTTCGCCCTCGTCGGTGCCGCGAGCTCCGCCCTGTTCGCCGCGACCCTCGCCGCCCGCACGGAGTACTCGCCGCCCGGGGCGGCCGCACGCGTCTTCGCGACCGTCGCCGGGGTGAAGGTGGCCGGGACCGCGATGGGGGTGGCCGCCGCCGGACTGATCGCTCCGTTCGGTGCCGGGGTGCTCATCCTCTGCGCCGCAGGCGTCTGCGCCCTCACGCTCGCCGCGGTCGCCCTCGACGCCGCGATCACGTCCCGTCCCTCCCGCGCCGCCCGCTCGTCCCGCTCGTCCCGCTCGTCCCGTACCTCCCTCGCCCCCTGACCCCCACCGTCGAGTCCGCAAACTTTGCACGCTCCTGCGGTGCGGCGCGTGCAAAGTTTGCGGACTCGACGGTGGGCGGAGGGGCGGTGGGGCAGGGGCGGACAGGGGGGATGCGGAGGGAGCGGGGCGAGCGTACGGTCGCGGCATGCCTACATACACTGCGAAGCGAGCGCTCGAGGGCGACGCCGACGAGTACTTCGACTACGTCTCCGACCCGGAGAATCTTCCCGCCTACTTCCCGCGCATGACCGAGGCCCACGAGCTGCCCGACGGCAAGGTCGAGACGACCGCCCACGTCGATGCCGACCAGGACGGCACCGACGAGACGGTCACCTCCGAGGCGAACTTCGACGTGGATCACGCCGCGCGCGAGGTGCGCTGGTCGGCTCCCGGCCCGCACGACTACCACGGCTCGCTCCGCCTGACCGACGACGGCGTCGAGCTCAGCATCCACACCACGCAGGAATTCGACGGGATGCAGCAGGCGCTGGACGGATCGCTCGAGAAGATCGCGCAGAACCTGCGCGAGAAGGCCTGACCGACCAGCGCGATGTTCGACGGGTTCGAGGTCGCCGACGTCGATGTCGGCGAGGCGCGCATCCACGTCCGGATCGGAGGCGACGGACCGCCGATCGTGTTGCTGCACGGCCACCCGCGCACAGGCTCCACCTGGCATCGGGTCGCGCCGCTCCTGGTGGAGCGCGGACACACCGTGGTCGTCCCCGACCTCCGCGGCTACGGCCGCTCGACTGCGCCCGCGCCGCAGCCCGATCACGCGCAGGCGTCGAAGCGGGCGATGGCCGAGGATGTCCGCGAGCTGATGCGCCGACTCGGCCACGACCGTTTCGACCTGGTCGGGCATGACCGCGGCAGTTACGCGGCGTTCCGACTGGCGATAGACCATCCCGAAGCCGTCCGCCGTGTCGCGCTGCTCGACTGCCTCCCCATCGTCGAGCACCTCGACCGCATCACGCCGGAGTTCGCCACCCAGTGGTACCACTGGTTCTTCTTCGCCCAGCCGGACACTCCCGAGCGCGTCATCAGCGCCGACCCGGACGCCTGGTACCACGGCGATCCGGATGCCATGGGGCTCGAGAACTTCGCCGAGCGACGGGAGGCCATCCACCGCCCGGAGGTCGTGCGCGCGATGCTGGAGGACTATCGCGCGGGGCTCACCGTCGACCGGGCCGACGAGGAGGCGGACCGCGCCGCCGGCCGCAGGCTGATGATGCCGCTGCTCGTGCTCTGGTCACTCCGCGACGACCTCGAGCAGCTCTTCGGCGACCCCCTCGCGATCTGGGATGCGTGGGCCACCGACGTCCGGGGACACGGGATCGACTCGGGTCACCACGTCGCCGAGGAGGCGCCCGCGGAGCTCGTCGGTGCGCTCGTCGGGTTCTTCGACGAGCACGAGGACGGCTCCGCGGCGCCCTGATCCGCTAACGGCAGGCCGTCTCCAGCTCCTTCATCGAGGCTGAAAGCGTCGTGAGCTGCTCCTTGGCCCGGGCGATCGTGTCGTACGCGCTCCCCGGGTCGGCCGGGGCATCGGTGGACGCGGCCTCGAAGGTCACGATGACATCGTCGAGCGCCGTCACTGCGTTCTCCGCAGCGTCGGCGACCTCCGGGTCGTCGATCGTCACGGCGAGCGCGTGCGCCTCAGCGGAGAGCTCCTGCATTTCCGAGATCGCCTCGATGCGCTCAGCACCTGTGGCCTGGGCGATCCCGCCCATCTGCTCGCTGATGTCGACGACGAGTTCGCCGATCTCCTGGCACCCTGGCTTGTGGAACGCGGACGGCGAGCCCTTCTGCGATGCCGTGTCGACGGCGCTCTGCACGGCGGCCGCGGTAGCGACGACGATCAGGATCGACACCACGATGGCGAGCACGCTCATGACCGCGCCGACGATGATGCCGGACCAGGCCAGACCGCGTCCTTTGTCACCCGACCGCTTGATCTGGGAAAGAGCGATGCCTCCGCAGATGAAGGCGGCGAGAGGAACGAGGAAGCCTGCGATCAGGGCGATGATCGCGAGGACGTTGGTCTTCTGCGGACGCGCGTGCGCAGGAAGGCCGGGCGGGATGGGCGGGGCCGAATCACCGGGTGTGACCGACGCGGCGGGTTCGATGGGAGCGGCGGGTCGGGCGTCCGCCTCCGCGGGGGTGGGGGTGTCGTCGTTCATGGGGCCTTCCTGGGCGCGGCCTGCGCGCCGGGCGTCGTAGGGCGGCGCGAATCACCGCCCACCCGTGCAGACGTACCGAATGTCGGCAATATGACGCGGCTGCGGCCGAGGCGAACACCCGCCCGAGCGTCAGGCCAGGCGGCGGTACAGGCGGTTGCCCAGCGCGGCCAGCACGAACCCGGTCGCCACGATCGCGGCGACGCCGCCCGCGTAGGCGATAAACAGGTGCTCCGTGCCCGACTGCGCCGAGAAGTACGTGACGAGAAGCGCGATGACCGAGCCGGCGGCGCAGACCGTGCCGATCCACACCAGCGGCCACAGCTTGCTGCGCACCGGCGGTTCGGCGCCCGGCAGGTGCAGCCACGCCAGCACGATCCCGGCGAGGCAGCCCCAGAACGCGACGACGAGCATTCCGGCCACGACGTCGCTGGGCCGGTGCCACTGCTCGACCAGGGTGGATGCGCCGGCCGCGATCGCGAAGATCGAGCCGATGACCGCGGCGACCGGGCGGAGGCGCGGCGACGCCACCAGGAACACGACAAGCGCAGCAGAGGCGGCGACCGCCGTGTGACCGGAGGGCAGCGAGTTGGAGAGCCCCACATCCACGCCCTTCTCGGGCCGGGACAGGATGGTGTACTTCAGCACCTGCGTGCTCACGTTCGCACCGATGGCCGCCCCGACAGCCACCGCGAACACCAGCCAGTTGCGCCGGACCAGCACGATCACGATGGCCACGATCGCCCCGATCACCACCGAAGCGACCGGCAGCGCGTTGAGGAACGTGTGCGCGAACTCGATCACGTCGCCCTTCCAGGCGTCGGCCCCGGCGAAGGCCCGCTCATCGATGACCTGGCCGATGTAGCTCTGCACGAACACCAGGTAGACGGCGACGAACGAGCCCGCGGAGACGAGCGCACCCCAGAGGAAGGGGAGGGCGCGGAGGCTCGATCGCATAGTGCATCCACCCTTCCACACACGACTCTGAGATTTCCGGACGAACGCCGAGGATCGCGGGGATCCGCTCAGTCGACGAAGCGAACGCCGGGTTCGCAGGCCGCCAGCCGGTCGCGCATGACCGCGACGGCGGCCGGATTGCTGTCCACCAGCACGAAGCGCCGGCCGAGCGCCGAGGCCACAGCGCCGGTCGTGCCGCTCCCCGCGAAGAAGTCGAGCACCCAGTCCCCCTCACGGCTGGACGCCTGGACGATGCGGCGCAGCACGCCCTCCGGCTTCTGCGTCGGGTACCCGGTCTTCTCGCGACCCGTCGGCGACACGATGGTGTGCCACCAGACGTCGGTGGGCAGCTTTCCGAGCTGCGCCTTCTCGGGGGTCACGAGGCCGGGCGCCATGTACGGCTCCCGCTCGACCGCGGCATTGTCGAAGTGGTACGCGGTCGGGTTCTTCACGTAGACGAGGATCGTGTCGTGCTTGGCCGGCCACCGGTTCTTCGGCTTCGCACCGTAGTCATAGGCCCAGATGATCTCGTTGAGGAACGACTCCCGGCCGAACAGCGCATCCAGCAGCACCTTGGCGTAGTGCGACTCGCGGTAGTCGAGGTGGAGGTACAGCGTCCCGTCGTCGGCCAGCACCCGCCAGGCCTCGATCAGGCGCGGCTCCAGGAAGCCCCAGTAGTCCTCGAAGCGGTCGTCGTAGCTGAGCAGGTCGCCCTTGATGCGCTCGTAGCTGCGCCCCTTGAAGCCGATCACGCTGCCGACGCCGCCCTCGGAGCGCACCGACGTGAGGGTCTGGCGCGCCTGCGGCCGCCCGGTGTTGAAAGGAGGGTCGAGGTAGATCAGGCGGAAGGACGCGTCCGGCAGAGCCGCCAGCACCTCCAGGTTGTCGCCCTGCACGACCGTGCTGGGCGCATCCGGATGCCACAGCGGTTCGGCTGCGGGAGCGGGCTGCGACATGCGACCATTCTCGCAGCGGAGAGAATGGACTGTGCACAACCTCGGCCTCCTCTTCGACGTCGACGGGCCCATCGCGAGTCCCGTCACCCGCACCATCGCCATCCGCAGCATCGTCACCGACCTCGTCGCGATGGCCGCCGCGGGCGTTCCGATCGCGTTCATCACCGGACGGTCGGGCGATTTCATCCGCAACCAGGTGGTGAATCCGCTGTGCGACGCGGGCCTCGGCGATGCGCTCGATCAGCACGGCGCGCGGATGTTCGGCGTGTTCGAGAAGGGCGGCGCGTGGGCGCCGATCACCGGCGAGGGGATGGGCGAAGTCACCGTGGACGAGACGGTCGCCTTCACGCCCGAGGCGGTCGACGCGGTCCGCCGGCTCGTGCGCGAACGCTTCGCCGACACCATGTTCTTCGACGAGACGAAGCGCGCGATGATCTCGGTCGAGCAGCGCACCGACGTGGATGCAGAGACCTACGCCGAGGCCCAGTCGCGCTTCCAGGACGCCGCCTTCGACGCGCTGACCGGCCTCGGGGTCGGCCTGCGCTACGGCGACCGGGAGGCGCCCGACGCCGATGGTGCCGTGCCGTACCGGATCGACCCGACCATCATCTCCACCGACATCGAGTCGGTGCTGCTCGACAAGGACCGCGGAGCGCAGCGCGCCTTCGACTACTTCGCGGCGCGCGGGCCGCTCCCTCGCCGCTGGCGGTCGGTGGGCGACTCGCGTAGCGACTACAAGATGGCGGACTTCGTGCACGACGCGGGCTACGAGGTCGCGCACGTGGATGTGCGACCCGCCGACGGCGTGCTCGAGCGGCCGTACCAGGTGATCACGATCGGCGACGCCATCCACGACGACGCCGGCGCGGAGTTCCTCGCCCACTGGCGCCGCGAACTCGGTCTGGACGCGACCGCCTGACAGCCTCGATGCGCGCGATTTGCGCCAAATCGCTGTTATGCGGCCGTCATAACCGAGATTTGGCGCAAATCTCGCGGCAGCGGGAGGCGGGGGCGGGGCGTGGGGAGACGCGCGCGTCAGGCGAGCTCGCGGCCGCGGTTGCGGCGGCGGATCTCGCGCGGCGCCCGCCCGCCGAGGAAGGAGCGCGCCGGGTCGACCATGAAGCCCTGGCGGAGCGCCTCGCGGCCGACCAGCATCCGGAAGCCCATCTGGTCGCGGTTGGTCAGCGTCGTCTCCGCGGTCACCGGGCGGCCGCCGAGCACCAGCTCGAGCAGCACGACGATCCGCTCCTCCGTGTGACCGGACGAACTGCGCACCACACGGCGGTCGTGCACCGCGCACTCGGCGGTGACCGCATCCCGGTCGGAGTCCTGCCACGGCTGCACCCGGAACCGCACCCGGTCGCCCGGCAGCTCCTCGATGTCGAAGGCGTGCAGGGACGAGCTACGGGCGCCGGTGTCCACCTTCACCTTGATCCACGGCACGCCGATACCGGGAAGACTCACCCACTCACGCCAGCCGACCGTGTCGGTGGTTGGATGGAGGTCGGCCATTCCCCCATCTTTGCAGGAGCCCTCCCGTGAAACTCGCCATCCTCTCGCGCGCCCCGCACGCGTACTCGACGCAGCGGCTGCGTTCGGCGGCCGAGAACCGCGGTCATACGGTCAAGGTGCTCAACACGCTGCGGTTCGCGATCGACCTCTCCGGCGACGAGCCGGACCTGCAGTACCGCGGCCGGCTGCTGTCCGACTACGACGCGATCCTGCCGCGCATCGGCAACTCGATCACCTACTACGGCACCGCGGTCGTGCGGCAGTTCGAGCAGATGGATGTGTACACGCCGAACACCGCGAACGGCATCACGAACTCGCGGGACAAGCTGCGGGCCACGCAGATCCTCTCGCGCCACAACATCGGGATGCCGCGCACGGCGTTCGTGAACAGCCGCGCGGACGTGCGCATGGCGATCGAGCGCGTCGGCGGCGCGCCCGTCGTGATCAAGCTGCTCGAGGGCACGCAGGGCATCGGCGTCATCCTGGCCCCGGAGGCGAAGATCGCGGAGTCGATCATCGAGACGCTGCACTCCACGAAGCAGAACGTGCTCATCCAGAGCTTCATCGCCGAGAGCCGCGGGCGCGACATCCGCGCGCTCGTCGTCGGGGACCGGGTGGTGGCCGCGATGCGGCGGGTGGCGAGCGGCGACGAGTTCCGCTCCAACGTGCACCGCGGCGGCACCGTCGAGAAGGTCGCACTGACTCCCGAGTTCGAGGAGGCGGCAGTGCGGTCGGCCCAGATCATGGGACTTCGCGTCGCCGGCGTCGACATGCTGGAGGGCAAGGACGGCCCTCTGGTGATGGAGGTTAACTCCTCACCGGGGCTCGAGGGCATCGAGCGGGCGACCGGACTGGATGTGGCCGGTGCGATCATCGACTTCATCGACAATCAGGTGGCGTTCCCCGAGATCGACGTCCGTCAGCGCCTCACCGTCTCGACCGGCTACGGAGTCGCCGAACTGCTCGTGCACACCAACGCGGACCTCGTCGGCAAGACCCTCCGCGACTCCGGTCTCGGCGACCGCGACATCTCGGTGCTCACCCTGCACCGGGGCGCGTCCGTCATCCCGAACCCGCGCAGCGGCGTCGTCCTGGAGGCCGGAGACCGGCTGCTCTGCTTCGGGCGGCTGGAGGAGATGCGGTCGATGATCCCGGACCGGCGCAAGCGCCGCGCCAAGGTGCGCAAGCTGCCGAAGGAGGCGCAGGAGGCGCTGACCGAGAGCGAGACCGCGCCCGTCGCCGCGACGGAGTGAGAGCGGGCGACGGTGCTGCTATGCCGCCGCCGTCGTCCGGGCGCGCACGTGCGCCCGTTCGCCCTGCGCCCCGAACAGGGACACCAGTTCGACCGCGCCTCCCGGCTCGGCTCCGAACCAATGCGGCACTCGCGTGTCGAACTCCGCCGCCTCCCCGGGCTCGAGCACGACCTCCTCGTCGCCGAGCAGCAAGCGGAGCCGTCCGCTGAGCACGTAGAGCCACTCGTAGCCCTCGTGGGTACGCTGCCGCGGGACGGCGCGAACGCGGGGCGGTACGACGATCTTGTAGGCCTGCAGTCCCGTCGCGTGCCGGGACAGCGGCAGAAGGGTCATCCCCTCGCAGTCGATCGGCCGGGCACGCACCCGCGGGTCTGACGGCGGCGTCCGGACGAGCTCGTCGAGCGTTGTGCCGTACACGCGCGCCAACGGCAGCAGAAGTTCGAGAGTCGCCTTGCGGCGGCCGGACTCCAGGCGGCTCAGCGTGCTGGTGGAGATACCGGTGGCCTGCTCGACCTCGGCGAGTGTGAGGCCGCGGTCGGTGCGCAGGCTGCGCAGCCGGGCCCCGGCGGCCGCGATGGCGTCTTCGGTGTCCATGGGACTATTTTGCCATTTCGGCAAGATTATTTGCCATCCCGAGGACCGGCACCGACACTGGCTGCATGACGGACCAGTGGGAACAGCAGGACGAGATGGTGGACGCCGTGGTGATCGGCGGCGGCGCGGCGGGACTCAACGGCGCGCTGATGCTGGCGCGCTCGCGCCGCGATGTGCTCGTGATCGACTCCGGGTCGCCGCGCAACGCGCCGGCGGACGGCGTGCACGGTCTTCTCGGCCGTGAGGGGATGCCGCCGGCGGAGCTGCTGCGGATCGGGCGCGAGGAGGTCCGGCGCTACGGCGGACGCATCCTCGACGGCGAGGTGACGGATGCGGTGCGCTCGGACGACGGATTCGTCGTCACCCTCAGTGACGGACGTAGGGTCGGGGCGCGCCGCCTGCTGGTCGCGACCGGCCTGCGGGATGTGCTCCCCGACATCCCGGGCCTCGCCGAGCGTTGGGGCCGCGATCTCGTGCACTGCCCGTACTGCCACGGCTGGGAGGTCCGCGACCGGGCCATCGGCATCATCGCGACCGGGGAGGGATCGGTCCATCAGGCGCTGCTCTTCCGGCAGCTCTCGGACGACGTCGTGTACCTCGCGAACGGTCACGACCCCGACGAGGCCGCGCGGACGCGGTTCGAGGCGCTGGGCGTCCCAGTCGTTGCGGGGCGTATCGCCGCCGTCGAGACGGCGGACGACCGCATCACCGGCGTCCGGTTGGACGACGGCACGCTGGTCGCGCGCGACGTGCTCGCCGTCGGCTCGCGCATGGAGGCACGTATGCACGGCCTCCAGTCCCTGGGTCTGCACAGCGTTGACCTGCCGGGCGGGATGGGCACCAGCATCGAGGCGGACGCGTTCGGTCGAACAGGCGTGCCCGGAGTCTGGGCGGCGGGCAACGTCGCCGACGCCAAGGCGCAGGTCGGCGCGGCCGCGGCCGCCGGCGCGCTGGCCGGCGCCCAGATCAACGCGGAACTCGCGCTGGAGGACGCCGACCGGGCGGTGGCGCTCAGACGGTCGGCTGCCGCGGGCCGCCCTGCGGGTCGCTGACGGGAGTCAGGCCGCGACGCCGGTTCCGGGCGACGAGCAGGGCGGCTCCGGCGGCGAGGAACACGCCCCCGCCCGCCAGCATCGGTCCTGCCGGGGTCGACGAACCGGTGTCCGCCAGGGTGGCCGTCGGCCCGTCGGCGGAGGTGGAGGCGGTCGCCTCGACGTAGGTGAAGTTCAGTCCCGATCCCGGAAGGAATTCCGGGCATGCGGCCGACGGCTGCACACCGACGCTGACGACGCCGGAACCTGCGGGTGCGATCGCCCGGATCGTGGTGTCGCTCACGACCGTGAAACTCTGCGCGGGGGTGCCTCCGAATGTGACCCCCGAGGCCCCGGTGAAGCACTCGCCGGTCAGCGTCACTTCCGTACCTCCGGTGCTCGATCCGCTGGCGGGACTCACATCCGTGACGATGAGGGTGGGATCGTAGGTGAAGGTCACAGGAGCCGACACACCGACGGCCGTTTGCACCTGGACGGGCACCTTCCCGCGCGCCTTGGGCAGTGTGAAGGTGATCTCGCTGTCCGACACGACGGTGAAGAGAACGGGCGCTTCCTCGACGAGGACGAACAGCGTCCCCGAGAACCCGGCGCCCGTGATGGTGATGGTCGGGTTGCCGTCGGACGGCCCATGGTCGGGCGACAGGCTCGTGATGACCGCGGTCGTCAGGGGGACGTACGTGATGGAGCCCGGGTTCGAATCCCCGTTGGGATGCTCGACCACCACATCCACAGTGCCCGGCGCATGCGCGGGGGTGGTGACGGTGATGAACGTGTCCGACGTGACCGTGAAGGCCGGCGCGGCCGTGCCGCCGAAGGTGACGCCCGTGGCCCCCGTCAATCCGGTGCCCGAGACGGTGACGACGGTCCCGCCGGCCTCCGAGACCCGATTGTAGGAGACGTCGGTGACGGTCGGCGGTGCGAGGAAGGTGTAGGTCAGCGGCGCGGAGTCTCCCGTCGGCTGCTGCACCACCACATCCACCGCACCCGGCGCGTGCGCAGGCGTGGTCGCGGTGACCGTGGTGTCGTCCACCACGGCGAACGTCGTCGCCGAGGTTCCGTCGAAGGTGACGCCGGTCGCACCGGTGAAACCGGTGCCGGTGATGGTGACGATGTCGCCGCCCAGCGGGGTCCCGCTCGTGGGTGCGATCAGCGTCGCGGCCGCGGCGGCGACCACCCTCGGCACAACGGAGGCCTGCGCCGGAAGGACGCCGAGGCCGAGGAAGCCGAGGAGCACGGCGAGAGCGGCCCCCACCGCGCCTCCCCCGGCGATGCGGCCGCGCACGCGGCTCATGGATGTTGTCATGTGGTGTTCCCCCTGTTGGTTCATGCGTGATTCCCCCAAAAAGCAAACGCCGACCTCCACCGTGTCCGGGGGGTCGACGTTTGTACTTAGCTTCGGGCAAGCACCCGCTTTTCGCTGCCCCCCGTTTGCGGGTGATTTCGGAGGCGGCTGTCAGGCAGTCGGCCGCTCGACCGCCCGCAGCCGCTCGGCGCGGCGGTAGTGCCGCAGCACGAGCCAGAGCGTCAGGATGCCGCCGGCGGCGACGACGATCAGCACGACGATGTAGAGGATGCCCGCAAGCGCGGTCACGGCCGACGCGGTCTGCGCCGTGAGGCCGCCGGCCGTGGTGAGCTCCTCGACCGCGCGGCCGTTCGCGAGCAGGGCGATGACGGCAGCCAGGTCGCTCGCCGAATCCCAGAGACCGTGCAGGATGGCCACGCCGACATAGGTCACCACGATCCAGATCGAGAAGCGGAAGCGGTCACGGCCCCGTGCCGCGCCGAACAGCACGGCGCCGAGAACCGCCGTCCAGAGCACATGGCCGACCGGCGCGAGGATCGCGCGGAGCACCTCGGTCTGGAGCAGCGAGACGAGGTCGATGCCGCGCGCCGTGATCGCCGCGTTGAAGGCGTAGCCGGCCGACTCGAAGGCGGCGAAGCCCGCCCCGACCGTCGCCCCGAGCAGGGCGCCCTGCGTGGCCGTCTTCGGCACGACCCGCCAGCCGATGATGACCAGCAGGATGCCCTTCACCAGCTCCTCGATCAGACCCACCAGCAGGTACAGCCAGTAGCTCTGGTGCAGGTTCACCTCGAGCAAGGAGGCGCCGAGAACACCGAAGATCCCGCCGATGAAGAAGGCGAGCACCAGCTGCAGCGAGCTGACACTGCCGCTCACGCGCTCGATGGCGAAGAGGACGACGCAGAACGGGACGAGGAAGCTCCCGAACAGGATCAGAGTCGGGATCAGGTTGGTGTTGCCGGTGACGATCGTCACGACGATGGTCAGGATCCACAGCGCCAGGCCGGTGAGCAGCGTCTTCCACCACCAGCCGTGATGGTGATGCGGGTGCGGCGCTGCTTCCGGCCGTTCCGTCCACGTCTGTGCCGTCATCCGACTCCCCTTCGCTCGATGCCGCGCCACCGCTGACAGTGCGAACATCTTCCCACCGCTGCGGGTCTACGCCAGGGCCGGCGATCAGCCAGGGCCGGCGATCAGCCAGGACTCCGGTCAGGCGAGGGAGCGGAACCGGGCAACGCCCTCGGCCACGAGTTCTCGGAGGTCGAGGGCTTCGTCGGACGCCACCCAGCGCTCGAAGGCGAGCCGGAACGCGGCCATCGCGGCCTCGGCGGCGATGGCGGCCTCGTCCGGATCGAAGCCGCGCTCCACCAGGGCGGCCGCGGAGGTGGATGCGACGGTCGCGAGCTTGAGCAGCTCGCGCTCCTGGAGGCTCGCGTTCGCCGCGATGACGGCCGCGCGCCGACGTGCGAACGTCGGGTCGGGGTTGCTCTCGAGAAACGCCGCCGCGGCATCCATCCCGGCAGCGGCGGCAGCAAGTGCGGTCGTGCCGCCTTCGTGCTCGGCGATCGCCGAGAGGACCGTCGCCTGGAACGTCGCCGACCCCGCGAAGAGCACCTCGCGCTTGTCGGCGAAGTGACGGAAGAACGTCCGCTCCGTCACGCCCGCGCGCGCGGCGATGTCGGCGACGGTCGTCTGCTCGTACCCCGGGTCGAGGTAGAGCTCGAGCGCGGCGCGCGCGAGGCGGCCCTGCGCGTCCGGCTCCCAGCGTCCCATGGCTCCAGTGTAGTGATGACAGTTGCTGACATGAGTGCTACGCTGACGTCAGTCTCTGACATCAGCGGTCGATCGACCGGGATGAGACGAGCGAAAGGAGCACATCATGCGTGTATTCATCACCGGAGGGTCGGGCTGGATCGGATCAGCTGCCGTCCCCGAACTCCTCGTTGCCGGCCACGAGGTCCGCGGGCTCGCCAGGTCTGACGCGTCTGCCGCGCGCCTCCGATCCGCAGGCGTCGAACCGATCTCCGGCGGGCTGGGCGACCTCGAGGTGCTGCGCGCTTCCGCCGCCGAAGCCGACGCCGTCATCCACCTCGGCTACAACCACGACTTCAGCGACCAGGCGGGAGCGGGGCGCTCGGAGCGCGCCGCGCTCGAGGCCTTCGGCGACGCTCTCAAGGGCAGGAACGCCCCCCTGCTGTTCGCCTCCGGAACGGCTTTCATCGCGCCCGGCCGGATCGCGACGGAGGACGACCGCGCGCCGTTCTCCGGACCGGATGCCCCGCGCGGCGGCGCGGAGGAGCTGGCGTTCGGGTTCGTCGACCGCGGCATCCACCCGGTCGCCCTGCGCTTCGCCCCGACCGTCCACGGCGCGGGTGACCACGGCTTCACCGCCGAGCTGGTGCGCGTCGCCCGTGAGAAGGGCGTCGCCGGGTACGTCGGCGACGGGTCGAACCACTGGCCGGCCGTGTATCGGGGGGATGCGGCCCGCCTGGTCGTCCGCGCGCTGGAGAACGCCGGGACCGCGACCGTCGTGCACGCCATCGCCGAGCAGGGGGTGCCCACCCGCGACATCGCCGAGGCGATCGGCGCCGGGCTCGGCGTTCCCGCCGCCTCGATCGACCCCGCCGACGTCGACGCGCACTTCGGGTGGATCGGGCGGATCTTCGCCCTCGACCTCCGGGCGTCCAGCGCGCTCACGCAGCGCCGGTTCGACTGGGAGCCGACCGGCCCGACCCTCCTCGAGGACCTGGCTGCCGGCTCCTACTTCGCCCGCCCCGCGGCCTGACCCCTCACGGGGCTTGAGGCGGGGAGGGCGGCGACGACGATTCGGCGGGCGGGTTCACCAGCACGTCGTCGAAGGTCGTCTTCTCCGCGGGCGTGCGCTGGTCCCAGCCGGGGCGACGAGCCGCATAGAAGATCAGCGGGGGCACGCCCAGCAGGATGACGATCACCGCGACCAGGGCCGGGTACGCCCATCCCGGTGCACCCGCCGCGAAACCCTCCGGCGGCACGAAGCCGAGCGCGAACGCGGCCAGGCAGGCGAGGAAGCCGATCGTCGCGATCACCCCCATCGCGGGCGTGCGGTAGCTGCGCGTGACGTGCGGGTGGGTGCGACGGAGCCGCATGGCGGCCGCGAACATCATCATGTACATGATCAGGTAGAGGGCCGCCGCCATGTCCACCAGCAGGATGAACGCGGTGTTGATGTTCGGCACGAAGATGAACAGCGCGGCGAGCAGCGTGACCACGATGCCCTGCACGTTCAGGATGCCGACCTGCACTCCCGCCTTGTTCCGTCGCTGCAGGAACGTGGGCAGGTAGCCGGAACGCGCCGCCGCGAGCAGACCGCGCGACGGGCCCGCGATCCAGGTGACCACCGACGCGAACGCGCCGAGCGCGATCAGCAGGGAGATGAGCGGGGTCGCCCACGACATCCCCCAGGTGTCGAAGTACGTCTGGAACGCCAGGTTGATGCCGGTGGTGAGCCCGAGCTCGGACGACGGCACCGCCACCGCGATCGCGATCGTCGGGAAGATGAAGATCCCGAGGATGAGGATCGAGGCGATGAGCACCGTCTTCGGGTAGCCCTTGCCCGGGCTCTTGAGGTCGTTCGCGTGGACGGCGTTGACCTCCATGCCGGCGTACGCCAGCACGTTCGAGACGATCAGCACGATGGAGGCGATGCCGGTGAACGGCGGGATGATCGCCGACGCCTGCAGCGGAGTCTCACTCGGCTGACCCGTCCCGAGCCAGATCGCCCCGAACACGATCAGCAGGACACCCGGGAAGATCGTGCCCGCGAGCCCCGACCACGACCCGACCTTCGCGAACAGATTGCCGCCGCGCAGGGTGATGAAGGTCGAGAACCAGTAGATGACGAGGATCACGATCGCGGTGTAGAGGCCGGAGTTCGCCAGATTCGGGTCGAGGAACACGAACGCCAGCGACGCCGCGATGAACGCGATCTGCGTCGGATACCAGACGACGTTCTGCACCCACTGAAGCCAGATCGCCTGGAATCCCCAGCGCTCACCGAACGCCATCCGCACCCAGGTGAACACGCCGCCCTTCCAGCCGGTGGCGAGCTCGGCGGCGACCAGCGCCACCGGGATCAGGAAGAAGATCGCCGGGATGATGAACAGGGTCACCGAACCCAGCCCGTACCCGGCCATGGCGGGAAGGCTGCGCAGGGACGCGACGGCGACGACGGTGAGCATCGCCAGCTGGGTGATGCTCATGAACGTACGCGCCGTCGTGCCCGGCGACCCGATCGCCGGCTTGTGCGGTACGGAGTCGAAAGGATGCGGCTTGACGTGGCCCGGGCCGGGCGCCGGCGTGCCGTCCGCCCGCGTGTAGTCCGTCGCGGCCTTGTTCGGCTCGCTCGTTGCGGTCATGGTCTTCTCCCGCTCGTGTGAGGCGCGGTGCGCCGGGTTCTCGATCGCCAGTCAGACGGTCAGTGGGTGAAGGAGGCCGTCTGGCCCTCTATCGGCATCGGGCCCTCGAGCTGGTCGAGGTACGCGACGGCCTCGCGGATGTCGCTCACCAGCGACTCCGCCAGGTTGCGGCTCAGCCCGTTGCGCACGACGATGCGCTGCACGGTCAGGTTGCTGATGTCGTCGGGCATCGGGTAGGCGGGGATGAGCCATCCCTTCAGCCGGAGGCGCTCGGACAGGTGGTACAGGTTCCAGTTCTCGGTGTGCCCCTCCTTCAGCTGCCAGGCGAAGACGGGGATGTCGGAGCCGTCGTTCCACAGCTCGAACGCGGGCATCTTGGCGATCTCCCCCGAGAGGTAGAGCGCGACATCCTGCGACGCCTTCTGCACGCGGTAGTAGCCGTCGAAGCCGAGCCGCAGGAACAGGTAGTACTGCAGCAGCACCTGCGCGCCCGGACGTGAGAAGTTGAGCGCGAACGTCGGCATGTGGCCGCCGAGGTAGGTCACGTCGAACACGAGGTCGGCCGGGAGGTCCTCGACCGTGCGCCAGACCACCCAGCCGAGGCCCGGGTAGACGAGGCCGTACTTGTGGGCGGAGGTGCTGATGGAGACCACGCGGTCGACGCGGAAGTCCCACGACAGCTCCGGCTGCAAGAACGGCGCGATCATCCCGCCCGATGCTCCGTCGACGTGGATCTTGATGTCGAGTCCCGTGTCGGCCTGGATGCGGTCGAGGGCCTCGGAGATCTGCTCGACCGGCTCGTACATCCCGGTGTAGGTGACGCCCATGATCGCGACGACGCCGATCGTGTTCTCGTCGACGTACTTCTCCAGCTCGTAGCCGTCGAGGACTTTGTGGTCGAGGCTGATCGGCACGTACCGGGCTTCGACGTCCCAGTAGTTGCAGAACTTCTCCCAGCAGACCTGGACGGCGCTCGAGAGCACGAGGTTCGGCTTCTCGGTGGACTTCCCTGCGGCCCTTCTCGCCTGCTGCCAGCGGCGCTTCAGCGCGAGACCGCCGAGCATGCACGCCTCCGACGAGCCGATGGTGGAGGTGCCGATCGCCTTCTCCGGGTCCGGTGCGTTCCACAAGCCCGCGATCATCTTCCAGCACCGCGTCTCGATCGCCGCGGTCTGCGGGTACTCGTCCTTGTCGATCATGTTCTTGTCGGCGGACTCGGCGTACAGCCGCGCGGCGTGATCGTCCATCCAGGTACCCACGAAGGTGGCCAGGTTGAGGCGGGCGTTGCCGTCGAGCATCGACTCGTCGTGGACGATCTGGTACGCGGTCTCGGGCAGCGACTCGTTGTCGGGGATGCGGTCCACCGGCAGATCGGTACTCTCGCCCGGGCGGGCGAAGATCGGGTTGAGCTGGGTCCGGTCGCTGGTGCCGGTGTAGGCGGTGGAGGGCGACTGCGACGCCTTCGCCCGCTCCTTCGACTCTGAGATGGTCATTCGCTTCACTCCTCGGACGGCGCGGGCACCGGCTCGCGCAGTGGACGTTCGCTTGTACGTCGTCCGGCCGGTCGATCCGTGACCGCGTCGAACAGCGTCACCGTAACGAGGGCGTGATTCGCCGCGATAGACAGTTATCGCGGCTTTTCCGGGTTCCGCGACGTCCGTAGCGAGCGGGCCTCAGGAGCCGGATCGCTTCAGCGTGCCGATCGTGGAGCCGCCGTCGTCGAGGACGGTCATCGTGTCGCCCGAGACGTTGCCCGTGGCCGCCTTGCCGAGCCAGGTGTCCACGTTCTCGCAGGCCATGAGAGTGGATGCGATGGGCCCGAAGGTGATCTCGTCTCCGTCGATCTGACCCTTGCCGGAGAGCGTGTTGCAGCCGTCGGAGCCGGAGAAGGTGCCGTCGTTCTCGATGTCGAGGTTCGGCTGCCCCGTGGACGTGGAGCCCCAGCGCCCGACGACCGCCTGGCCGCTCGGGGTGCCGGCGCAGCCGGCGAGCAGCAGGACCGCGGCGGCCACCGCCGTCAGGTGTCGTATCCGTCGCTGGCGCAGCATGGCCCCTCCCCGCTTTCTCGGCGTCAGGGTAACGCCGCGGCGGCTGTCGGCGACAGGGGGAATCGGCGCGCGCGGCGGGCCGCCCGACGGCTCAGTCGTCGGATCGATCGTCGGCGACGGCGGCCGGGGACAGCACCTCGTCGACGATGGCGAGCAGCTCGGGTCGGGCGAGAATGCGGAAGTGCCCGCCGACGTCCAGCTCCATGTTGCGCGCGCCCTCGAGCCTGCTGCCGGCGGGGACGTGCGGGTCGAACCATCCCCAGACCGAGATGATCTGGGCGTTCACCGCGCGATTGAGCGCGAGCCGGACGAGTCCGGGCGACGACGGCATCAACGCGCGGACGCTCGAGATGGGGATGAACCGGGCGAGCGACGAACCGCCGAACGGCGTGGCCACGGCCACGGTGGTGCGGATGCGCGGACCCGAGTCCGGCATCCCCATCAGGTATTTGGCGATCAGGCCGCCCTTGCTGTGCGCGACGATGACGACATCCGTGAGGTCGTGCTCGTCGAGATGGCGCTGCACGAGCGCGGCGGCCTCCGGCACGGACATCCGGTTGTCCTCGAGCGCGGTGACGACGTGCACCGGGTGACCGGACGCGTGGATGTGCTGGGCGAGCGGGCGAAGGAAGCGCCACGTCTCGAAGATGCCGGGGATGAGCACGACGGGCGTGCGCGAGCCCTCGCCGGCCACGAGCGCGTCCGGGTTGCTGCGGTCGAACGCGGCGCGCAGCTGATGACGGCCGGCGTACAGCCAGTCGAGCGCGAGCACGCCGGCGCGGCGCAGCAGGGTGCGCCTCATCCGGGCACCCGCACCAGCTGAGAGATGAGGGCGGCCGTACGCCAGGGCGCGCCGTGCATGACCAGGTGGGCGACGGACGGGACGCGCACCGCCGCGCCGCCGGAGCGCTTCGCCAGCTCGGCGACCCATTCGTCGCGGGCGATCGGGTCGCGGGCCCCGCGGACCACGACGACGGGCACGCTCGCGTGCTCCAGCTCGTCTTCGATTCGGTACTCCAGCATGGCGGGCAGCGTAGCGAGATACCAGGCCGGTCCGCAGTGCAGGTAGTCGCCGATGACGATGCGGTTGCCGCGTGCATCCTCCCGCAGGGTGTCGAGCCCGAGCAGCACCCCGGCCTTCACGGCGTTGCGATCTTGCGGTGCCATCACCGGGCCGAGCAGGGCGAGGCCGCGCACGAGGTCCGGTCGGCGGACGGCCAGGCAGACGGCGACCTGGGTGCCCATCGAGTGGCCGACCACCACGGCGTCGGCGATTCCGGCGTCGTCGAGGAGGGCGGCGACGGAGTCCGCGAACTCCGCGATGGAGAGCCCGTGATCCGGACGGAACGGCTTGGCCTTGCCGAACCCGGGCAGGTCGACGGCGACGACCCGGCCCTCCTCGGCGAGCGCCGGCACCAGCCGCTCGAAGTACCGCGAGCTGACCCCGATGCCGTGCACGAGCACGAAGACGGGAGCCGTCGCGTCGCCGTCCTGCGGCGCCGGCCGCTGCGGACCGGTGTCGACCGTGACGACGGCGCGGGGCGGGAGCGGAGGCGTCAGGTCGTCGGTCACCCCTCCACGCTACCCGGGCCGTCTCCGCCCGCCCGCCGGCGGCTCGGCCTCACGCCGACGGCTCGAGCACCGTCTTGAGCCAGCCCTCCTCGCGGCGGTCGAAACTCTCGTAGGCCTCCAGCGCATCGACAACGCCGACCTCCTGCGTGATGAACCGCGTCGGGTCGAACAGGCCGGCCGCGACGAGGTCGATGAGCGGTGGCGTGACCGCGCGGTGGTTGCAGTTGCCCATCCGCACGGTGAGGTTCTTGTTCATCGCGGCGCCGATCGGGTAGTGCGTCAACTGCGGCGAGTAGACGCCGATGATGCCGATCCGCCCGGCCTTCGCGACCGACTCGACCGCCCACTGCGAGACCAGGGTCGGGGCGTCGCCCGGCACCCAGAGGTCGCCCTGGGGGTTCGTCTCCGGCGCGACCTCCTGCTGCGCCTCCTCGAACTCCGACGCCTGCTCCTGCCCCTGCTCGGCGGCCGGGCCGCTCTTCGGGCGCTGCGCATCCACCCCGACGGCGTCGATCACCGCGTCGACGCCCGCCCCGCGGGTCAGCTCGAGGATCGCGTCGACCGGCGTCTCGGAGTTGAAGTCGATGATCTCGGCGTTCTGCTCCAGAGCCTGCGCGAGCCGGGTCTGGATGCCGTCGACGGCGAACACCCGGCCGGCGCCCTGCCGGAAGGCCGAGGCGATGGCGAGCTGACCGACGATGCCCGCACCGAAGACCGCGACGGTGTCGCCGCGCTTGACGCCGGCGAGCTGCGCGCCGAACCACGCCGTGGGGAAGATGTCGGAGAGCAGGATGGCCTGCTCGTCGCTGACCGCCGCCGGAAGGGGGATGAGGGTGTGCTGCGCCCAGGGCACCCGGGCGTACTGCGCCTGCAGCCCGTTCACCGGGCCCGTCGTCTCCGGTCCGCCGAAGAAGGAGGTCCCGGCCGCGGGGCCGTTCGGGTTGGCGACGTCGCACTGGGCGGTGTTCCCGGCGCGGCACTGCGGGCAGACGCCGCACGAGATGGTGGAGCAGACGATCACGCGGTCGCCGGGCGAGAAGCCGCGCACCGCATCCCCCACCTCCTCGACCACGCCGACGGCCTCGTGACCGAGCACCGTGCCCGGAACCATGCCGGACATCGTTCCGCGCACCATGTGCAGGTCGGTGCCGCAGATCGCACTGGTCGTGATGCGCACGATCGCATCCGTGGGTTCTTGGATGGTCGGGTCGGCTACGTCGTCGAGCCTGATGTCGCCCACTCCGTGCCACACGATCGCCTTCATGATGTCTCCTCCCGGTTGCTTCTCCAGACTGGCGCGACGGTACGCGCGGCGGGGGCCGAAGGAGCACCCGGTTGAAAACCCGGAGGAGCGGGGTAGCTGTGGAGAAGTACTAGCCCCGACGGCAGCGGAAGGAGTACCACAGGACCATGCCCGCATCGCAGGAGCTGCCCTCCACCCTCGAGCGTTCCGAGAAGCACGCCCAGGCCCTCTGGTCGAAGGCGCACGACTCGGCGGTCGAGGAGTACGGCGAGGGTGAACGGGCGCACCGCACCGCCTTCGCTGCACTCAAGCACGAGTACGAGAAGGTCGGCGACCACTGGGAGCGCAAGGCCGAGAACGGGCCGTCGGACCGGAAGGCGGCAGGCGGCCGCGACACGGACGCACCGACCGAGGAGGGCGTGGACGCGAACGCGTCGAAGGCCCACCTGCTCGACATCGCCAAGCGCCTCGACATCTCCGGCCGCACGCGCATGACGAAGGACGAGCTGATCGACGAGATCAAGCGCGCCAATCGCCGCGAGACGGCGGCCAAACGAAAGAAGGGCTAGCAATGGGCGACGTGCTCGCGTTCATCGGATGCTTCATCCTGTTCTTGGTGGGGCTCCTCCTCCTCGGGTTCGCAGACACCTTCCCGGCGTGGCAGGGCCTCGTGTTCTTCGCGGGCATCGTCTGCATCGCCCTCTCCTTCGGCATCCCGGTCGGTGTGCTCGGCCATACCGAGTAGCGGTCGCCGCGTCAATCACCCCCCTCGCCCTCCCTTTCCTCAGGAGAGCGAGGTAGCGTTGGTGGATGGCTGACTTCACGCGCCTGCACAGCCACACCTCCGATCCGGAGGAGGCGGATGCCGCGATGGCCGCCGCCGGAGGCCGCTTCGCCTTCGCGCAGCTGCCGCAGAACGACTTCTCCTTCGACGTCGACCAGGCGATCGACCCCTCGTTCTCGGTCGCGCGATACGCGATCGGCGGCCAGTGGGAGACGTCCGGTGACTTCGACGACGTCGTCATCGTGAACGTCAAGAGCGACGTGTACCGCTGGGACATCGACGGCGAGCGCGGTTTCGGCACGCGGTCGCCGTTCCTGATCCGGCCGGGCCACGACTTCACCTGCTTCGCCGAGGACAGCGACGTCGTCAACATCTTCCTGTCGCCGCAGATCCTCAGCGACGTGGCGGCCACGGCGCTCGGCCACGAGGGCCCTGTCGTGTTCGGATCGGCCGAGACGCGCAGCCCGAAGCACGCGGAGTACATGATGACGGCCGCGACGGTCGCCGCCGAATACATGGAGTCGGGCACGTTCCGGCACCCGCTGGTGCGCGCGAGTCTCTTCCACACGCTGTCGCTGGCCGCGCTGAACTGCTTCTCGCTGAGCACCGATCCCCGGGAGCAGGCGCAGACGCCCGCCGCTCAGCTGGAGTCGTACCGCCGGGCGGTCGGGTTCATCGAGGACTACGCCTCCCTTCCCATCACCGTGACGGACATCGCCGGGGCGGCCGGGACGACCATCGCGCAACTCCACGCCGCCTTCCGCACCCACGCGGGGACGACGGCCCAGGGCTACCTCCAGCAGGTGCGGCTGTCGGCGGCGCACACCGAGCTCCAGGTCTCCGACCCGGCGACCACGGATCTCGCCGACCTAGCCGGTCGCTGGGGTTTCGCCGACCTCGACCGCTTCGCCCGCCGCTACCGCGAGGCGTACGGCATGCATCCCGCCGTTGCGCTGCAGGACTGAGATTTCTCGCCGCTGTCGCTGACGAAGCGGGCCGCCGACTTCGTAGAATCCCCGGATGGACCCGCGACGCTCCTTCGCCCTGCTCTGGCTGTCGCAGGCCTTCTCGCAGTTCGGGACGAGCGTCTCCTCCCTCGCCTACCCGCTGCTCATCCTCCAGCTCACCGGATCGGCCGCTCAAGCGGGCCTGGTGGGCGCGGTCGTCGCCGCCACCGGCCTGCTGACCCGGCTCCCGGCCGGCTCGGTGGCCGACCGCAACCCGCCACGCGCGCTGATGCTGACCGCCGACGGGATGCGATGCGCGTTCCTGGCGGCGCTGGCCGTCACCGTCGCCTCGGGTGCAGCGGGAACAGGTCTCGTGGTCGCGATCGTCGCCCTCGAGGTGACCGCCGGCGCAGTGTTCGGGCCGGCGGAGTTCCGGATGATCCGGGCGATCACACCGCCCTCGGAACGCTCGGTGGCGGTGGGGCGGATGCAGTCGCGCTCGCAGCTGGCCGGGCTGCTGGGGCCGCTGGCCGGCGGGGCCCTGTTCGGCGTCGCTCCGTGGCTGCCGTTCGCGGTCGACGCCGGAAGCTATCTCGTGTCGCTCGTCCTCATCCTGGCGGTACCGTCCGTCCCCGCTCCGCGGACGGCGGCCGGCGCGCGCGGAGGCGCATGGCGCTGGCTGCGCTCGGACCCGCTCCTGCTGCCCGCGGCTCTCTGGGTCGCCTTCCTGACGGCGACGTTCTCGGCGGTGGGCCTGATCGTGATCGTGGTGGCGCAGGATCGCGGCGCGGGCAGCGCCGGCATCGGGTTGATGTCGAGCATCAGTGCGGCGGGCGGTCTGGTGGGCGCCCTGATCACCCCGGCCGTACAGCGACGGCTGCGGCCGGGCGCGGTCTTCCGGATCGCGGCGACGCTCGACACCGCAGCCACGCTCGCCCTGCTCCCGCTGCAGTCGCCCGTTCTCATCGGCGTTGCCGGTGCGGTCGCGTTCCTCTCCGCTCCGATCGTGGCGGCATCGCTGTTCGGCGAGGTCTCCCGTCGCTCCCCCGACGAGCTGGTCGGCCGCGTGCAGTCGACGGTCGTGCTGGTGGTCGGTCTGGTCGCGCCGGTCACGCCCATCCTCGCCGGTCTGGTGCTCGACCGGTCGGGGTCGGTCGGCGGCATCATCGCGTGCGCATCGGCCTTCGCCGTCCTCACGCTCGTGGCGGTCCTGCTGCCGGCGTTTCGCCGGCGGTCGGCGGCACTCGACGCCCCGGCGAACACCTGACAAGGGACTCCCGACTCGACGCGGGGCGGTGTACCGAAGAAGTCATGGATCACAACGACGCACCGGTCCTCGATGCCCTGGTCGACTACCACCGCCTCGACCGCTACGGCTTCACCCCTCCCGGGCACCGGCAGGGGCGCGGCGCCGACGAGCGGGTCAGCGCCGTGCTCGGCGGAGCGCTCCGCCAGGATGTCCTCGCCACCGCCGGGCTCGACGACCGGAAGGCGTCCAACGGCTACCTCTCACGCGCAGAGGAGCTGATGGCGGACGCGGTCGGGGCCGACCGCGCGTTCTTCTCGACCTGCGGCTCCTCGTTGTCGGTGAAGGCGGCGATGCTCGCGGTCACGCGGGGTGAGGGCGAGATCATCGTCGGGCGCGACGCCCACAAGTCCACCGTCGCCGGCCTCGTGCTCTCTGGACTCCAGCCGCGCTGGGTGCCCACCCGCTACGACGAGGAGCAGCACATCGCACACCCGCCGGGGCCGGAGGAGTTCGAGCGGATGTGGCAGCGCTATCCCGACGCGTCCGCGGCGCTCGTCACCAGCCCGACGCCGTACGGCACCTGCGCCGACCTGCAGGCGATCGTCGAGGTGTGCCACTCGCGAGGCAAGCCGGTCATCGTCGACGAGGCGTGGGGCGCGCATCTGCCGTTCCATGACGACCTGCCCACCTGGGCGATGGATGCGGGGGCCGACATCTGTGTGGTCAGCGTCCACAAGATGGGCATCGGGTTCGAGCAGGGGTCCGTCTATCACCTGCAGGGATCGCTGGTAGACCCGATCCGGCTGCAGCAGTGCGCGGACGTGCTCGCGACCACGAGCTCCAACGTCCTGCTCTACGCGGCGATCGACGGCTGGCGGCGGCAGATGGTCCAGCACGGGACCCGGCTGCTCGATGACGCACTCACGCTGGCAGACCGCACCAGGAAGGCGATCGAACGCATCCCCGGCCTGCACGTGCTCCGCGACGAGCTCATCGCCCAGGAGGCTTCACACGATTTCGACCCGCTGCACGTGCTGATCGACGTGCAGCAGCTCGGGGTGTCCGGCTACCAGGTGGCCGACTGGCTGCGCGCCGAGCACCGCATCGACGTCGGGATCAACGACCACCGGCGCGTCGAGGCGACGCTGTCGATCGCGGACGATGAGGAGACCACGGCCCGGCTGCTGGAGGCGCTGGAGCAACTCTCAGAGGCAGCCGAGGAGATGCCGGAGCCGACGCCCGTCACCCTCCCGTCGTCACGCGACCTGGAGCCGATGATGGCGGCTCTCCCGCGCGACGCGTTCTTCGGCCCGGTGGAGGTGGTCTCCGCCGACCAGGCTGCGGGCCGCGTGGCCGCCGAGCAGGTGACGCCGTATCCGCCGGGGATCCCCGCGATCCTTCCCGGCGAAGTCATCAACCCCGTCGTGCTCGAATACCTTCGCACCGGGCTCGCGGCCGGGATGGTCATCCCCGATGCGGCAGACCCGAGCCTCGAGACGTTCCGAGTGGCCCGGAGCCTGCCGCACGCGGAGTGACTCACTCCTTGTTGAGCTTGTCCTGAACGGCCCCCGCCACCTTCTCCACGGTGTTCGGCAGCTCCGTCGTGCCGTAGAACCGGGAGTCGGGGTGGGTGGGCGGCGGCATCGGGACCGTCGCCTGCGGCCCGTCGAGGTACGTGAACTCGCCCTTGCCATCTGGCGTGGGTCCGCTCGCCCAGCGGCCCTCTGCGGCAGCCGCACCATCGGAGAAGTTGATGTACTGATAGGCCACGTCGCGGTCTTCCTTGTTGAGCGGGAAGTTGCTCGGAACCGGGAGGTCCTCCGCGCCTTCCTCGCGCAGCTCGGCGGCAGCGGCGATCCACTGGTTCTGGTGCATGGTGTCGCGTGCGAGCAGGAACGAGAGCAGATCGCGGACGCCCGCGTCGTCGGTCATGTGGTAGAGCCGGGCGACCTGGAGCCGACCCTGCATCTCGGCGTTCGCGTTGGCGGTAAAGTCGGCGAGGAGGTTGCCGCTCGCGGTGATGTAGCTGCCCTGCCACGGGTTGCCGTTGCTGTCCACCGGGCGGGCTCCGGCGCCTGCGACGATGGCGTGCTGCACATCCGTGCCGCCGACCACCGCTGCGACGACCGGGTCGTCCTGCACAGCGTCCTCCGTGATCCCGAGCGGCGACTTCTCCAGCAGCTGCGCGATCATCACGGCGAGCATTTCGACGTGGCCGAACTCCTCCGCGCCGATGCCGTAGAGGAGGTCGCGGTACTTGCCCGGGATGTGCGCGTTCCAGGCTTGGAACCCGTACTGCATGGCGACGGTGATCTCGCCGTACTGGCCGCCGAGCACCTCCTGGAGCTTCCTGGCGTAGACGGCGTCCGGCTTGTCCGGCTTCGCGGTGTGCTGCATCTCCTGACGGTGGAAGAACATACGAAGATCCCCTTTCTGGTTGGTGCTTCCAGAGGTACGCGGGGTATTCGCACATCCCAGCCGTTGACAGCTCGGCGGGCCCGGCGATTAATGGGCGTCAGTGTTGTGCCCGGGTGCGGGGCGCAGGCCCGGCGTGAGGGGCAGCAGCGCGGCGACCACGGATGCGACGGTCGCCGCGACGAACGGGCCGGCGGGGCCGAGCGCATCCCCGAGCACCCCCGCGACCGCGGTGCCGGTCGCTCCCCCGACCAGCCCCGCCGTGTTGAGCCAGCCGAAGGCCTCCGGGGTCGCGGTCTCCGGAAGAGCGGATGAGACCATCGCGTAGAGGGCGGCCAGCGACGGCGCGAAGCCGAGCCCCGAGAGGAACAGCACGCCGTAGAGCAGGGGGATGCCGGGGACCAGCCCGGCGGCCGCCGTCGCGACGGCCACCCCGCCGAGCACGGCCGCCAGACTCCGCGTCCCGAAGCTCCGGTGACCGAACGCGATCCCTCCGATCAGCGACCCCAGGCTCGACACGGCGATCGCCAGCCCGGCGAGGACGCCGTGGCCATCGAAGCGCGCCACCAGCGCGATCTCGAGCGCGGCGAACGACGCGATCAGCGCGAAACTCGTCGCGGCGGCCAGGCGAACGGACCGCGTCAGCAGCACAGTGCCGGGGCGCGTCCTGCTGCGCGGCAGCCGGACGCTCGCGATGTGCGGAGCGAGCAGGAACCACACCGTGCCCCCGAGCGTCACCAGCGCTGCGAGCACGAGCGGCGCCTGCGTCGACACCGCCCCGCTGAGCAGCGTGGCCACCACCGGCCCGGTGATCCAGATCAGCTCCTGCGCGGAGGTGTCGAGGGCGAACAGCGCCGGGACGGTCCGGCGCGGCACCAGCCGCGGGTACAGCGCGCGCACCACCGGCATAAGCGGAGGAACGGACGCGCCGATCACGACCCCGAGCGCCACCATCAGCGCGGGATGCGGCGGCCCGAACGCGAGCAGGAGCATCCCCGTCGCGTTCAGCAGGGCGGCCACCAGCACCGGCGGCCGGATGCCCAGCACCCCGACCGACCGGCTCACCAACGGCATGGCCACCGCCTCGCCGACGCTCACGCAGGCGACGACGAGGCCGGCCAGCGCGTACGACCCGCTGGCCTGCCGCACGTGCAGCAGGACGGCGAGCGACAGCATCCCGAGCGGGAAGCGCGCCACCAGCTGCGAGACCGTGACGCGCAGGACCCCGGGGACGCGGACGAGCTCCAGGTACGTCCGCACCCCGCTACTTGCCCACGCCGCCGGCGAGACCGCGCACGAAGTAGCGCTGGCACACGAAGAACAGGATGACCATCGGCAGGGCGGCCATCACCATCCCCGCGAACACGACCGGGTACTGCGTGCCGTTCTTCGACATCATGTCGGCGAGGCCGACGGGAAGCGTCTGCACGCCCGTCCCGCTGGTGAAGATCATCGCGAACAGGTACTCGTTCCAGTTCTGCAGCACGTTGAGGACGATCGTCGTCGCGACGATCGGCATGCTCATCGGGAGGATGATCCGCCAGAACGTCGCCGCCCGCGAGGCGCCGTCGATCGACGCGGCCTCATCCACCTCGCGCGGCAGGTCGAGCATGTACGCGCGCATCAGGAAGACCGTGAACGGGATGCGGAACGCCGTGTACAGGATCAGCAGGCCGAAGAAGGTGTCGTACAGACCCCACGCCTGGAACAGCTTCACCAGCGGGATGAGCGCGACCGTCGGCGCCAGCATCAGACCGGCGAGCACGATCACGGTGAAGGTGCGGTTGAGCGGGATGTTCACCCGCGTCAGCCCGTATGCCGCCCACGCGCTGATCAGCTCGGTGATGAGGGTCGCCAACACGGTCAGCGAGACGCTCGTGAGCACGAAGTCGCCGACGCCCTGGTTCCAGGCTTTGGCGAAGTTCTGCCACAGCCACTCGGTCGGAAGCGCGAAGGGGTTGCCGAAGAGCTCGGCGTTGGTCTTCAGAGCGTTGGTCACCATCCACAGCAGCGGGTAGAGGACCACGACGACGAGGGCCAGCAGCAGAGCCCAGACCAGGGCGCTGCGCGACCAGCGGCCGAGACGGGCGAGGACTACCATTCCACTCTCCTCTTGCGCGAGTAGGCCAGCTGGGCGGCGGCCAGCAGCAGGGTGATGACGAAGATCGCCACGCCGATCGCGGCCGCAGAACCGAAGTCGTTGGTGACGAATCCCGCGTGGTAGAGCCACGTGCCGAGCACCTGGCTGGAGTTGTTCGGACCGCCGCTCGTCATCACCATGACCTCGTTGAACACCTGGAAGGCGCCCGAGATGGTGACGATCATCATCAGGCCGGTCATCTCGCGCACGAGCGGCAGCGACACCTGGAAGAAGCGGCGGATCGGGCCGACGCCGTCGAGGTTGGCCGCCTCGTACAGTTCCTGCGGGATGCGCTGGAGCGCCACCGAGAACAGCAGGACGCTGTAGCCGAAGCCCTGCCACTGGCTCATCGCGATGATCGCGAAGATCGCCGTTCCCTCGTGCCCCAGCCACGCCTGCGAGAACTGCCCCAGCCCGACGTTGTCGAGGAAGACGTTCAGCATGCCGGTCTGCGGCTGGTAGATGAAGTAGAACAGGAGGCCCGCGACGGTCAGCGAGATCGCCGACGGGATGAAGTAGATCGCCCGGAACGCCTTGCGCCAGCGCTCACTCCGGACGCTCTCGACGATCGCGGCGAGCACGAGGGCTCCGAACACCTGGAACACGATCGAGAGCACCGCGTACCAGGTGTTGTTGCCGAGCGCCTTCCAGAAGATCGGGTCCTGGGCGAGGTCGGCGTAGTTGTCGACCCCGACGAAGGTCTGGTCGCCGCTGTAGATGTTCCACTTCAGGAAGCTGAAGACGACGTTCTGGATCAGCGGCCAATAGACGAAAACGGCCAGGACGGCCAGCGCCGGGATGAGCCAGACCAGCCCCCGCCAGCGCGCGGAGCCCCGCCGGGCCGCCCGCGGGGCCATGTCGCCCGGAGCCGGGGCCGTGCGGCCGGGGCGCCTGCGTCGTGGTCATTTCGCCTTCTCGGACGCCTGTCGCACGGCCTTCAGCGCGGCCTCGGGGGTGAGGCTGCCGGAGACGAGGCCCTCGGAGACGGAGACCCATGCGTCGCCGACATCGGGCACGTTGGCCATGTCCAGCCACACGACGGTGGACTTCGCGTCGTTCACGAGCTTCGTGCCCTCCGCCACGGCGGGGGTGGCGATCTGGTCGGTCACCACATCCTTCACCGCGCTCGGCTGACCGTAGGGCGGCGAGGACAGCGTCGTCGCGTTCTTCTTGTTCATGACGAACTTCATGAAGTCGAGGGCGAGGGCGGCGTTCTTGCTCTTCTTGTTGATCATGTAGCCCTCCGGAGCCGCCTCGAGCGTCGAGCTGTCGCCCTTCGCGTCGGCGGGCGCCGGGAGCTGGAAGATGCCGAAGCCGTCCTTGCTGAGCTGGCTGTCCTTCGTGTTCACCGAGTCGAACTCGATGAGCTCCTGGTAGTACATGGCCGCCTTACCCGTTGCCTGCTGCTGCTGGGCCGTGGTGTAGGTGACGCCGTTGGAGTTGGAGGCGTCGCCGGTGCACTGGGTGACGAGCTCCTGGAACTGCTTCATGCCCTCCACGTAGCCGTCGTCGGTGTACTTCGCCGTCTTCGGCAGCAGGTCGGCTTCGAGCGTCTTCTGCGGGACGTCGTACGCGAACAGCTGACCCAGGTAGTGGAGGCCCGGCCAGCCGTCCTTGTTGCCGAAGGCGATCGGGACGATGCCCGCGGCCTTGATGGTCGAGCAGTCGGAGATGAGCTCGTCGAGCGTCTTCGGCACGTCGAGGCCGAGGTCGGCGAAGATCTTCTTGTTGTAGCCCATGAACTTGCCGTCGACGTACTGCGGGATGCCGTAGTACTTGCCGTCGTACTTGAACGCGTTCAGGGATCCCTCGCCGAAGGTGTCGCCCCAGGTCGTGCCGGGCGCGATGACGGAGCTGAGGTCGACGGCCAGGCCGTTGGCGGCGAAGTTCTCGCCCCAGTTGCCGGCGTAGCTGAAGTAGATGTCCGGCAGGGACTGCGACCCGATGAGGACCTTCTCCTTGTCCTTGATCGCGTTGTCGTCGGTCTCCTGCGCGAGGGTGATCTTCACGTCGGGGTGGAGCTTCTTGTAATCCTTCACCAGGTTCTCGAAGTACGAGCCCAGCGGGTCGCCCGCTGCGGCGGTGAGGATGCTGATGCTGCCGGAGTAGTCCGGCTTCGCGGTGATGTCGGCCGAGCCGCCGCCGCCGGAGGAGCACGCGGTGAGTGCGAGCGCCATGACACCCGCTGCCGCTGCCGTGATGGTCCTGGTCTTCTTCACGCTCATCTCCCGTCGTGCGGGTCGTGCGGTCGGGGTGTCCGCTGACCCGTCTTTGGATCGTGGGTCGCTCTCGGCGACCGATTGCGACGACTATACGTGATTTTGGTACCGGTATCAACACTGCCCAATAGTGGCATCCCCCGCCCGTGCACGATTTGCGCCAAATCTCGGTTATGGGTCGGCGATAACCGCGATTTGGCGCAAATCGCGTGAGGGGAGGGCGCGGGAGGGGTTAGCGGCGGGGCGGAGCGACGGAGGCGCGCTCGACGAAGTCGGCCTCGAGGACGTGCGTGGCCGTAGGGGCGTCGCTCCCGGCGACCCGGGCCAGCAGGCACTCGGCGGTGAGCTCGCCGAGCTGGTGCATCGGCTGGGCGACCACCGACATCGGCGGCGTCATCACGCTCGCCCACGAGCTGTCGTCGAAGCCGATGAGCGAGACGTCCTCCGGGCAGCGCAGCCCGCGCTGCCGCAGGGCGCGCAGCGAACCGGTCAGCGCATCCGTCTCGGTCGCGAAGATCGCGGTCGGCGGATCCGACAGCGACAGCATCCCCAGCACCGCCCTCGTCGCCTGCGACTCGTTCTTCAGCACGTGCGTCACCAGCGAGGTGTCGAAGGGGATGCCGGCCAGCTCGAGCGCGTCCAGGTACCCGAGCAGGCGCTCGCCGTCACTCCAGAGGGCGTGGTCGATGATGCGCCGCAGGTCGTCGGCGTCCGCGGCCGGCTCGGTCGTGACCGGGCCCCAGACGAATGCGATGCGCCGGTGGCCCTTGTCGATCAACGACATGACGGCCTGGCGCGATGCCTCGCGGTTGTTGATGACGACCGCGTCCGCATCCACCGTGTCCACCAGGCGGTCGAGCAGCACCAGCGGGATCTCGCGCTTCGCGACGATGTCGAGGTGCGCCAGCTCGGCGCTGCGGCCGGCGGCCGGCGCCAGTGCGATCCCGTCGACCTGCTTGTCGACGAGCACGTCGATCGCGGCCGCCTCCAGCTGCAGGTCCTCGTCCGTGCTCAGCACGAGCACGTCGTAGTCGGCCCGCCGGGCCGCGTCCGTGATGCCGCGCAGCACGCCGGCGAAGAACGGGTTGCCGACGTCGGCGAGAACGACGCCCAGCGTGCGGGTCTCGCCCGTCGTCATGCTGCGCGCGATCGTGTTCGGGCGGTAGCCGAGCTCCTTCGCGACGGCGAGGATGCGATCCCGCGTCTTCGGGCTCACCGAGCCGTAGCCGCCGAGCGTCCGGGCGACCGTCGCCCGCCCGACGCCGGCGGCCGCCGCCACCTCCGAGATCGTCGGCGAGGGAATGCGGTGGTCGCGCTCCGTGGACATCGCCACCCCTTCCTGATCCGGGGCGGCTCACGCCCTCAGCCCACGTCGCCCGCCGCCACCGGCGGAAGCGAACCGACCGTCCTCGCCGCCTCGTCGACGGCACGCCCGTGACCGAACGCACCCTCGACCGTGCACTGCCGGGCGGCGAACTGTGCCGCACGCCGCATCGACCGATGCAGCGCCGCGCCACCGGGCCGGGCATTCCTGCGCCAGCCGGATCGCAGCAATTCAACCACGAACGCGCTCACGTAGGCGTCGCCGCATCCCATCGTGTCGACGAACGGACCGGGCACGGGAGCCGCGTCGGAGTAGTAGTACGCATCGCCGTCGAACAGCACGGCGCCGGCATCCCCCTGGGTCCCCAGCACGAGCGAGGGGCCGTGCGAGGCGATCCGCCGCAGTTCGGCCCAGGTGTCCGTGCGCGACAGTTCGCCGAGCGACACCAGTGCCAGGTCGATCCACGGGCCCACCGCATCCAGGTACTCCCCGGTGCGGTACTCCGGCTCGGACGAGAAGTCGTACGAGCGCAGGGTCCGCGTCGCCGCCAGCTTCGGCAGCTCCGGGATGACGCCCGAGTAGGCGCTCGAGTGGATGAGGGAGAAGCCGGATGCGTAGCGCACGTCGTCCTCCCCCAGCCGGACCGGATCGCTCAGGGTGACGCCGCCGTGGTTCCACCCGAGGAACCTCCGCTCGCCGTCGACCGTCTCGATCTCGGTCACGCCGTTCGGGCCCGGGCGCACCGAGGACCGCGAGGTGTCGACCCCGCAGTCCTCGATGGCCTGCCGCACGAAGCGCCCCTGCTCATCGTCGCCGAACACCCCCAGGTACGCGGCCTCGGCGCCGAGCTGCCGGGCGAACACCGCGACGTTCACGGCGTTCCCTCCCGGGTACTCGACCCCGCGGTCGACGAACCGGTCGACGATGTTGTCCCCGAGACCGAGGACGCGCACCGTGCTCATCGGCGCCCGCTCAGTACGCCACGACGCGGTAGTACCGGCGCAGGTCGAGCGAGTGGTCGCGCACCTGGGCGAGGTGCTTGCTGAAGCGGTCGACGACGGCGTCGGCGACGATCGGGGCCAGCAGCCCGCGGAACTCGTCGCTCACTCCCGGGAGCTCGTAGTCCTTGGTGTCGATCACCGTGACGTCGTCGCTGTACTCGTTCGCGAAGGCGATGACGCGGTCGGTGAGCGGGCGGGTCTCATCCTCGCCGGCGAAGACCAGGATGCTGGTGTCCTTCTCGATGAGCTCGAGCGAGCCGTGGAAGAACTCGGCCGCGTGGACGCGCGTGGTGGTGAGCCACTGCATCTCCTCGAGGATGCACATCGAGTACAGGTAGGTGAAGCCCCACAGCTGACCCGAGCCGGTCAGGAAGTGGTAGTCGGTGTCGGCGTGCTTCTCGGCGAACGCCTTGCCGATCGGGTCGGCCTGCTCGGTGACCGAGACGAGCGCCTCGGGGATCGCCTCGAGATCCTTCACCAGGCGGTCGTAGCCGTCGAACTCGCCCCGCAGCGAGAGGAGCTTCGCGCCGAAGGTGAGGAACTGGACGTCGAACGGCCACGCCTTGGGCGCCGAGAGCAGCACCTCGTCGACCGCGGAGGCGATCGGGCTGTCGGCCTGGCCGGTGAAGCCGATGGTCAGCGCACCCTTCTCGCGGGCGAACTCGACGCAGTCGATGATGTCCTCGGTGGTGCCGGAGACGGAGGCGAAGATCGCGACCGAGTCCGGGCCGAACTGCGGGTCCGGGGCGAGGATGAACTCCTTGCCGATGACGGCGCGCACCGGGAACGACGAGCGCGTCTGGAAGAAACGCTCGTACGGCAGCGCCGCGGCGTAGGTGCCGCCCGCGCCGATGAAGTAGATGTTCTTCCAGCGCCCGGCGCTGACGCGCTCGGCCAGCTCCTCGATCTGCGATCGCAGCGCGACGGTGCTGCGCACCTGCTCCAGGAATTCCTCTTCGTTGAAGCCCAGCATGTGTCTCCCTCCACCGATCCGTTTTTGGTACCGGTATCAATTCGTCTCAATCGTGACACAGCCCGACTCCTTCCGCAACACCCCCTCCCCTCTCCCGTTCTCGTGCCGGCCCTCTCTTTCCCTTTTCGCCGAAGTGCACGTTGTTGCGGTCGACACGCCGTGGGAATGCGCCACAACGTGCACTTCGACGAAGAAGGAGGGCGGGAGGGGGAGGGGAGGGGGCGTACCCCGGGATGCGGGCGCGCGCAGCCCCCTGGACGCACGCGCGCGCGGTGATTGCGTGGGGGCATGCCAGAGAACCAGTACACCTTCGACAACCCTGTGGACCGCTACCCCAGCATCTCCCCCGACGAGGAGCAGGTGCCCGAGCCGGGTCTCGAGAGCGACCTGAGCCCCCGCGCCGACCTGGGCGAGGACAGCTACGTCGGCACCGGCCGCCTCACCGGCCGAAAGGCGATCGTGACGGGCGGCGACTCCGGGATCGGCGCCGCCACCGCGATCGCGTTCGCGCGCGAGGGCGCGGACGTGGCGCTCGTCTACCTCCCGGAGGAGGAAGAGGATGCGCAGCGCATCGCCGGCCTCATCCGCGACGCCGGCCGCACGGCCGTCACCATCCCGGGCGACCTCAAGGAGCGCGCGTTCAGCGACGAGATCGTGAAGCGAGCGCTGGATGAGCTCGGCGGCATCGACATCCTGGTCAACAACGCCGGGAAGCAGATCTCCATGGAGAGCCTCACGGACATCCCCGACGACCAGTTCGACCACACGATGAAGACCAACGTCTACGCGATGTTCTGGCTGACGCGCGCGGCGCTGCCGCACCTCCCGGCGGGGGCGACGATCATCAACACCACGTCGATCCAGGCGTACCAGCCGGGCGAGCAGCTCGTGGACTATGCGACGACGAAGGCCGCGATCAACGCCTTCACGAAGGCTCTCGCGCAGCAGCTCGCGCCGAAGGGCATCCGCGTCAACGCGGTGGCTCCCGGCCCGATCTGGACCCCGCTTCAGGTCAGCAAGGGACAGCCGGCCGAGGCCATCCCCGAATTCGGGGAGCAGACGCCGCTCGGACGTCCCGGCCAGCCCGCCGAACTCGCCCCCGCGTACGTCTTCCTCGCGTCGCCCGAGTCGAGCTACGTGATCGGCGAGACGCTCTCCGTGACGGGCGGCATGCCCACTCCGTGACCGGTGCGCCGGGCGGGCCGTCGGCTCGCCCGGCGTCCGCGCGCCTGCGTCAGTGCCAGGCCCAGGGCAGGCGGAGGACGGCAGCGTCGTCCGAGCCGACGATCGCGAGCCGGGTCGCCGTCGCCACGCCGCGCAGCATCCCGGAGCGCTGGTACGGCACCGGAGCGAGCGCTCCGCCATCGACGACGCAGGCGATGGCGCGGTCGGGGCCGCCCGCCGTCGGGATCGCTTCCGGCGGGATCGCCGCCGGCACAGCCTCCAGACCGGGAGCAGGCCGCCCGAGCCTCCCGCGCACCAGCGGCCACCCGACCACGAGCAGCGAGACGACGGCGGCGAGGGGATTCCCGGGCAGCGACAGCACGTGGCGACCGTCGGGCAGACGGGCGAGCAGCAGCGAGCCGCCGGGTCGCAGGTGCACGCCGTCGATCAGGACGCGGGCCTCCAGCCGCGCGAGCGCGTCGCGTACCGGATCGGCCGGCCCGTGCGCGGTCCCACCGGACGTGATGATCGTCTCGGTGCGCGCCCGGCGGATGGCCGCAGCGACGTCGGCCGTGCGGTCGAGGGCGCGTGCGGTGGTCGCGCAGCGGGCTCCCACCGCGGCGAGCAGCGACGGCATCATCGGGGTCAGGCTGTCGGTGACGCGCCCAGGCGTCGGGTCCGACCCGGTCAGCTCGTCCCCGATCGCGACGAACGTGACGAGCGGCGGTGCGGAGACGTCGACCTGCTCGACTCCCGACGCCGCGAGCAGCCCGAGTGCCGGGGGCGACAGCACAGCGCCGGTGCGCAGCACGACATCGCCCGGCGCGGCCTCCTCGCCCGCCCGACGGATGTGGCTGCCCGGGCCGGGAGCGGGGTCGGCGTCGATCTGCGGCTCGTCCTCCAGGCGCACCGCGTGCTCCGACCGCACGACCGTCGCCGTTCCGGGAGGAACGGGTGCGCCCGTGGCGACCGGTCGCGCCTCGCCGGGCTGCAACGGAAGGGTCGGAGGGATGCTGCCCGCCAGCACCGGGTCGCCTTCGCGCCAGGGTCCGTCGCCCGCGACCGCCCAGCCGTCCATGGCGGAGTTGTCGAACGGCGGCAGCGGCCGCTCGCAGCGCACATCGGCGGCGAGCGTCAGACCGGCCGCCCGACCCACCGGCACCCGGAGCACGCGCGTCGGCGTCTCGCGACCGAGATCGTTCGCGATCGCCCGGGCGTCGCGCCACGCGGTCACGACGATCGCTTCTCGATCGCCGCGTTGAGCGCTGCGACGGCCTCCGCGAGCGGCTGGTTGCGACCGACCGCGATGCCGGCGATGAAGGTGGTCAGCGGCGCGGCCGGTCGGGCGATGCCGTGGGCGGCGTCGCGCGCGAGGTCGAGCACGGCCGCGATGTCGCCCGGTTCGAGCTGGACGCCCACCGCTGCCGCCGCCTCGTCGGCCCAGTCGTCGAGTTCGGACGGTTCCATGCGTGAGCTCCTCTGTTCGGGCCGTTCCGGCAGGTCGGCGCGGTCGGGCAGGTCTTCGGGCGTGTCGATGTCGGCGTGGATGCGCGCGGGCGCGGGGTGCCGCCCCTCAATACTGCCGAGAAGGGCCGCCGCAGGCAGTCCGTCGAGCGTGCCCCGCTCCCGGCGCAACTCGGCGACCCGGCGGGCGAGCTCGGCGACCGGCGCACGTGCGAGAAGCCATTGCGGGCCGCCCGACTCATCCGTGAGCACGCCCGCCTCGATCTCGCGCAGGGCGGCGAGCGCGGCGTCGGGGTCGGCCAGGTCGGCGGCGACGATCAGCACATCGGCGGATGCGTCGTCGGCCCCGTCCGCGAGTCCGCTGACCAGCGCATCCACCCCCGCCCCGATCGCCGCGCACGGTCCTCCCCACCGCGGGTTCTCGGAGACCGTGACGTGCACCCCGTCGGGAGTGCCGCCGGCGCCGGCAGCGGACACGAGCACCACCACGTCCGCTCCGGCAGCGGCGGCGACCGTGCGCTCGAGCAGGGTGCGGCCGTCGATCCTGTGCCGAAGCTTGTCCGAGCCGAATCGGGTAGACCGGCCACCGGCCACGACGATGACGGCCTCCCGTCGCGTCACCGGACGGCTCCGGGCGGACGCTCACCGAGCGCCCAGTTGATGCCCCAGCCGGCGATGATGGTGAACGCGATCGCGGCCGCCATCGAGAGGATGCCGAGCGGGGTGGCGATGACGCCGAGGCTGACGATCAGCGTCGTGGCGCCGGCCGGTGGATGCTGCAGCTTGAGCGCATGCAGGACGAACGCGGTGATCGCCACGGAGAGCGCACCGGCGAGCACGTATCCCGTCGACAGGCCGGCGGATGGCGCGGACGGCTTGCCGTTCATCCCGAACAGGAACAGACAGGCCACCCCGGCGACGAGCGCGACGGCGTGGCCGACCGCAGCGTTCAGCGGACGCGAGGAGGGATGCTCCGGCGCGCCGAAGACGAGCATGACCGTCGGCCCGAGACTCGGGAACAGCCACGGCGAGCTGAGCACGAGCCCGATGGTACCGGACGCGGCGAGCACGACGAGGGAGAGCACGGCGGTGTACGCACCGGCCCCCGCCGATCCGGCCCGCTCGGAGACGCGCGAAAGCAGGGACGGCTTCATCGGAGGCTCCTCACTTCGCGGCGATCAGCGCCTGCGGCGCCGCCTGCTTCATCCGGGTCATCAGCCAGCGCAGCTGCACCGACGTCTCGTGCTCGCATCCGGTGATGACCTCCAGGAGTTCCGCATCCTGGAGCGCCTGCGCCGCCTGTTTCACCATCGTCCAGGTCACATCGGTGAGGCGGGCCAGCAGGTAGAGGTCTTGCAGGTCGCGGAGAAGGCCGAGCGGGCCGCTCCGGGGCTCCTCGATGGCGTCGGCGTGCAGGCGCTCCGGCTCGTCGTCGGTGGCCGCGCCGCCGAACCGGGCGATGACCGGGTCGAGCTTCTCCCTGTGGCTCTCGCACTGCTGGGCGAGCGTCAGGCAGAGGAAGTGGACGTCGGGCTCGTCGCCGTGGGCGTCGGCGACCTGCCGGAACGACGTGGCGAGGGTGGATTCGGACTCGGCGAGCAGGGTGAGGTAGACGGGCAGCTTCACGATGCGTCCTCCGCTCCCTCGAGCCGACGGACCTGCACGGCGGCGGACTTGAAGACCGGCTGCTTGGACACCGGATCCCACTCGGTCGCCGTCAGCTCGTTCGCGGCGGTCGGGCGGCGTTCCTCGGCGCCGGGCGGCGCATCCCAGTAGCCGTAGTGGAAGGGAGCGAACACCGTCCCGGCGCGCGCCTTCCCGATCCGCACCGGCGCGACCAGCCGGCCGCGCCGCGAGACCACCTCGACGAGATCGCCCTCGCCGATGCCGCGCGAGGCCGCATCCACCTCCGACAGCTCCACCCAGACGTGCGGTGCCGCGTCGACCAGCTCGGGACTCCGCCCGGTCTTGGTGCGCGTGTGGAAGTGGTACGGGCTCCGCCCGGTCGTCAGCTGGAGCGGGTACTCGTCGTCGGGGGGCTCGTGCGGTCCGGAGTACGGCGCCGACTTGAGGATCGCGCGCCCGTCGGGCCGCAGCGCCCGGAACGCCTCCTCGCCGACCGTCGCGCCGGTCAGCAGGTCGTGACCGAAGCTCTCGCAGTAGTCGGCATGCGACGGGAAGTCGCCGTCGGCGTACAGCCGGGTGACGCTCTCGGTCTCGCCCTCACGCCGCGGCCAGCGGATGCCGGACTCCCGCCGCAGGTCGTCGTACGAGATGCCCGTGTAGTCGCAGGGGCGTCCGCGGGAGCATTCCTGCCAGGCCCGGTACGCATCCTCCGGCCCTTCCCACTCCAGGAGCGGCGCTCCGTCGTTGCGGCGGAAGTCCATGCGCCTGGCGTAGTCGAGGAAGATGTCGAGGTCGGCGCGTGCCTCGCCCGGCGGCTCGACCGCCTTCTCCGACAGGTGCACGGTGCGGGTCGCGTTGGTGAAGGTGCCCGTCTTCTCACCCCAGCCGGCGGCCGGGAGCACGACGTCGGCGAGCTCGGCCGTCTCGGTCAGATACAGGTCTTGCACGACGAGGAACAGATCCGGCTTCGCCAGGATCTCCCGGATGCGCGGAAGCTGCGGCAGCGACACCGCCGGGTTGGTCGCCGAGACCCAGAGGAACGGGATGGAGCCCTGCTCGACGTACCGGAACAGCTGCATCGCATGGGTCGGCGGCGCCCAGTGCGGGATGACGAGCGGGTCGACGCCCCACAGTTCGGCGAGCTGGTTCACGTGCTCCTGGTTCTCCCAGTTGCGGAACCCGGGAAGGTCGCCGTCGGCGCCGCACTCGCGGTTGTTCTGCGCGGTCGGCTGCCCGTTCATCTGCAGGATGCCCGCGCCCGGCCGCCCGATCATCCCGCGCAGCAGATGCAGGTTGTTGACCTGGCACGATGACGCCGTGGCCTGCGGAGCCTGGTAGAACCCCTGCAGCACCGTCGAGAGCACCCGCGGCGATTCGGCGAAGATGCGGGCAGCCCGGCGGATGTCGTCCGCAGGCACCCCGCAGACCTCGGCCGCACGCTCCGGCGTCCACTCCGCCACCTGACCCGTCAGCTCGTCGAGGCCGACGGTATGCGCGGCCACGTACTGCTCGTCGATCCAGCCGTTCTCGATGAGCTCGCGTTCGAGCGCGAGGAGGAGGGCGAGGTTCGTGCCCGGGCGGAGGGCGAGGTGGACCTCGGCCTTCTCGGCCGTCGCCGTCCGTCGGGGGTCCACCACGACGAGCCGCGGCGGGTTGGGTCCGGCGAGCCGGTCGAGGACCCGCGCCCAGGTCACCGTCTGCGTCGCCGCCAGGTTGTGCCCCCAGAGGAACATCGCGTCGCACTCGTCGATGTCCTCGTAGCACCCCGGCTGGCCGTCCGCGCCGAACGTCTCCTTCAGCGAGGATGCCGCCGTCGCCGTGCAGAGCCGGGTGTTGCCGTCCATGTGCGGGGTGCCGATCCCGGCCTTCCCGATCACGGCGAGCGCGTAGTACTCCTCCAGGAACAGCTGGCCGGAGGTGTAGAAGCCGTGGCTGAGCGGCCCCGCGTCGTCGAGCAACGCGCGGCTGCGGTCGACGATCGCCGACATGGCCTCGTCCCACGTCGCCGGCACGAGCTCGCCGTCACGGCGGATGAGCGGATGCGTCAAGCGGTCGCGCCCGCGCATCCCCTCCCAGCTGGCGTAGAGGCCCTTCGGTCCGAGCCGGCCGTGGTTGATCGGGTCGTCGACCCGGCCGCGGATGCCGACCATCCGTCCGTCCTTGACCGCGATGTCGCATCCGCACCCGTTGCTGCACAGCACGCAGGCGCTGCGCACCCAGTGGTCGACGTCGTTCTCGGTCAGGCCGTCCTGCAGCATGAGGTCGGCGCGGTCCGGCCAGCGGCCACCGCGGGCGAAGGGGGTGCGTTCACCCCAGATGTCGTCGATCCGGGAGCGATCCCCGGCGGAAACCGTCGTCGGCTGGTCCATGCAGCCACTGTCGGCTCACCTGGCCGCGGCTTCAAGCCCCTGCGCACTCGCAACCGTTGTGCGCGGGCACGGCGCGCGGCTCAGCGCGCGAGCGGTCGCCCGGTGCGGAACGCGTCGACGACATCCCGCGGGATCTGGCCCCTGCTGCCGACCTCGACGCCGTTCTTGCGCGCCCACTCCCGGATGGCCCGGCGCTCGTCCGGCGACGGCGGGGCGTCCGATGCGGGGGCGTCGTTGCGACCGGCGGCTTCGATCCACTTGGCGAAGTCCGCCCGCAACTGGTCTGCGTGCTCGGAGGACAGGTCGATGACGTACTGAACGCCCGCGAGCGAGAACTCGATCGTCTCGCCCTCGCCCTCCGGGATGACGGACTGGTCGAGGTCGTCGATCAACTGGTAGGTGACTCGCTTGGCCATATCGGTCCCGCCACTTCGTCGATGGGATGCACCCGCGGGTGCGCTTGTCGCGAAGCCTACCGGTGAGGCGCGCGTCAGCGACGGGCGACGTGCGCCCTTCGCTGAGCCCGGATCACCAGCGGCAGCACCACCCAGATGACGATGAGCACGACGAAGACGCAGCTCGCCGCGATGATGCCGGCGGGCGGCGCGAGCAGGAAGTCGACGATGAACAGGACGATGCCCGTGAACAGCAGGGATGCGGCCGCCAGGCAGACGATCAGGATCTTGCTGCCGAGCCCGACCAGCTCCGTCTTCGCCTTCTGCCGGAAGAGGAGGCGGTGGAGCGCGACCGGCGCGAGGGCGAGGAGCGTCACGATCACCGCGAGGAAGACGAGGACGAGGTAGACCACCACGTCGAACGGCGCCAGCTGGGCGAAGCGCTGCTGGAACGGCAGGGTCAGCAGGAACGCGGCGAGGATCTGGGTGCCCGTCTGGAAGACGCGGAACTCCTGCAGCAGCTCGTTCCAGTTGCGGTCCGCTCGCTGCGCGGATGTCTCGTCGCGCCCGTCGCCGGGATCGACGTCCGCGCCTTCGCCCTCCGGCGCCTCCCATACCTCATCACTGCTCATGGTCGCTGCGCCTCCAGGTCTCGCGCGAGAGCCGCCAGCGCCTTGTCGACGGTGGCCTTGACCACCTCTTCGGGGTCGCCGTCGAGGTGGAGCTCCTCGACCTGCGGTGCGGCCGGCCGGCCGTGGGCGAGGAAGACCGTGCCCGCCTCCTTGCCCTCCTCGGGCCCGGGGCCGCCCGCGCCGGTGACCGCGGCGACGAGGTCGGCGCTGAGCAGCCTCCCGACGCCCGACGCCATCTGCTCGGCGCACTCGGCCGTGATCACGGGGCCGGGCGTCACTCCGAGCACGTCGAACTTGACGTGCTCGGAGTAGGCGACGACCCCGCCGGCGAACCAGTCGCCCGCCTGCGGCGACGCGCCGAGGGCCGAGGCGATCGCATCGCTGGTCAGCGATTCCGCGACCGCGATGGTGACGCCGGCGGAGGAGGCGAGGTCGGCGATCGTCTCGCCGAGGTCGGTGTCGTTCTCCGTCGTCATGCAGGAACCTTAGCCGTTGTCGCTGTCGCCCTCGTCGCCTTCCGCCTGCGACGGCTTGTCGAGGATCTGCTGCTCCGCCTCGGTGTTCTCGTCGTGGCGGTCGCCTTCGGTGTTCTGGGGGTCGGACATGTCCGCTCCTTCTCTCGTGTGGTGGGTGGTCTTCAGCGGTCGGTGCGGAAGTGCACCGCTTTGTGGCTGCCGTCGCAGAACGGCTTGATCGTGGAGACGCCGCAGCGGCAGAGCGCGACCGTGCGCCGGTGCTGCTCGATCGGCGTGCCGTCGGGGGTGGTCAGGTCGACGTGGCCGCGGACGAGCAGGGGGCCGTCCGGGCAGGCGACGATGACCGGCTCCTCGTCGTGGGCGGTCATGCGGCCACCGCCACGGGCTGGCGGAGCGAGCTGCGGCCCGCCTCGAAGCTCTCCAGCATGTGCTGACCGGCGAGGCCGTCCACGTAGAGGCAGGCGGCGGCGCCGAAGACGATGTCGGGCAGGAGTTCGGGATGCTGCTCGGCGAGGCCCCCGGCGAGGTCGCGGCCCGCGATCTGCTCGTGCACCGCATCCGCCTCGACGTGCTCGTCGTAGTACCAGGTGACCTCGTCGTCGTGACCGAGCCGCCGGAAACCGTTTCCGTAGAAACGGTTCGGGATGGACGAGGTCATCTCGAAGGCCGCGAGGTGGCCGGTGATCGCGCCGCGGAGGCTGCGGTTGAGACCGAACATCGACATCATCGTGAACGACGCGAGCGTGATGGCGGGCACGTTGTCGATGTAGGCGCCGTAGCTGTCGTCGAGCCCGAGGTTGCGCATGGTGCGGCCGAAGATCTCCGCGTGGATGCGGTCCGGGCGCCCGGCGCCGTACTCGTCGGACTGCACCTCGACGAGCGCGGCCTTCGCCCGGCCGGTGAGGCGCGGGATGGCCCAGGAGTGCGGGTCCGCCTCCTTGCGCGTGTAGATGGAGCGGTGGATGACGAACTCCACCGCCTGCTCCTCCGTCGCCTTCTTGGCGAGGAAGCGCGAGAGGCTGGGGCCACCGTCCTCGGAGGTGAGGTCGAACAGGTAGGCGGCGACCGCATCCGCGTTCGGCTCCGGCAGCTCGCCGACGGGAACGCGTTCGCGGAGCTGGCTCTCGAAGACGCGCTCGATGGCTCGGCGGGTGCGCAGCAGGTCCGGGTTCCACTCCCACTCGTCGTCGGCTTCGACGGTATCTCCGTAGTGGAGGCCGTAGAGCAGGAGGAGGGTCAGCTGGAGGTCCTCGTCGGTGAGCAGGTCCGGCTCCGCTGCGAGCGCGGCGGTGGCATTCTCGGTAAAGCGGACGACGTCGTCCGATGCGGCGGAGGGATCGGCTCTGAGCGCGTCCAGCAGCGCCTCGCTCACCGGCCCCCGCGGGGTGATGCGTGGTGTCATGCTCCCAAGCAACCGGGGGAACGGCGCCCGGTCAAGTGGTTGCCTGAGCGCCGCTTCGGTGCGTGCGCGCCAGAATTGGCGCTCGATTCGTGCCGAATGTGCGTTTAGGCGGGTCGTTAGCGCACATTCGGCACGAATCGTCGGCGTGACGAAGCGCGGCGGAGAGTACGGAGCGGGGTCGCCGCACGGCGGAGGCGGCCGTCGGAGTAGCGGACCCCGCCGCGCAGGCGGGCGCCGACGGCCAGCCAGACGCAGACGGCGCGCTCGGCCAGCCACGCGGGCGCCCACAGGGCGGCCGTCGGCGGGAACAGCCGTCGGCCTCCGGCACGGCGGCGGCCCGCCTCGGCGAGCGCCACCACGGCGAGAACTCCGAGGAGCAGACGGCGCGGACGCCGCAGCGAGGCGAGGGCAAGGGGCAGCACGGCCAGTTCCACCGCAAGCCGCGCCGGTTGGGCGAAGTCGTCGTACGCCTGCCGCACCCGCTGCCGGAGGAAGTGCCCGACCTCGGGCGGCCGCCGGGTCACGCCGATCCGATCGGCGGCGATCACCCGTCCGCCCGCCGCCTGGACGGTGCGGATGAGCTCCAGGTTCTCGAAGAGCACGTCGCCGTCGTACCCGCCCGCCGCCAGCACGAGCGAGTGGCGAACGGCGAGCGTGCCCGGGTAGTCGTGGCCGAGGGCGCGGTTCAGGAGGGTGCGCCCGGTGTCCCAGCGCGCATGCCACGGCGCGGGGTCGAACACGTTCTGGGGCCGCACGAGGTCGCCGACGTCGAGCATGGCGACGACCGCGCGCAACGCCCCCTCGTCGTACCGGACGTCGTCGTCGGCCAGTACGACGCGATCGTGGCGGGCGGTCCGGAGACCGGTCATGACCCCGGCGACCTTGCCGTTGTGACCGGGCCACGGCTCTGCGGGGAGGTGGCGGACGCCCGGCGGGAACGCCCGCGCATGCGCGCTGAAGCGCTCCGGCTCCGATCCGTCGACCACCGTGACGTCGATCTGCTCCCGCAGGCGCGTGAGGTACTCCACCAGCTCCGCGAGGCCGGTGTCGTCCGACCAGCGGAGCGGCAGCACGTACTCGGCGTCGAGACTCATACGGCCGCCGGCTCCGACGCCCGCAGACCGGTCACGACCAGTCCGCTGCGCGGGCGGGCGGGAAAGGTGCGGAGGCTGATGCGGAGGTCCTGCTGCGGCACCGCCCAGTCGAGTTCGCGGGCGAGCATGCGGATGCCCGCATCCACCAGGTCGACCGTCACAGGCTCCCCGGGGCAGCGGTGGTCGTCGTGATAGCCGCCACCGCCCTGCGGGATCAGGGTGTTGGGCTCCACCACGAGCCCGTCGAAGCGCTGCGGCAGGAAACGGTTCGGCTGGTCCCAGATGGCCGGATCGTGCGTCGTGCCGTACAGGTCGAGCGCCGGTACGCACGTGCTCGTCCTTCCAGTCGAGGTCGCGGGTCGCCCGGCCGCCGATCACCGGGAAGAAGGGATAGAACCGGCGCACCTCCTGTGCGAACCAGCGCACCCCGGCATCATCCCCGCCGGCGAGGTCGGCCCGCCAGCCGGGGTGCCGGTGCAGCGCAAGGGCGGCGAACGTGAGGTACCGGCCGACGGCGACGACCGGCCGCAGCAGATTGAGCAGCTCGACGGCCGCGACCTCGGGAGGAAGGGGATGGGCGGCCTCGGCGCCGGACGTGGGCTCTGTGTACGCGGCGATCACCGCGAACGGCGAGTCCTCCGGCGCCGTCGGCGTGGCGCGTTCTTTGCGAACGGCGTCGGCGAGCAATCGCTCCGCCCGCGACCGCCGAGCGCGGACGGCCCAGTTCTCCGGCCCGACCGTCCCGGCCGCATCCACCATCTGGGCGAGCACGCGGCTGCTCCGCAGGTCGGCCGCCACCGCGTCGGGCAGACCAGCCCAGCCGGTCACGGCACGCGTGAGCACGTCGTGGAACAGGTCGAGCAGCACGACTTCGTCGCCGCCCGCCTGCGCCACCGCCCGCAGGAGCTCCTCGCGGAACCGTTCGACCAGAGCGTCGCCCGACGGGCCCATCAGGAGTCCGAGGAACAGCTCCTTGCGCCGGCGGTGCGCATGGCCCTCCAGCGACTGCACGCTCCCCTCGTCCTGCAGCAGCTTCAAGACGCTGCGCGGCATGGCGCCCTCCCGAGAGAAGCGGCCGCCTTCGTAGAAGAAGCGCGCGGCGTCCGCCCCGCGCATCACGAGCACGGGACGGCCGAGCAGACGGCTGCGGAAGTGGTCGCGTCCGGCAGAACGGAAGCCGCGCGTGCCGAAGAGGTAGCCGTCGCGGAGGAAGCGGAGGGTGCTGTCGCCCATGCCCACCCCTCAGACCCGCGTCGCCGGACGATTGACGCCCGCCCCGCGCGGACTCAGCAGCACGCCGAGCAGGATCATGGCGGCGGCGAGGAACAGGTGCAGCCAGTTGTCGGCGGAGTTCAGCGGCACGATGTTCGCCGGATGGTCGCCGCCGAACAGGAGTCCGTACAGCCAGATCACGGCGTACACGATTCCCCCGACGACGAGGTACATGCGCGAGCCGATCCGGGTCGCGGCGAACGCCAACCCGCCGACGCCGTAGATCAGGTGCACCAGATTGTGCAGCACGGACACCTGGAACACGCCGAGCAGCATCGCCATCGAGTCGTGCCCGGCGAACGTGAGCGCGCCGTAGTTCGTCGTCAGGCCCGGGATGAACCCGGCGATGCCCACGACGAGGAAGACGATCCCGGCGACGAGCGACGCCTTCTGGACGGCGGTGCCCGCGTAACGACGGTCGTCGCGGTCGGCGAAACCGCGGTCGGTGGGGTCTGCGGTGGTCATGGTGGCTCCCTTCTCTCAGCAGGTCTCTCTCAGCAGGCAACCAGGCTTCCGGCCGTCCCGTCAGTGCTTGACAACGCAGAGACGGCGCTCATACCTCCGAGGAGTCGAACCGCGGCGAGTAGAGCGTCGCGCCCGCGCGGAGCCGGATGACGTCGTCCGTGAACGACGCGAGGTCCGGCCACAGCACCAGCACGGAACCGCGCGCACGCCAGCGCAGGAAGCGAGCGATCAGTGCGGGCGCATCCACGTCTCTCCGCTCGTAGCCCGCGAAGGAGCCGTGGGCGTGCGGGCTCACGACAAGACCGTGCAGGCGGGCCGCGGCGAGCATTCCGTCCGGCGGCCCGTCGAGAACGAAGCGGGCGTCGACCACGACGCCGAGCCGTTCCCCTTCCGCGGTCAGCACCGGGCTGCCGAGCAGGTCACTCAGGATCATGGCGACCCCCGGGGATGCGCGCGATCACGTGGTCGCGCATCCATCGTTCGGTCCAGCTGGCGTCGAGGGAGTCGGCCGCGACGCCCACCGACACGACCGTTCCCGTGTCGGCGACGACCTTCCAGGGGATGCGGATGAACCGCGAGTCCGGAAGCCGCCCGCCGAAGACCCGCGTCATGAGGATGGGCCCGGTCAGCAGCGACGCGATGATCGGCGGGGTGTCCGGGTCGAGATGCTCCAGGTCCTCGGGAGTCGTCAACTCGAGGTCGTCGACGGTGCTGACCGGGACGCCGTCGGGATCGAGGATCTGCCTGTCGAGGAGGTCTAGGCCGGCGTCCAGCACCCGGCCGGCGACGGCCGGCGCCGGAGGGAGGTCGCGCTTCTGCGTCATGCTCCTGCTCCCGTCACGATCATGAGGGGGATGGCGGCGATCGACGCCACCAGGATGAGCCCGAGATAGATCAGGCCGAAGAAATTCGTCGCTCTGCCGTTGACCTCGTCACCCATGTATTTCGGGTCGTTGGCGACGATCAGGATCGGCAGATACGTCAACGGCAGGGCTATGGCGGAGAACACCACCGAGAACTCGGTGACCTGCACCGGATCGACGCCGGTGAAGAGGATGCCGAGAGCGACCACCAGCGACAGGATCATCACGGCGTGGAACCGCGACGCGGACGCCGGGCGCCGGAACTTGCCCCACGGCCAGCCGAAGAACTGGCCGAGGGTGTACCCGCTCGACAGCGTCACCTCGAGTGCCGCGCCGAAGGTCGCGGCGACGAAGCCGAGGATGACGATGATCAGCCCGATCTTGCCGAGCGCCTGCGCCACCGGAAGGGCCGTCTCGAACAGCGACTCCACCTGGATGCCCTTCGGGAGCAGAACGACCGTGGCACACGCGGCGATGGCGAGCGAGAGCAGCCCGCCGAGCGGAAAGCCGACGAGCACGTTCAGACGCGACTGAGCGAGGTCCTTCTTCTTCCACTTCTCCTCGATCGCGCCGGAGGAGAAGAAGAACACCTCGTACGGCGTCATCGCGGCGCCGAACAGGGCGATCGCGTAATACCAGTACGTCCCCGGCGTCTCGTCGGTGTGCGGCGACGGCTGGAGCAGCACCTGCGAGCCGAGGGCGGACCAGTCGGGGTGGAGGAAGAACAGGGCCACGGCGAACACGACAAGAGCGAGGCCCAGCATCCCCGTCACGTTCTCCATGATCGAGAACTTGACGCGCCAGATGACGATCCACACGGCGACGGCCGCGACAGGGAACCAGAGAACGGGCTCGATGCTGGAGGCGAGCTGCAACGCCAGCGCGATACCGCCGATCTCCGCGGTCAGGGTCAGCAGGTTGATCAGGAACGAGGCCGACAGGTTCGCGAGGGCCATCCGGGCCCCGAGCCGCTCGCGGATGATCTCGAACGTCGCCCGGCCGCTCACGGCGGCCACCCGGCCGGACATCTGGGCGAACAGGCAGATGCCGACCACGCCGACGATGACGACCCAGGTCAGCGTCATCCCGAACCGCGAGCCGACGACGCTGTTGGTCACGAGGTCACCGATGTCGACGAATCCGCCGATGGCGGTCAGCACGCCGAGCGCGACGGCGAAGATCCCCTTCATCCGCGGTCCAGCTGCTGGGAAGCCGCCTGCAGTTCGCGGGCCAGCCGGTCGAGCTCGCGCCGCTGCCGGTCGACAGTGGCGGCCGAGTCCGTGCCGGACGTCTGGGCCCTCTGCGCGGCGGTCACCACGTCCTGGGCCGCGCGGATGTCGGCCAGCACGCTGTCGCGCCGGGCGCCGATCCCGCCGATGGCGGTCATCGTCGAGACCGTCTGCGCCTCCTGCGCCAGCCGGTCGGCCACGTCGGTCAAGCCGGTGTCCTGCACGGTGGACAGGATCTGGTCCTGCTCGTGGAGCCCCAGCACGAGGCCGCCGGCCCGGGCGGCCGATGCGGCGGTGCCCGCGGACTGGGACAGGGAGCTGCGAGCGCTGTCGTCGGCGGAGCAGCCCGTGAGCACGCCCACCATCAGCAGCGCCACCGCCCCCGTGGCGATGTGTCGATGCCTCACGCCGAGGACTGTACGCGCGCTGTGAGAACGGTGAAAGTGCTGCTCCCTGTGGACTCCTACATGTCGGGCGCCGTCCCCGCGGGCACGTCCGGGCGGAAGCCCGCCGTCGCCTCCTCGTAGGTGGTGTGCCTCCGCGCGGGGTGCGAGTCCGCCGGTGGTGGCACGTCGGCCCTGCTCAACGCGTGCAGCACCAGCTTCTCCACCAGGGCTGCTGCTGTGGTCTCGCGTGAGCGCGCTATCCGGACGAGGGCGGCGTACTCCTGCTCACCCAACCGGATCGTGAGGGGCATCCCAGCCGGGGCACGACCCGGCCCGTGAACGGACGCCGGTTCCGTGATCTCGGCGCTGTGAGATTCCTTCATGTCCGAAGCCTTGCACAAGAGAGCGCTCTCCTTGGCTAGCGGACTTGTTCGCACGACGCACAGAGGAGTGTGCGCACCGTTGCAGGCGGCGGCGTCAGAAGCGAGGATCATGTGCGTCGCGCAGGCGCCGTCCCGTTCCCCCCGGTCCACGACGGTGTCAGCGCGACACTTCCGCGGCGGGATCCTGGTCTTCGGGTGGCCAGGATCCCGCCGCCATGAGCCGCAGGCCCTCCTCCAGCCGCTCCCGGATGTCGGCCGCCTGGACGATATCGGCGCCGAACGAGAGCGCCATCGCCGCGGAAGCCGCGGCACCGATGATCCGGTGGATGCGCGGGTCGGACGCGCGATCGCCCAACGCCAGTTGCGACGACTCGGCCGCCGCCGTCAGCGAGGCCCGGAGCCGCTCGCGCTCCGTCTCGGAGGGGAGCCCCTCCTGGAGGGCGACGACCGCATCGCGGAGCGCCGGCTCGACGAGGGTGCGGAGGACGGCGTCCGGTGCGACGTTCCTGTGCTGCTTCAGAGCCGAGTCCAGTGTCGCGAGCAGGGCGGACGGAGTGAACGGCTTGGCGAGGAAATAGGCTCCGTCGCGCTCGACCGAGGCCCGTGCGGACGGCCCGGGGAGCATCCCGCTCATCAGCACGATCGCCGCTTCGGGCTGCCGCTCGGCCACCATCCGGGCGATCCGGTCGCCGGGGACGCCGGGCATCATGATGTCGGTCACCACCGCGTCGAAGCGTCGCCCGCCGGCCAGCAGTTCGAGGGCTTCCGGGCCGCGCGCCACCTCCGTCACGAAGCCGTTCTGGTCGAGGGTCTGCCGCACCAGCTCGCCGATCGCCGCCTCGTCGTCGACGACGAGCACCCGGCGCCCGGCTCCGCGCGGCACGGCCGGCGCGCGAACGGGCGAGCGGCCATCCGCCTCCCCCTTCGCCGGCGGAAGGACGAAAGCGATCGACGTACCCGCGCCGGGTGCCGTCTCCACCTGCAGCTCACCGCCGTGCGCCTTCACGATGGCTGCGGAGGTCGGCAGGCCGAGGCCGGTCCCGCTCTCCTTGGTGGTGAAGAACGGCTCCAGGATACGCCCCGCCGTGCGCCCGTCCATCCCGCATCCCGAGTCGCGCACCTCGAGCCGCACCCCGTCGTCGCGCGCGGTCGCCCGCACGGTCAGCACGCCGCCGTCGGGCATCGCGTCGCGGGCGTTCGTGATCAGGTTGACCAGCACCTGGAAGAGTTCGGTGTCGTCGCCCGTCACGGGAGGCAGCTCGGCGGCCGCATCCACCACCAGCTCGATCGACCGCGGCAGCGTCTCGCGGCAGAACCGCTCCACCTCCCGCAGCAGGGCGACGAGGTCGACGGGCTCCCGCCGGCCTTCCGATCCGCGCGCGAACGACAGCACCTGACGGATCATCCCGGCGCCCCGCTGCGCCGCGGCGTCGAGGGTGTCGAGCAGGTCGCGCCTGCGCGCATCCTGCTCGTCCTGGCGCAGCAGCTGCACCGACATGAGGATGGGCGTGAGCACGTTGTTGAGGTCGTGCGCGATGCCGCCGGCGAGCGTGCCCAGGCTCTCCAGCCGCTGCGTCCGGATGCGCTGCTCCTCCTGCATGCGGTGCTCCGTGATGTCCGAGTTGACGGCGAAGACGGTCACCTCGCCGTCTTCGCCGCGCGACAGCTGCCAGCGGCAGTCGGCGATCAGCTGCGACCCGTCGACCCGTCGCTGCCGCAGTTCGCCCACCCAGAACCCGTCGCGCATCAGCGACTCGGTCGCCGCGTCGAACTCGGCCGGGTCGTCGTAGAGCAGCTCGCGCACCGAATGCCCCACCGCCTCCGACGCCGGGATGCCGTAGATGGCCTCCGCGCCGCGGTTCCAGTAGCGGATGACGCCGTCGAGGTCGCGCACCAGGATCGCGTCGCGCGCAGCGTCCAGCAGAGCGGCCTGCGACGCCACCCGCCGCGTGTACTGCTCGAGGGTGCGCCGGGCCTCCTGATCCTCCGTCACGTCGCGGACGATGATCGCGATGCCCTCCTCGGTGGGGTGCGCGTCCACCTCGAACCAGCAGCCCCACTCGGGCGAGAAGGCGCGGGCGCTCCCGGCCTCGCCGCGATCCATGGCGTCGCGGTAGATCCCCTCGAAGGCGCTGCCGAGGGCTGTCGGGAACATCTCCCACACGGTCTTCTCGCGCAAACGCGTCTCGTCGATCCCGCCGAGCTGCAGCGCCCACGAGTTGGCGAACGTGAACCGCCACGAGCGATCGACGAACCCGATCGCGTCGTGCACCTGGTCGAGCGAGTTCCGCAGCAGGCGGGCCATCGCACGCTGCTCCTCCCGATGGCGCACCAGGGCGGTGACGTCGTGGAACGCGCCGTGGATGCGCACCACCTCGCCGTTCTCGTTGCGTTCCGGCTCGCCCACCAGGTGCGCGTGCACCGTCCGGCCGGATGCGTCGACGATCGTGGCCCGCACATCCAGTGGGTCTCCGTGCATCGCGGTGCGCTGGAAGGCCGTCCGCACCGCCCTCCGGTCCTCCGGCTCGAACAGCGCGAGAGCCTCCGCGTCGACGGGGACGCGGCCGGGCTCCATGCCGAGCAGGCGGAAGAGTCCCTCGCTCCACTCGACGCCGCCGCTCGTCACGTCGACCACCCAGCCGGCGAACCCGGCGATGCGGGCCGCCATGCGCACGAGCGCCTCGTTGCCGGCCGCCGCGGCGGCCGAGCGCTCCACGTCGCCGATGTCGCGGGCGATCGCGAGCACGGCGGCCACAGCGCCGTCGGTGCCGCGCAGGGGGATGATCGTCACATCCAGTGAGCGGATGCGACCCTCGGGCGTGACGACGCGCGTCACGTACCGCCGGTTCTCCCCGGCGAGCGCCTCCTCGAACCGGGCGAGCGTGTACCCGAGGGAGTCGGGATGCAGCAGCCGGGCGAACGACATCCCCACCAGCTGCTCGGCCGTATACCCGGTCAGGTCGGCGAGCGCGCGGTTGCACTCGACGAACGTGCCGTCGACATCGACGACGCAGACCCCGTCGGGGTGACCGTGGAAGAGCGCATCCAGCCCGTTCAGCCGCAACGCGTCGGACGGCGTCGTCTGCGACGCGCGCGGAGGGTTCGGCTGGGGCATGGGGGGATTGTAGGCGGACTTTCGGGCCTACACTGACGGCCATGGGCACGGAAACCCCGGGCCGACAGGTCCTCGCGGTCGCTGACGACCCGATCCCCCGCGGATGTTCGCTGCGCGAACGCCCGCGCCACCTCGCCCGCCGGGGGCGCGGACGCGCTCAGCCGATACTGGTCAGGAGCGGCTGCCCGACCCGACCTGCTGAGCTCGCCGCGTGGCGTCCACCTCTGGGACGGTGACGAAGGGGCAGGAGCCAGAACCATGACCGACACATCCGCGCGAACACGGACCCTGCGTGCCGTGGTGGCCGACGACGACGTCTTCACGGCGTCGATGGTCGCGTCCGCCCTTCGCTCCACCGGGATCGAGACCTCCCAGGCGACCAGCGCGGCGGACGCCTGGGACATCATCGCCGAAGTCGAACCGAACGCCGTGGTCACCGACCTCGATTTCGGCGGCGGCGACTCGGGCGCTGAGCTGCTCTGGCGGGTGCATCGCGAGCAGCCGTGGGTCGGCCTCGTCGTGCTCACGTCACACCTCTCCCCGCAGCTGGCGGTCGGCGACGGCACCCTCCCGCCCTCGGTCGTCTACCTGGTCAAGTCGCAGGTGAAGGACGTGGACGTGCTGGTCGCCGCGGTCGATGCCGCGATCGTCGGAGGCGAGCACCAGCTCGCCGAACCGGACGACGACGTCCGCACGGTCACGCGGGCGCAGGCGGAGGTGCTGCGCCTCGTCGCCTCCGGCGCATCCACCCGGCGCATCGCCGCCGAACGCGGAACGAGCGTCCGCGCAGTCGAGACCATGCTCGGCCGCCTCTACACGGCGCTGGGAGTGGATGCGGACGAGCAGGCCAACCCGCGGGTGACGGCCGCGCGCCTGTGGCAGCAGGGGCGCGTGCGGATCCGCTAGCGGCCGGTCACCAAACGCAGCATCCGCCGCAGCACACTCTCATGCGGCTCCGCCGTCGTCTCGTCGGTCGGGGCATCGTCGTTCTCCGCGAAGCCCGAATAGCCGCAGTCCTCGCAGACCAGGAGGTCGCGGTGCACGGCCAGTCCGGCGCCGTAGTAGGGGTTGCTGACGAGTCGGGCCACGCCGCGGCACTGCGGACAGCTCGCCTGACGCATCGCCCCTCCTCCCGTCCGTCCCATCATGCGCCCGCCGCAGCGCCCGATCGGGCCCATCTGTTCGGCTCCCGAACGTCTTCGGCGTGCTCTCACCCCCCTTCCGGGGGCATACCGGTGACGGTCCGATGAACAGCGGGTGAAGCCGGGGACGACGCGCGGGAGCCCGCTTCTAGGATCGCTGACGCCGGCCCGTCGCCGGCGTCCATCCCCCACAGGAGTCCTGCCCCGATGTCGACCCGCGCCCGGCTCGCCGCCTTCTTCGCGGCGCTCGGAGCGCTCGTCGTCGTCGCGACGATCCTGACGATCGCGCTGCGGCCGGTGGCCGTCGCGCCGAATGCGCCCGACGTGTTCGACATCACCGCGGGGATGGACGACTGCGGGCGTGGATGGGGCGAGAGCGGCGCCCCGAGCGGCGCGGCCGCCTCCGGTCGGACCGTGCCCGGGGGCGACCAGACCTTCACCGTCACCAACACGACCGTCGGCGGCATCGAGGTCTACGTGCAGGCCGTCGACAGCAAGCGCGTCTACCTCGACCTCGAGAGTCTCGGCTCCGGCGCCCATGCCACCGCACGCGTCACCCTCGGCGCCGGCCGCTACCGGTTCGTCTGCCTGCCGGCCGACGCCGACCCCGTCCACGGGCCCGTCGTCACGGTCGGGAAAGCGCCGCCGGGTTCGCCGCTCACGCCCGGCATCGTGCCCGTCACACGCACCGATCTCATCCCGGTGGCCAAGGCGTACACCACCTGGGTCGCCTCCCGGCTGCCCGCGCTCCGCCAGCAGGTCGCCGCCGTCGCGGCCGACGCCGAGGAGGGCGACTTACCGGCCGCACGACGCGACTGGCTGACGGCACACACCACCTACGAGACGCTCGGCGCGGCGTATGACGCCTTCGGTGAGCTCGGCGACCAGCTCGACGGGCTCCCGCGCACAGATCCGACCGGTTTCCACCTCGTCGAATCGCAGCTCTGGCACGGGGATGCGGCGGCGACGGTCGCCGCATCCGCCCGCGACCTCCTCGGCCTGGTCGACCGGCTGCAGACCGCGTTCGCCGGCGTCCAGCTCGACCCCGGCGATGTGGCGCTGCGGGCGCACGAGATCGTCGAGGACGCCATCCAGGACACCCTGACGGGTGCGACCGACGCCGGCTCCGGCACCTCGCTGGCCAGCGTCGACGCCGAGCTGACCGGCGCCGAGCAAGCGCTCGCGCCGCTGGAACCGGTGCTGACCGGGCGATACGAGCAGCTCGGTGACACGCGGGCCGCCCTCGCTGCCGCCCATGCGGTCGTCGAGGCCCACCGCGCTCCCGACGGCACCTGGACGCCGCTCGGCCAGCTCAGCCGGACCGACCGGGAGCAGGTGGATGCGGCACTCGACCGTGCCGCGGAACTGCTCGCGCCGGTCGCCGCCATCTGCGACCCGAGGAGGGACTCATGACGCCCATCGACCGCCGCGGCTTCCTCCAGGCGGGTGCCATCGGAGCGGCCGGCGCCGCCGTCGCTGCCGGGGCGGGCCTGACGGCCGACGCACGAGCCGCGGCCGCCTCTCGGCCGTCAGCCGCCCATCCCGCCTCTCTCCCGTTCCACGGGCAGCACCAGCAGGGCATCCTCACCCCGCCGCAGCGCGAGGCGTCGTTCGTCGCACTCGACGTCACCGCCGCATCCCGGGCCGAGCTCGCCGACCTGCTGAAGACGATCACCGAGCGCGCGCGCTTCGTCACCACGGGAGGGACACCTCCCGACCCGGGGCTCGTCGCGCCGCCCCGCGACTCGGGTGTGCTCGGACCGACCGTCGTCCCCGATTCGCTGACCGTCACGCTTTCAGCCGGCGCCTCGCTGTTCGACGACCGCTTCGGGCTGGCCGCGCGGAAGCCCGCCCGGCTGCGGACGATGGACGAGTTCCCCGACGACGCCCTGCGGCGCGAGGTCTGCGACGGCGACCTGCTGCTGCAGGTGTGCGCGGCCGACCGGGACGCGGTCACGCACGCCGTCCGCGAGATCGCCCGGGCGACGCGCGGCGCGATGCAGGTGCGCTGGCGGCAGGACGGCTTCGTCTCGCCGCCCCGCCCCAGCGGCACGCCGCGCAACCTGATGGGGTTCAAGGACGGCACGAGCAACCCGGACACCGGAAACGCCGCCGAGATGGCACGGCTGGTCTGGGCGAAAGCCGGCGACGAGCCCGCCTGGGCGGCGGGAGGCAGCTACCACGTCGTCCGCGTCATCCGCATGCTCGTCGAGTTCTGGGACCGCGTGAACCTGCACGAGCAGGAGAACATGATCGGCCGGCGACGCGACAGCGGCGCCCCGCTCACGGCCTCCGCCGAGTTCGACGACCCGCACTTCGAGAACGACCCGACCGGCGACGTCATCCAGCTCGACGCCCACATCCGGCTCGCCAATCCGCGCACGAAGGACACCGACGACCAGCGGATGCTGCGCCGCGCCTACAACTACGACGGCGGTCTCGACGCCAACGGCAACCTCGACATGGGCCTCGTCTTCGTCGCCTTCAACCAAGACCTCGACCGGCAGTTCGTCACCGTCCAGAAGCGCCTCGCCGGCGAACCGCTCACCGACTACATCCAGCCCTTCGGCGGCGGCTACTACTTCGCGCTCCCCGGAGCCCGCGACTCCTCCGACTGGCTCGGGCGCACCATGCTCGCCTGACCAGTGGAGGCCGCCCGTCACGACCGTGCCGGGATCAGTGAAACAAGGAAGAAGGAATCGTGTTCAGACCCTCCCGTCTGCGCCGCTCCCCGGTCGCCCTCGCGGGCGTCGCGCTCGCCGGCGCGGCCGCCCTCGCCGGCGCCGGAATCCTCGCGGGTGCGCCCGCGGTCGCCACGGCCGGCGGCTCGCACGCCGACCACTCCGCCCAGACCCTCACCCCGATCAAGCACCTCGTCGTGATCTTCGACGAGAACGTCTCGTTCGACCACTACTTCGGGACCTACCCGAATGCCGCGAACACCGACGGGACGCCGTTCCAGGCGTCGCCGCGCACCCCGCGCACCGACACCCTCGCGTCCTCCGGCACGCTGACGAACAACCCCAACCTGTACGCGCCGAAGCGGCTCACGTCCGCTCAGGCGGTCACGTGCGACCAGAACCACAGCTACGCCGCCGAGCAGGCGGCCGTCGACGGCGGGAAGATGGACCTCTTCGTCCAGAAGACCGAGAGCGACACCTGCACCGGCGCGTACGGGGCACCGGGGCTCGTCATGGACTACTACGACGGCAACACCGTCACCGGTCTGTGGAACTACGCCCAGAACTACGCCATGAGCGACAACAGCTGGGACACCACGTTCGGCCCGTCCACGCCCGGCGCACTGAACCTCATCTCCGGCCAGACGCACGGCGGCACCGCGTACGACCCCAAGACCGGGGCCGTGCTCACCGCGTCCACGGCCATCCAGTCGCCCGACGCCACCGGCGTCGGAACGGTGATCGGCGACCCCGACCCGGCCTACGACGACTGCTCGGACAACGACCACACGTCGTCCTCCGCAGTGGTCGGCATGTCGGGCCGCAATGTCGGCGACCTGCTCAACGCGCGCGGCGTCAGCTGGGGATGGTTCCAGGGCGGATTCACGCCGACCACGGCCTGGAACGGTCAGGCCGGTTCGTACGCCAAGTGCGACGCGGTGACGGCCAACATCGCCGGCGCGACGCCGAAGGACTACTCGCCGCACCACTCCCCGTTCCAGTACTACAAGTCGACCTCGAACCCGCACCACCTGCCGCCGACCTCGGTGAAGGCGATCGGGCACACCGACCAGGCGAACCACCAGTACGACCTGACGTCGTTCGACGCGGCGCTGAAGGCGGACAACCTCCCGGCCGTGTCGTTCCTCAAGGCCCCGGAGGCGCAGGACGGCCACGCGGGATACTCCGACCCGCTGGACGAGCAGAAGTTCCTGGTGAACGAGATCAACGCCCTCCAGAAGTCGGACAGCTGGTCGAGCACCGCGGTCGTCGTCGCCTACGACGACTCGGACGGCTGGTACGACCACGTCGCGCCGAAGGTCGCCAACGGGTCCGCCGACCCGGCCGTCGACTCGACGGTGTGCACGAGCGTGAAGCGCACGCAGGGCGGCTACGCCGATCGCTGCGGGCCGAGCCAGCGCCTCCCGATGCTCGTCATCTCGCCCTGGGCCGCCCAGAACCGCGTCGACCACACGCCGGTCGAGCAGACCAGCGTGCTGCGGTTCATCGAGAACAACTGGCTGACCGGACGCATCGGCGACGCCTCGTTCGACACGCGCGCCGGATCGCTCGGCGGGATGTTCGACTGGTTCCACCCGCAGCAGCGGGAGGTGCTCCTCGACCCGGCGACGGGTGCGGTCAGCTCGATCGTCCCCACCCGCCCGCACTGGCCGACGCCTCCGCGCGGCGGTTGGTCGGCGCAGCCGTAACGCCACCACGGAGGGCGGTTCGCAGCCTGCGGGCCGCCCTTCGTCGTGCGTGGCTGCGGCGGGGGCGGTGCCGTCAGGCGATGGCGCCGCGCAACAGCTCGTCGAGCGACAGCGGGCGTCGGCCGGTCACGCGCTCCACATCGTCGGTGACGCCCGCGAGCTCGCCCGCCGCGATCGCCGTGTAGGTCGAGACCCAGGCGTCGACCTGCCAGTCGGGGGCGTTCCACTTCGCGCGCGAGGCATACGCCTCGGGGATGGTCTCGTCATGGAACGAGACCGCCCGGCCGGAGTGGGCGCTGAGCTTCTCGGCGACCTCCGCCAGCGTGAGCTCCTCGGGACCGGTCAGATCGTAGGTGACGTCGGCATGGGCCGATGGATCCTGCAGGGCCACGGCCGCCACCCGGGCCACGTCAGCACGGGCGACCATCGCCGCCCGGCCGTCACCGGCGGGCCCGCGGATGACGCCGTCGTCGCCGACCAGGAACTCGGCGAAGTCGAGGTACAGGTTGTCGCGCAGGAACGTGTGGCGCATTCCCGACGAACGGATGCGCTGCTCGGTCGCGTAGTGGTCGCGGGCGAGCGTGAAGGTCGCGTCCGGCGCCGCCCCGAAGAACGACGTGTAGACGATGTGGCCGACGCCCGCCTCCTCGGCCGCATCCACGAAGGCCAGGTGTTCGCCCAACCGTTCGGCGTTCTCGGCGGCGGACACCATGAGCAGGGTCTCCACCCCGTCGAGCGCGGAAAGGACCGCCTCGCGGTCGCTGTAGGTCGCCGCGGCAACAGTCGTCCCGGGATAGCGCGGGGCCCGTTCGGGAGACCGCGCGAGCATCCGGAACGGCACGCCGGCGTCGGCGAGGAGGTCGGCCGTCATCCGCCCGACGGCGCCGGTGACGCCGGTGACCGCGAGCGCGGGAAGGTCGCCGCTCATCTCAGCGCCCCAGCCGTTCATCCAGCCAGTCGAACATCCGCTGCTCGGTGAGCGCGCGGGCGAGCGGCTGGACATGGAAGTCGGCGCCTTCCGCCTCGGTGAACTTCACGAGGGTCGAGACGCCCGGCGTCAGCGATGCGAGCTGCTCCGACTGCCCCGGCCAGAACTGCTCGTGCTCCGGATCGGTGATGAGCAGTGGAGTGGTGATCCGGCCGGCGACCCCGGTGACGTTGTACTGCAGCACGGCGCGCATGGTCTCGGCGTAGCCGGTGGTGCCGTACGGCCGCGCGCGGAACTTCCAGGTGTACGCGAGCTCGTGCGAGAACTTCATCCCCAGCTGCATGTCGCGGTCGAACTTCTCGTCCTGCCCCTCGTCGAGCAGTTTGCGCATGTTCGCGGGGAGGTGCTCGGTCCAGGAGGTCGAGACGTCCACCACTCCCGGGTCGGCGATCGCGGCCGCGAACCGGTGCTCGAAGGCGAGAGCACGCGGCACCCAGTACCCGGCTTGGCTGATCCCGTAGAGGGCGATGCGGTCGGCGTCGACGCCGTCCTGGGTGCGCACGAAGTCGAAGACGGGGGTGAGGACGGCCTCCCAGTCCGGCCGGAACGGCACGTTCCGCTCGAACAGCATCGACTGCTGCCCCGGCCCGTCGAAGACGAGGGCGTGATAGCCGCGCGCGAGCGCTCCCGAGACCGCCGACGACCACAGGCTGGTGAGCGCCCCGTCGCTGCCGTTCACGACGACCAGCAGCGGGCGATCGTCGCCCGCCGTGCCCGGCGCGCGGAACAGGTAACCGGGCAGCGTGGTGTCTTCGTAAGGGATCTCGACGCGCGCGATATCGCGATCGACGAGGTCAACCCATCGGTCCCACGCAGCCCTGTGCTTGCGGAACGTCGGCAGCAGCTCGTCCTCTGTCGGCAACGAAGCGACGGCGTTCAGGGCCGTGGCGTAGTACGAGGCAGCCCGCAGGTACGCGCCGGCGGCACTCACCGCATGACCGGCCGAAGCGGACGCGTCCGCCTGGGCGACGATCCGGTCGCCGAGGGCGAGCCAGGCGCGGAACCAGCCGTCGTGGTCCTTCTCGCCGACCCCCTCGACCGCGGCGAGCACCTCGCCGATGTCGGCTGCACCGCTGAAGGCCTGACCGATCGTGGTGCGGATCTCGAAGTCGAAGTCGGCATTCCCGGAGAATCGGAACTCATGCGTTCGCGCCATGCCACCAGCCTGGCCGCAGGCGGGCGCGATCGCCAGCCCTCGCGTGGGGCACATGCGGTCGATGGATGCGTCGCCTAGTCGATGAGGCCGAGTTCGACCAGGCGGCGCAGCACCTCTCTTCCGGCCGGCGGGCAGCGGTCCGCGTCGGCGCTGGTGGTCCAGTGGATGGAGTCGACCTCGGCAGACGGAGCCGGCTCTTCGTCGGTCGTCGCACGGAACACGCGCATGTGCACCTGTCGTCCGTCCGGCTCACCATGCGCCTGCGTCCGCACCTCGAAGAGCTCCTCCAGGTCGTCGGGCGCCAGGCGGAGCGCCACCTCCTCGAATGCCTCGCGGGCGGCGGCTTCCGCCGCGGTCTCGCCCGCATCCACTTTGCCGCCCGGCATGTAGTAGACGTCGCGGCGGCGGGCGGTCACCATGAGCACGGTCCGGTCGCGCACGACCGCGACGGCGGACACGATGAGTGGAGCGGAGGTCACCCCTCCACGCTAGCGAAGGCGGCGGCGGTCGCCGTCACCCGGCCTCGGCCACCTGCTTCAGGTTGCGGAGGCCCCTCTCGAAGTCGCCGCCGACGAGCTTGTCGAGGTTGACGAACCGCGTGTAGAGCTTCTGCGGCGTCTCCATCCGCCAGATCACCCGCGTTGCGTCGCCCTCCGGCTCCAGCACGAACCGCAGCTCGTTCGACGACCGGAAGGGCCGGGTGAAGTCGAGGTGGATGCCCACGCCGGTGTCGTCCACGGCGGTCACCCGCATCGCGCCGGCGCCCGCCTTGCGGTTGCCGGACCAGGTGTACGTCGATCCGATTGCGCCCGGCTCGCCCGAGTAGTCGCGCTTCAGCTCCGGATCCATGTCCTCCCACGGCGACCACTGCGTCCACTCGGGCAGCCGCGAGAGCAGCGGCAGCAGCCGCTCCCTGCCCGCCTGGATGCGTTCGGTGCGTTCGACGACGACGGTTCCGGCCATGCGCTGACCCTAGCGCTCGGGTGCCTGCAGGAGGAAGCGTTCCGGTGACCGACCGGACGTGCCAGGATCGGGGGCGTGACCGGCCGAACGATGCTGCTCGACAGCGCCTCCCTCTACTTCCGCGCGTTCTACGGCGTGCCCGACACCGTGAAGGCGCCCGACGGGACGCCGGTGAACGCCGTGCGCGGGTTACTCGACATCATCGCGAAGCTCGTGACCGACTACCAGCCGGATGCGCTCATCGCCTGCTGGGACGACGACTGGCGGCCGCGCTGGCGGGTCGACCTCATCCCCAGCTATAAGGGGCACCGCGTCGCACAGCTGGTCCCGGGCGGTGTCGACGTCGAGGAGACGCCGGAGGCCCTGGTGACACAGGTGCCGGTCATCCGCGAGATGCTCGACGCCGTCGGCATCCCGATCGTCGGTGCGGCGGAGCACGAGGCCGACGACGTCATCGGCACCCTCGCGACGACGACCGAGGGGCCCGTGGATGTGGTGACCGGCGACCGCGACCTGTTCCAGCTCGTCGACGACGAGCGCGAGGTCCGCGTGATCTATACCGCTCGCGGCATGAGTAACCTCGAGCTCGTCACGGGCGACGTCGTTCAGAGCAAATACGGCGTGAGGGCCGACCAGTACGCCGACTTCGCGGCCATGCGCGGCGACACCTCGGACGGCCTCCCCGGCGTCGCCGGCATCGGCGAGAAGACCGCGGCCGTGCTGTTGTCGGAGTACGGCGACCTCGCTGGGATAGTCGCGGCGGCGGCGGATTCCTCCAGCGGCATGAAGCCGGCGGCCCGGGCGCGCTTCGCGGCGGCGGTCGACTACCTGGCGGTCGCCCCGCGGGTCGTCGAGGTCGTCCGCGACCTGCCCCTCCCCGAGGTGGATGCGCGACTCACGGCACCGAGCGACGAGCAGCGCGAAGCGCTCAGCGCCCTCTCCGAGCGGTGGGGGCTGGGCGGTTCGCTCGACCGGCTGCTCACGGCGCTGGAGCGCTGATCGCGTTCACGCCTCCGAGGTCGGCTCCCAGCGCCACAGCTCCCGCTGGGCGAGCAGCGCCAGCTCGCGCAGCACATCGAGGTCTGCCTCGCCGTCGGCCTGCTCCCGTGGCGCGCGACCGAACACGCAGAGCGCTCCGATCCGCGTGCCGTCGGGGGCCTCGACCGGATAGCCCGCGTAGTACCGCAGACCCGCCGGTCCCGTGACCAGCGCATTCCCGGCGAAACGCTCGTCCTCGACGGCGTTCGGCACGATCATCCCGTCGGGCGTCTGGATGGTGTGGATGCACGCCGACTGCTCGATCGGGATGGACTCGAGCACCGATCCGGTCGACGCCAGCGGCCACTCCCGTTCGTCGTCGAGCACGGTGAACATCGCGATCTCCGTGCCCAGGGTGCGTTTCGCCGTGCCGACGATGCCCTCCAGCCGGGCGTCCCCGCCGTGGCGGCTCAGCTTGAGGCGCTCGATCGCCTCGACCCGCTCGGCGCCCTCCGTGGCCGGGGCCGTCCGCTCCGCGGCGCACTCCTGCAGCGAGGGCGCCAGAGCATCGACGATCTGCCGGGCCCAGAACAGGTAGTCGCCGGGCGTGCGGTGCCGTCGACCGTCCACACGCGGGGGCGCTGACAGCGCGACGTACAGGCTCCCCGTTTCGGCGCATGCCGCGCGGGCGATCGCGTTGAGGCGCTCGGCGTGCGCCTCGGCCTGCATCCCGGCCGGCGTGTCGTACGGGCGGATCGAGCGGATCGGTTGCGCGCCCAGCCACAGCACAGAGCGGGGGCCGCGCTGGTGCACGTCTGCGAGCAGACGCCGGAGCCGCCTCCCCCACCGGCGCGGCTCGGCGAACCGGAGCGCGTCGGCGACGGCCGCGCTGAGCACGACGGCGTCGTAGCGGTCAACGTCCGCCGCACCCACCATCCGCTTCAGACGGCGAACTCCCGCCGAGGGATGCGGCACCACATCCACCACGGCGCCGCGATCGGTCACGGCGGCGAGCGAGCGGGCGACCGCCCCGGGAAGAGCGAGATCGTGACTGCCGACACCCCAGCCGACCACCGGCCCGGAACCGATCAGCAGGACGCGCAGCGGACGGCGCCCGGCGACGGAGCCCTGGCGTCCGTCGAGCGGACGCACCAGCCGCGAGCGGACGGCGGCGACACGCACCAGCCGCGCGCGCCTCGCGAGCCGGCGCGGCAGCGACACTCGTTCGTCGTCCACCTCTCGACCGTATCCCGCGCGCTGCCGGCAGCCGCAATCGGCTCGGCGCGCCCTGTTCGCTGGGCGACGCGCTCGGCGGAAAGGGAGGCGGACGGCCGGCGACACGCCAGCGGGGCCCGGAAACGGAGGAGGATGCGCGGGCCCGGTCGCGCATCCTCCTCCCGTTCAGCCCGCTACGGCAGGATGTGGCCCGCCGACGTGAACAGCCGGTACCACTCCTCGCGCGTCAGCGGGATCTCGGAGCCGGCCGCCGAGTCGCGCATGCGCTGGTCGTTGGTCGTGCCGAGGACGACCTGCATCCCCGCCGGGTGGCGCGTGATCCACGCGACCGCGATCGCGGTCGGGGTCACGTCGTACTTCTGCGCGAGCTCGTCGATCGCGTCGTTGAGCTCGGCGTAGTTCTCGCGGTCGCCGAGGAAGACGCCGTCGAAGAAGCCCTTCTGGAACGGCGACCACGCCTGCAGCACGATGTCGTGGAGGCGGGCGTAGTCGAGGATGCCGTTGTCGCGCGAGATCGACTGGTCGAGGCCCGCCATGTTGGCGGCGACCCCCTGCGCGATCAGCGGGGCGTGAGTGATGCTGAGCTGCACCTGGTTGGCGATGAGCGGCTGCGAGAGCGACCGCTGCAGCAGCTCGATCTGGCCCGGGGTCTGGTTCGAGACGCCGAACGCGCGCACCTTGCCCGCGCTCTGCAGCTCGTCGAAGGCGAGGGCGACCTCGTCCGGCTCCACCAGGGTGTCCGGGCGGTGCAGCAGCAGGATGTCGAGGTAGTCGGTCTTCAACGCCTCCAGCGACTCGTCGACGGAGCGCAGGATGTGCTCGCGGGAGAAGTCGAAGAATCCGTCGCGGATGCCGACCTTGGACTGGATGACGACCTGGTCGCGCTCGGCGGCGGGGATGGCGCCCGCGTCGCCGAAGCGGCGCTCGCAGCCGTGCCGCTCGGTGCCGTAGATGTCGGCGTGGTCGAACATGGTGATGCCCTCGTCGCGGGCGGTGCGGACCAGCGTGCGGATCTGCTCGTCGTCGAGGGACGAGATGCGCATCAGGCCGAGAACGATGTTGGAGGCGGTGATGTCGGTTCGGGGGAAGGTGAACGTCTTCATGCCTTCCATCTAACCCCGCGTCAACCCCCTGCCTAGCGCGGTTTTCCGCGACTACCGTCGGCGAGGCTAGAGAAGGAGCCCCCGATGACCATGACGCCCGATTTCCACGTCGCCGTCGACGACTTCGCGCAGGAGACGGCGCTGGGTCGCCGTCCCTCCACTCGGTCGGGGTACATCGTCCACGCTCTGGGCCGCGACTTCCGGGTCACCGACGAGATGGCGCGCATCTTCCTCAACCAGGTCGAGCGGGTGGCGGCGACCGACGCCTCCGCTCTGGTGGTGCTCCGTCACGAGGCGGGCGTCGAGCTGCTGCTCGTCACCGACGACAACTCGTTCTCCATCCGTACGGTGTAGCCGGAAGCGGGTGGCGCGCCCGTAGGCTTCCAGGCGTGGGTGCGGAGACGGACGACGGCGCCGATCGGGCTGCGGTCGAGCGCATTCGGGCGGCGATCGCCGTCGCTGTCACCACGCTCACCGAGGCGAGGGCTCGCCAGGAGGCGTTGGCGGAGTACGTGCCCGCCCGCCGTCAGTTCCTGATCCAGCGCGAGCCCGTGCTGCGCGGGATCGGTAGCGTGTGGCGTCTCGGTGTCTTCCTGCTGGATGCGGACGGCATCCTGCGGGCCACCGGGACTCTGGTGCGGGCGACGCCTCCGGGGCGTCCGCAGTACCAGTCCCGGTCGGCGGAGGAGCGCCGGGCGTTGCGGGCGGCGGCAGCGCGGGGGCGGTTCCGGAACGGTGAGACGGTGAACTTCGACGCGCCGGTCATCCCGCTCGACGCATCCACCCTCCGCGCCTCGACGGGCCCGCTGTTCATCCGTGACGGTCAACCGCTGGTGCGCTGGAGCCCGGCAGCCGACGACACGGATGCGCGGGACTTCGGCGCATACCTGAGCGAGCGGGTGGACCTGCTGGCCCACCCGCCCGAGGGAGCCTGACTCAGACGGCCGGCGAAGCGGTGCCCGAGGTCGAGCCGGAGCCGGTGGAGCCGGAGCCGGCGGAGCCGTTCCCGCTCTTGCCCGTGACCTCGTCGATCTTCGAGGTCGCCTTCTCGGTGACCTTGCTGACGGTCTCGCTGACCTTGTCGCCCACGTCGGAGGCGGCACGTCCGGCGAAGTCCTTGACGTCGCCCTTCACGTGCTGCACGGTGTCCGAGTCGGCGAAGCCGCGCCACTTGCGGCGCATGTCCTCGTACGCACCGCGCCCGGCGCGCGACCCGATGATGAAACCGACGGCGACTCCTGCGGCAAAGGTGATGATCTTCATGGCTCGCACCGTACGCGCGGCTTCGCGACCGCGACAGGGGTCGACGGCGAGTGCACAATGTGACCGTGGCCGGACAGTGGGTGGATGCCAGCACGGCGATCCTGGTCGAGGGCGCCAGTGACCGGGCGGCCGTGCTCGCCGCCGCCCGCATCCTGGGCGTCGACCTCGCGTCCGACGGAGTCGCGGTCGTGCCGATGGGCGGTGCGATGAGCGTTCGCCGATTCGCTGCGGAGCTCGGCGGGGACGCCGGCCTGCGGCTGCGCGGACTCTGCGACGCCGCCGAACTTCGCTTCTTCCAGCGCGCCGGCCTCGACGAGGGAGCCGTGTTCGTGTGCCGCCCGGACCTCGAGGCAGAGCTCGTGCGCGCACTGGGGCATCGACGGACGGAGGACGTGCTCGAGCGGGAGGGCGACCTCCGGCTGTTCCGGATGTTCCAGCAGCAGCCGGCTCAGCGCGTGCGGTCGCTCGACCAGCAGCTGCACCGGTTCTTCGGAACCACCTCGGGCCGCAAGGAGCACTACGGCGCCGTTCTGACCTCCGCGCTGGCCGCGCACGAGTTGCCCGCGCCGCTCCGCGGCGTGATCGGGGCCGGCCAGTAGGGTGGGCGGATGCCCGAGACGACCGACCCGGCCCTGCTGCAGCGGCTGAAGGACCTGTTCGAGGCCAGGGACCGCGACGACATGGCGCCGACGATCGCCGCGCTGCGCGCCGTGCTGGCCGAGCATCCCACCGATCCGCACGTGCTCTACGAAGTCGGCGGCGCCTACGACACCGCGGGCGAGGAGGAGACGGCCGCGGGATATTACGAGCGCGCCCTCGACGCCGGGCTCGCGGGCGACACCCTGCGGCGCTGCCTGCTGCAGTACGGCAGCACGCTGCGGAACCTCGGCCGGTTCGACGAGTCGCTCGCGGTGCTCGACCGGGCGCGGGAGCTGTTCCCCGAGTCCGAGTCCGTGCTGGTGTGGCATGCGCTCTCGCTCCACGCCGCGGGCCGAAGCGACGGCGCGGTCGCGGAACTGATGGAGCTCGCCGCCGACCGCATCCAGACTCCGGACCTGCTGCGCTACGAGGCGGCGATCCGCGGCAACGCCGAGTACCTGCGGTCGCTCGACGCCGAGCGCTGACCAGGTCGGGTCGCGCGGTCAGGCGCAGTCAAGGCGCGAGGAGCGCTGCGATGACCAGCAGGGACGGCACGGCGAAGATCGTCGTGAACAGCACGATGTCGCGCGCGACGGGCATCCCGCGTTCGTAACGCGCCGCGAAGTTGTAGACGTTCTGCGCCGTCGGCAGTGCGGCGAGCGCGACCGCCGCGAACAGCGACTGTCCCTCCATTCCGAAGACGAACCTGGCGACCAGGAAGGCGAGCAGCGGCATCACCGCCGACTTGAGCGCGACGGCCACGACGATCGGTGTGCGGCTCGTCCCCGCCTCCAACGGCTTCGAGCCGACGAGCGACATCCCGAACGCCATCAGCACCAGCGGCACCGCGGCACCGCCGAGCAGCTCGAACGGCTGGTAGACGGCATCCGGCAGTTGGATCCCGCTCACGTCGACGAGGATGCCGAGCACCGATGCGATGATCATCGGGTTGCGGATCGGCTGGGTCAGGATGGAGCGCACCGACATCGTCCCGCGGCTGGTGGTGTCGAGGATCGTGAGGGCGATCGGCGCGAAGACGATGAGCTGGAGGAGCAGCACGGGCGCGACGTACGACGCACTGCCGAGCACGTACACGGCGACCGGGATGCCGATGTTGTTGGCGTTGACGTATCCCGCGCCCAGCGCTCCGATCGTCGTCTCCGGGGCGGGCGACCGGAAGAACGCACGGGACAGCGCGACGAACGCGCTGGCCGAGGCGACGGCCGCGATCGCAGCGACGAGCAGCTGGGTCGAGAACACCACCCGCAGGTCCGCGTGGGCGAGCGTGACGAACAGCAGAGCGGGATTCGTCACGAAGAACGCGATCCGATTCAGCACGTACGGGGCGGTCGGACCGCCGATCCGCAGCCGCCCGGCGACGTACCCGACGAGGATCACGAAGGCGATGATCCCGAACCCGGTCAGTACGCCGCCCACCGGTCAAGCGTACGGGAGGGTGCGCCGCCGATCGAGTTGACGCAACGCGCCGTCGCCGACCGCCGCGCGACGGCGTGTTGCGTCAACCCGTCACGCGCGACCGCGCCGCGAAGACAGGGTGACCCGCACGGCGAGCGCGACCAGCAGCACAAGCAGCGCCGCCGCGAACGCGGTGATCGCGACCGGCGCCGAGACGAGCGAGCCGGTCAGGCGCGAGACGCCGATCCAGGCGAGGCCCCACGCCGCCGCGACGGCCGGGGCGAAACGGCCGCCGTCCCATACCGCCAGGATGCAGCCGATGACGGCGAAGACCGCGAGGAGGGCGATCGCCCAGGCATGCGGGTTGCCGCCGAAGCCGTCGAACCCGGCCACCTGAAGCAGCGAGGTGATGTTCGCGACCGTCGCCACCATGACCCACCCCAGGTACAGGCCCATCACGCCGTCGAGGAGCACCGCGTCGGCAGTCGAGTCGCCGGGGTGGCGGCGCAGCACGACGAACGCGGCGATGAGCACGACCAGCAGCGCCACGATCGCGACCACCGAGAGCGCCAGCTGCCCGGCTTGCACGGAGAGGATCCACGCGGCGTTGAGCAGCAGGGAGGCCAGCACCCAGAACCCGGCTCGACGCTGACGGTCGCGCGCGGCCTGCGACGGCAGCGCCTGCCAGATGGCGTAGGCGACCAGCCCGCCATAGATCACGGACCAGATCGCGAACGCGGGTCCGGCGGGGGCCAGCAGGGTGGCGTCCGCGCTCAGGGCGCCGCCCGCGACTTTGGGGATGGGCGTTCCCCCGGCGAAACCGGAGCCGACCACCGCACCGATCAGCGCCACAACCGTGCCGGCGATGACGAGGGATTGGCGGACGCGGTCGGCCGGCATGGGCCGCGCGGCGGCGAGCGTGCTCATGCCACGCACGGTAGTCCTGTCGCCCGCGGCGGTGAAGGGATGCGCCCGCCGGCGCTACGCGGACGGCGCGGACGCGACGACCACCGTCGCGCCCAGGTCGTCGTCCGATTCGATGCGCGACGTGAGCCCGGCAGCTGCGAAGAGGGCGGCCGAGACGGCTGCCTGCTTCTCCCCGGCCTCGATCAGCAGCGTCCCGCCCGGTGCGAGCCAGTCCGCAGCCTCCGCGGCGATGCGGCGGTGGATGTCGAGGCCGTCCGCGCCGCCGTCGAGCGCCATCCCCGGCTCGTGGTCGCGCGCCTCCGGCGGCATGAGGGCGATCGCCTCCGTCGGGACGTAGGGCGCGTTGACGGCCAGCACATCGACGCGGCCGCGCAGCTCGGAAGGGAGCGCCGCGAACAGGTCACCCTCGAAGACACGGTCGGGAGCGACGTTGCGCCGCGCGCATGCGACGGCGACCGGATCCAGGTCGGCGGCATACACCTCGGCGGCGGGCGCGCGGTCGGCGACGACCGCGCCGATCGCACCGACACCGCAGCACAGGTCGACCACGACGGCGGCGCCGGACACGGCGACCGTGGCCGCGGCGAGATCGGCCGCGCGCCCGGCGAGCAGTTCGGTGCGCCGCCGCGGCACGAAGGCCCCCGGGGCGACGTGGAGGCGGAGCCCACCGAACTCGACCCAGCCGAGCAGCGGCTCGAGCGGCTCTCCGGCGACACGACGCGACACCAGGGCGTCGAGTTCGGCGGGCGAACCGGCCGCCTCGATCAGCAGGCGCGCCTCGTCTTCGGCGAAGACGCATCCCGCAGCCCGCAGGCGCGCGACGATCCGGGGGTCGGGTTCGGTCACGCGGCCATGCTAGCTGCGCCCGTCAGTACGGGCGCTCGGAGAGCAGCCGCGCCAGGTGGGCGGCGTTCTTCGCCACGACGGCGTTCGCGCTCGCCACGGCCTCCGGGGTCTCGTCGAGGTCCTTGTAATCGACGGTCTGCATCGCCTCGCCGTTCCAGTACGTCGCGCCCTGCGACGGGATGCTGAAGCCGACGTCGTTGAGCCCCTGGAAGAGGTCGGCGATGATTCCGTGCGCGCCGTCCTCGTTGCCCACGACGCCGACGATGCCCACCTTGCCCTCGACGAGCGGTCGGCCGGCGTCGTCCGTCTCCGACAGCTCGGCGTCGAGGCGCTCCAGCGCGCGCTGCGCCACCGACGAGAGGTGTCCCATCCACGTGGGCGTGACGATGAGCAGGATGTCGGACGCGATGATCTGCTCGCGGATGTGTGGCCACTGGTCGCCATCGCCCTCGTCGAGCTCGACACCGGGCTTGATGTCGTAGTCGACGAGGCGCACCGCGGTGCCGGTCACGTCGTGGGTCGCCAGCTCGTCCAGAAGCTGGCGGGCGAGGAGCTGGCTGCTCGACTCGCTCGGCGACGGCTTGAGCGTGCAGACGAGGGCGAGCGCGGTCAACGGTCTGGTCTGATCGGTCATTCCGCGAGTGAACGCGCATGGCCCGGCGACCGCAAGGCCGCCCTGCAAGCCTTGACCTTTTCCCCAGGTGATCGTATGGATTGGTGATGAAGCGCATCCATTATGCGAGCGGTTCTCTCCTCACCGGAGACGACATCGCCGACGTCATCGTGCGCTTCGCCGCCGCGCTGGCCCAGAACAACGCCGCCGCCGAAGTGCGTGCCCCCGTGGTTGTCGACGGGGGCGGGCACGGGGAGGTCCTGCTGCTGCTCGGCCCGGCCAGCCAGATGCTGGCGGAGGACGCGGAGTACTCGGGTACGGAGTTGCACGACCAGCCGTTCGTCGACGAGTTCGAGCACAGGATCGCGGCGCTGGCGCCGCAGCGGGCGACGTACGTCGAGCACGGCACGGACGAGGTGCCCGACGTCGATCTCGACCTGCTCTGACCGCAGCCGATACAGAGTCGGACTGGCACAACGCGGGGGGCCGCGTACTATCGGGCAGGAAACGACGACCGGGAGAGGTAAATGCAGGTGTTCCACGTCTACATCGACGACCTGAGATTCACCTTCGTCGACCGCGCACCGGTCGAGGAACTGAAAGCCCGGGTCGTCCAGGCGAGCAGGAACGACGGCGACTTCGTCTCCATCTCGCAGTCCAGCAGACCTCCGAGTGAGATCTTCGTCACCGCGCAGACGCGCGTACGGATCGAGACCGCCACGATCCCGCGCGACCCCGTCGCCTCCGGAGCCACCGCCGGGGAGGACGACGACGACGCGTTCTGGTTCGACTTCGACTCGCTGGCCTGAAGTCAACCGCTTCCCACGGCGTCCTCGACGGGGGATGCTCGTCTCATGCCGCCGACGACGTCCCTCTGGCTCGAGACCTCCCCGCACATCCCGACCGACACGTTCGAGTGGGATGGGCACTACGACACGATCGTCGTCGGCGCCGGCCTGACCGGCCTCGCCACCGCCCTCATGCTCGCCCGCTCGGGGATGCGCGTCCTGGTGCTGGAAGCCCGCACCGTCGGCGCGGTCACGACCGGCAACACGACCGGCAAGGTCAGCCTGCTGCAGGGGACGACGCTCTCGTCGATCCGCCGCCACGCCTCCGAGGCCGTGCTGTGCGCGTACGTCGACGGCAACACGGCGGGCCAGGGCTGGCTGCTCGACTTCCTCGAAGAACAGGCCGTCCCCTACGAGACCCGTGACGCCGTCACCTACGCCACGACGCTCGACGGCCTGGACAAGCTGGATGCGGAACTCGCCGCCGCACGTGTAGCAGGCCTCGACGCCGTGGAGGAGCGGACCACCGAGCTCCCGTTCGTCGTGGAGGGAGCCCTCACCCTCGGCGGGCAGGCGCAGGTGCATCCGCTGAAGGTGCTGGCCGCGCTCGCCGCGGAGTTCCGACGGCTCGGCGGGCGGATCGTGGAGGGCGAACGGGTCACCGACGTCTCGGCCGCGAAGCCGGCCGTCGTCACCAGCACCTCGGGCACATCCCGCGCCGACCAGGTCATCATCGCGACCGGGACGCCCATCCTCGACCGCGGCCTGTACTTCGCCAAGGTCGAACCGACGCGCTCATACGTCACCGCCTTCCGTGTGCCGGGCGACATCCCGGAGGCCATGTACATCTCCGCCGACTCGCCCACCCGCTCCCTCCGCACCGCGACCGCGGCGGACGGCACCCGTCTGCTCCTCGTCGGCGGCAACGGGCACCCGGCCGGCCGCGCCGACTCCCCGGCCGAGAAGCTCGCAGACCTCACCACCTGGGCCGAGCGCACATTTCCCGGCGCGGAGCGGACCCACTGGTGGGCGGCGCAGGACTACCGGTCGGCAAACCGCATCCCCTTCGTCGGCTGGCTTCCCCGCGGCCGCGGCCGCATCTATTTGGCCACCGGCTACGACAAGTGGGGGATGACGAACGCCGTCGCCTCGGCACTGAGCCTCACCGCCGACCTGACCGGGGAGACCCTCGAGTGGGCGCGCGTGATGCACCACCGGGTCACCCGGCCGGCCGACATCGCGTCGGGCGTCGCAATGAACGCCGGCGTCGGCAAGGCCGCGGTGACCGAGTGGGCGTCCGCTCAGACGGGCCCGGAGGTCGGCGATGAGCCGGTCGCGGAGGGCACCGGAACCGTCGGCCGCCGCGGTCGCACCCCGGTCGCCGTGTCGACGGTCGACGGGACGACGTGCGCGCTCACCGCAGTGTGCAGCCACCTCGGCGGCGTGGTCCGATGGAACGACGCCGAGCTGTCGTGGGACTGCCCGCTGCACGGCTCGCGTTTCGCGCCGGACGGCACGGTGCTGGAAGGCCCGGCCACCCAGCCGCTCGCACCGGCTCCCGCCGTCCGGGCGCCGGAGACGACGGCCTGACAGGCGCGTCCGTCCTGGATCGCGCGCGGCCAGCCCGCCCCGTGAGGCCTAGTCAGGCTGATCGGGCCGGGAGTATGGTCGCCGCATGACGAACCCAGACGACGAGAGCACGCCGCGCCCCGCCGGACCCGCCGGGGCGGGCGAGCCGGTCAGCCCGCCGCCCGCATCCGGTCCGACTCCTCCGCCTCCGCCGCCGCCCAGCCACAGCATCCCCTCGGCGCCGCCGCCGCCCCCGAGTTCGTACCCGGCCGCAGCGACCGGCCCGTCCGCCACCGTCGCGCCGACGTCTCCGCCCAACACCGTCAACATCGCTTTCTGGCTGTATGTCGCCGGCGCCGTGCTGAGCGTGATCAGCGGCATCATCACGATCGCGGTCGTCTCCGGTTCGCGCGCCGACCAGGTGCGCATCATCGAGCAGCAGGGCAGCGACCTCAAAGGGCTCACGGCGCAGCAGGTCGCCGATGCGTCCGTCACCTTCCTGGTGACCTGGTCGATCGTCACGCTGATCTTCTGGGCCGTCGTGTTCGTCCTCTTCGCGTACTTCATGCGTCGCGGCGCGAACTGGGCGCGCATCGTCCTCACGGTGCTCACCGTGCTCTCGCTGCTCAACCTGCTGACCGGCTTCGGAACGGGCCTCCTGCAGGTGCTGGCGACGATCGTCGCCGTCGTGCTGATGTGGCTCCGCCCCTCCAACGAGTACTTCGGCGCGGTGAAGGCCGCGAAGGGGCCGCGCGTCTGATCGCACCCTGACAGCCGGCTGTGCCGGGCGTACTGTTCCTGCCGAAACGGAAGGAGCGGATATGCCCGGCAACAAGCCCCAGCTGAAAGACCAGGAGCTCTACGAGAAGCTGCGCAAGGAGGGCGACTCCAAGCAGAAGGCGGCTCGCATCTCTAACGCCGCAGCATCCCGCGGCCGATCCTCGGTCGGCCGCAAGGGCGGCGACTCCGGTTCGTACGAGGACTGGACGGTGCCCGAGCTGAAGAAGCGCGCGAAGGAGCTCGGCCTCAGCGGGTACTCCAAGAAGAACAAGGGCGAGCTCGTGAAGGAGCTCCGCAACCACTGAGTCCCGCGCGTACACTCGCCGCATGGACCTGCGGGATGTGGCCGGCGAGCTGTATTCGGTCGCACCCGGCGACTTCATCGCCCGGCGCAACGCCGCCGCGGCCCAGGCCGACCGCTCGACGGCCAAGCAGATCAAGACCCTGCGCAAACCGTCGGCGTCGGCGGCCGCGATCAACGCGCTCACCCGGGAGCACCCGGACCTCGTGGGCGATGTGCTGGAGATCGGCTCGCGGATGCGGGATGCGTTCGCTTCCCGCGACCGTGCCGAGATCCGCGCGCTCACCCAGGAGCGCCAGCGGCTGCTGCAGCGCGCGACCGACGGGCTGGACCTCAGCCCGGCGGTGCAGCGCGAGGTCGAGGAGACCTTGCAGGCGGCCGTCATCGACCCGGCAGCGGCGGCGGCGGTTCGGAGCGGGATGCTGGTCCGCGCCCTCGAGTCGACCGGTCTCGAGCAGGTCGACGTCTCCGACGCCGTCGCGCTGCCGATCGACATCGAGGACTTCCCGGCGCCGCGACCCGGCCGCCGGAAGTCGCAGAGCGGAGGGGAGGACGCCGGCGCGGCCGAAGCGGACGACGAGCCGGCCGAGGAGGGGCACACCGAGTCGCCCAGTGAGCGCCGGGAACGGCAGCGCCGCATCCGGGCCGCCGAGAAGGCCGTCGCGCGCGCCCGCGAAGACGCCGAGGCCCTCGACGACGAGCTCGACGAGACGGTCGACCGGCGCGGCGACCTGGAGGCGGAGCGGGACTCGCTGCAACGACGGCTGCAGCGGATCACCGACGATCTGAGCGAGGCGCGTGCCGCCGAGCGCGAGTTGCGCACCCGGATCTCCGACGCGCAACGCGCCGTCCGCGACGCGGAGAAGGCCCTGCGGGACGCGCGAGACGACTGACGGGGTCAGCCGACCCAGTGCGCCAGCAGGTCGTCCCAGTCCGCCTGATAGCGGCCGAGGCCGAACCGCTCCAGCGCCCACTCGCGCGCACGTCCGCCCGCCTCCGCCCCACGACCCGGGTCGTCGACGAACGCCCGGACGGCGTCGTGCAGCTCGGTCAGGTCGGTGGAGATGGCGCCGACTCCCGGTACCACGGCGCGGCGCGCATCCGTCGCGTCCAGCGCCACGACCGGGATCCCGGCCGTCATCGACTCGAGGAGCGAGAGTCCCAGCGACGTCCAGCGGTTGGGATGCACGTACACACGCCGACGCCCGACCTCGGTGAACAGCCGAGGCGCCTCGATGTCGCCAGCGGCGACCACTCGGTCGGCGCCGACGCCGAGCGCGTGCGCCAGGTCGTCCACCTGCATGCCGAAGACGTCGACCGGGGCCACAGCGGCGAATCCGCCGAGGAGATCCGAGCCGGTCACCCGCCAGCGCCGCACCGGCTCGTTGATCACGGCAGCGGCGCGCGGGAGCTCGCCGGTGAAGTGGTTGCCGTGGTCGACGACGCCGTGCTCGATCACCCGGGTGCGGGTCGAACCGGTGTCCCAGAACAGCGCGTTGAAGTGGGTCACGTGGGCGATCAGCAGGTCGTCCCGGTCGGCGAGGGGATGCCGCGAGTTCGGCACACCCTCCTGTGGCGTGTTGTGCTCGACGAACACGACCGGCACATCCACACCGGGGCGCCGGCCCGTGAGCCGTTCGACCAGATCGAACTCCTCCAGCCGCTGCAGCACGACGGCGTCGAACGGCGTGGACGCCAGCTCGGCCTCCGGCACGTCGACGACGTTCGCCGGCCAGTCGCGTGCGCCGACCCCGCCCTCGCCTGCCGCATCCACGGGAAGAAGGTAGGTGTGACGACCGCGCACGAACGCATCCATCCAGCCGCCGTGGACCTGCCAGACGAGCAGCCGCAGAGCGCGGCTCACAGCTGCGACCCTGGGCCGGGGTGGCCCCTCACTTCCAGGGGCCCGGTCTCGGGCGCCGGCCCGTCCTGGTCCTGGCCCGCGGCGACGCCGGCGTGCGTGTGCCCGGCCACGCCGTGTGCTGCGGTGTGCGGCTCCTTCGTGGGGCAGAGCTTGCCGCAGTACGAGCAGATGTAGCCGTCGCCGATCCGCGCCTCGCCGTCCAGCCGGTACTCCAGCACGTCACCGTCGCTCTCCAGCGCGAACTCCACGTACGCCGGTCGATCCAGCGACGGGATGGGCACCCGCATCCGCGCGAACGGGCGACGTTCATCGTCCAGCGGCACCCACAGCTTGTCCGGAGTCGGCCCGAAGATCGAACCCGCCTTGTCGACCCGCGCGGGCCGATGGTCGTCCCGGACGTGCAGGATGTGACCGGCGCGCAGCATGTCCCGCGGAAGCACCTGGTACAGCTCGGGCACCCCGTAGGCGATCGCGCCGCGGCGCAGCCGCGAGAAGCCTTCCTCCGTGTCGTCGCCCATCACGACGAACGGCGGCGCCTCGGGCGTCCGCAGCACGATGGCCGTGCCGCCCGACGGGCTGTCGGAGATGAGCTGCAGGATGGCCGTGGCCTCGACGAGCAGACCTTCAGGCATGCGCCACCGACACCAGCTCCGCTTCGCGACGCCCGGGCTCCGCGTCGAACCGCTCCTCGCACACCCGGTCGGCCTCGGCGATCAGACACTCCGCCAGCCGGCCGACCACCTCGACGTCGGCGACCAGCGCCTCGCCGTCCAGACCGTGACCGGCCGGGCGGCCTCGCAGCAGCCAGGCGAAGCGCTCAGGGCGCACACCGTCGAACGGGGCGTGCCGGGGAGCCGGAAGACGGGTCAGCTGCCGGGCGATCCACTCGCGCGGGGGAAGGCTCCACCAGGCTTCGGGATCGAGCGGCCGGGCAGGCAGGCCGGGGAGCGGGAGGCCGCTCTCGGTGTCGAAGGGGCCGGCCTCGAGATCGGCCGCATAGCCCGCCGAGTATCGCACGTAGAGCCCGGGCGCCTCGTCGAGAAGGCGCTCGATCTCAGAGAGCTGATAGAGCATGGGAACCTCCGGTCGGGACACCGTCGCGCTGCGGCACGACGCGGTACCGGCACTCCATGCGGGTGCGCGACACCAGCTCGAACTCATGCCACGACGGGCGATCGAGCGAGGGGATGGGGATGTCGATGCGTGCAGGCGCCTCCGCTTCGTCGTCCAGGGGAACGAAGACGACGACGTCCGACGCCCCGAAGACCGAAGCCGAACAGGCGAAGCGGGCTTGGGCATAGCGCTCCGACGTCACCACCAGCGCCGGCTCCGACTCCGCCGGATAGTCGTCGCGCGGCACCTCTCGGTAGGGCTCGCTCAGACCGTGGACACCCGGCCCGCGCCGCATGCGGACGAAGAGGTCACGTCCGCCGAAGACGTCGAGACGGAGGGAGGACGGAACAACGCCATCCGTCAGGACGGCGACCGGCGTCCGCGCACGCCGCGGCAGCATCATCAGCACTGCCGTCGCAGTCATATCGCCCATGCAAGCAAAAGTAAGTCGAGACGGATTCGAAAGCAGGGGATTGACGTACCGCCCGGACCGTGCGGTCAGCTCGGCAGGTGACGCCCGACCTCGTCCTCGGGCATGATCACCATGCCCCCGGTGCGCTGGGAGGTGTGCATCAGCGCTTCGAGCCACTGCGGGTTGATGGCGGGCGGACGGCTGCCGCTGAATTGGAACGCCAGCGGCACTTCGCGGCTGATCCAGAGCGAGACGCGGCCGGAACCCTGCTCGACCGGGACATCCCAGTTCAGCAGGAAGCTCTCGTGACGGCGAAGCTTGGCGACGATGGCCAGCTTGACGTGGCTGAGCACCCGATCGTCGAGGTCATACTCCTGGCCTGCGCCGTAGACGAGTTTTCCCATGGTCCTCATAGTGCCCTAACGACGCACGCAAATCCTGTCGCGTCAGGGGGATTGACACCGGTACCAGAGCGTGGTTAAGCGAGGCGGATCACCTGTCCGGCGGCCTCCAGCCGGTCCTGAAGCAGAGCAATTCGCACATCCTGCACCGGTGTGCCGGCGCTCGCCGCGAGCGCCGCCGCCGTGCCTGCGGCCTGACCGAGCATCATGTACTGCGGCTCCATCCGAACCGACGCGAAAGCGACAGCCGAGGCGGACAGGCAGACCGGTACCAGAAGGTTCGTCGCATCATCGCGTTTCGGCAGCAGAGCGGAGTACGGGATGCCGTAGACCGGCACGGGGACAGAGACGTACCCCTCCGTGAAGACGGTTCCGATGGGGTCAGGATGCTCGTACACCCAGCGCCACACGCGCTGCACCTCGCGGATGTCGATGTGGTATGAGCCGAGCGCGACGGTGTCCTCCGGCATCCTGCCGGCGAGCAGGTCGTGCTCGGTCAGGATGCGCTCGCCGAGCATCCTTCTCGCCTCCCGAACGTAGAGCTGGTGCGGAAGGTGGCCGGTGTCGGCGAACTCGCCGCGCGGGAGTCCCCAGCGCGACAGCTCGCGCCGGATCGCGGACGGCACCGCGGGATCGTGCGACAGGAAGTGGAGAAAGCCGCGCGTGTGGTCGACGTGGTGCCGACGAATCTCCTCGCGCCGCTCCGGCGAGGCGTCGGGGTACTCCCACGCCGATCCGTCCAGAACGCTCAGCGACACCGGTCCGAGCGAGTTGCCGTCCGCCATGCCGCCCGGCAGGTTCGGTTCGAGCCCCAGCATCCGACCGGCCGGGCGTTCGACGCCCTCCCTCCGATCGCGGGCGAAGAGGCGGCGCCCCAGCTCCCAGTACTCGTCGTCGTAGCCGTCGGGACGATCGAACGGGATGCGGTCGGCGGCCGTGGTGAGGCAGACCCGGAAGCCGTACGACATCACGCCGCCGTCGCCCTCCCCCAGCCGCGCGAGCGGGCGGTCATGGAGCTGCGGCAGGAGGCGTCCCGCCGTCAGCCCGGTCGGATCGTCGGCGAACGGCGACACCCACGGCGGCATGTTGTGCATGCCGGGAAGGAGCTCCTGCCTGCCCGCGAACCGCTCGCCGTGCAGGCCGCGGTCCTCGCGCCCGACCCGGTACGGCACGCCCGCTGCCGCGAGCAGGTCGCCCTCGTAGCTCGCATCCACGAATACTCCGGCCTGGATGCGGTTGCCTCCGGTCACCGTGAACGAGCGAAGCTCGCGGCCCTGACCCTCCTGCACGGTCTCGACGTCGGTCAGGCGCGCGCCGAAGACCACGTCGACGCCGGCCTCCTCCAGCCACCGCCGGAAGATCCCTTCGGCCACGTGCGGTTCCGGCCCGGCGTAGTGCCCGGGGGTGGTGCCGTAGTGCTCGGCGATGTCGGCTCGGAGGCGTGCGGCCGCGCCGCCGAGAGCGCGGACGTCTCCGACGTCGGTGTAGCCGAGGCCGCCGGAGGTCATGCCGCCGAGATGACGGCCGGGCTCGACGAGGACCGTCCGGGCGCCGCCCTCGGCCGCCGCGACGGCTGCTGCGACACCGGCGGAGGTCGCCCCGTAGACAGCGACCTCGAACGCGCTCATGCGAACTGCGGCAGAAGCTGGCCGCCCGTCTCGAAGATGCCCTTCTCGAGAGCCGTCACCAGATCCCACTGGCCGACGAGGGGATGCGTCAGCAGCGCCTTCCGCACCAACTGACGGTCGCCGGTCACCGCGGCGCGGGCGGCGAGCCGCTCGTACGCGCTGACGTGCTGGATGAGCCCGAGCAGTTCCGGTGCGACCGGCTCTTGCGGCAGCGGGGTCGCGCCCGACGCATCCACTCGGCACAGGGTCTCGACCACGTCGCCGTCCGCCAGGCCGGGGATCAGCCCGTTGTTGCGTACGTTCACGACGTGGTTGTCGCCGGTGCCGGCCACCAGCGACGCGAGCAGCGCCGTCGCCGCCTCGCTGTAGAAGGCGCCGCCGCGGGCCTCCAGCTGCGGTGGTTTGGTGTCGACCGTCGGGTCGGCGTACAGGGCGAGGAGCTCGCGCTCCACGTCGGCGACCACGGTCGCCCGGGGCGTTCCCGCGACCATCTCGGCGACCGTCGCGTCATGCGCGTAGTAGTACTTCAGGTAGTAGGAGGGGAGCACGCCGAGGTCGCGGATGAGCTCGCCCGGAACGCCTCCGCGGCGGCCCAGGTCGTCCGAACGCTCCGCGATCATGCCGGGCAGCACATCCACGCCGTCCACCCGGATGTGCCGCACCCACGACAGGTGGTTGAGGCCGACCGGGTCCACCTCGACGCGGTGCGGCTCGACGCCGTGCTCACGTGCGATCCACCGCTGGACGCCGATCGCGAAGTTGCACAGCCCGATCGCGCGGTGGCCGTCGTCGAGCAGCGCGCGCGTGTTGATGCCGACGGGATTCGTGAAGTCGACGATCCACGCGCCCGGGTTGGCGCGCTCGCGCGCCTCGCGCGCTATGTCGAGCACGACCGGGACGGTGCGCAACGCCTTCGCCAGACCGCCCGCGCCCGTCGTCTCCTGGCCGACGCAGCCGCAGGCGAGGGGGAACAGCTCGTCCTGCAGCCGCGCACTCTGGCCGCCGACGCGCAATTGGATGAGCACCGCATCCGACCCGTCGATGGCGGCCGTGCGGTCGGTCGTCACGGTGACCGGGACGTCGGCTCCCTGACGGGCGAGCATGCGCCGCACCATGCCGCCGACGATCTCCAGGCGCGGGCCGTCCACATCCATCAGCCAGAGTTCGTCGACCGTGAGGCGCTCGCGCTCGTTCCACAGCCCCGAGACCAGCTCGGGAGTGTAGGTGGAGCCTGCGCCGATGACCGTGACCTTCATCGCGGGTCCTTTCGTGGTTCGGAATGGGGCGTGGGGATGTCAGGGACTGTGTGGAGCGTCGGCAGGGGCGTCGGTCGACGTCTGGGCCAGGGCCTCGCGAAGAGCGCGGACGAGGCCGTCGACCGGGCGGAACTCCAGCGGCCGCGGGTCGAAACCGAGGCGGCGGAGGCCGGAGGTGACGGCTCCCCGGAAGCCGGGGTCGGAGAACGTACCTCCAGCGAGGACGGCGGGCGTGCCGGGCGGGATGAGGAGACGCGGCCCGGGCGCATCCCCTGTGGAGGCCGGGTCGGCTGCCCAGGCTCTTCGCGCGACGACGGCTGCCAGCGCCACCGCCTCCGCCGCCGCCCGCTCGATGATGCCGGATGCGACCGCGTCGCCCTCGGCCGCGGCGCGGGCGACCACCGTGGCGAGGGAGCCGACCTGGCGCATCGAGACGTCGCCGTCGCGGATCGCCCGGGACAGGGCGACGGTGTCGGCGGCCCCCGTCTCGGTGAGGACCAGCGGCAGCAGTGAGGTGGACGGCCCGCGCCCGTCCTCCGCGCGCGCGGCCGCGCGAACCGCGTCACGGCCAAGTTCGTCGCCGCCGCCCCAGTCGCCGCTCGGCCAGCCGAGCGCGGGGACCGTCGCGAGCCCGTGCGGTCCGCGGGCGACGGCGTTCAGGCCCGCGCCGCAGACGACGGCGAGCGCGTGGCCGAGTCCGGCGCCCGCATCCAGGACCGTGACCGCGTCGCCGACGACCTCGACAGCCGCGCGCGGGAACAGCTCGGCCAGCGCTGCGCGGTGGCCTCGCTCGTCGCCGGGGAAGTCGAGGCCCGCCACAGCCGCGGAGACGCGGGTGACGGCGGACGGGTCGACGTGGAGGTCGCGAAGGACGGCTGCCACGGCGGACGCCACGGCCTGGGGTCCGGCGCCACTGCCGGGGCCGATGCCGCGGGCCCGCTCCGTCAGGCCGTGCGGGCCGCCCTCCAGCACGACGACCTCCGTCTTCGAGTTGCCGCCGTCGATGGCGACGGACAGCCCGGGGTGCGGTGCGCGATGCGTGTTCGTCAGCGTCGATCCTTTCGCCGCGCCCATCCTGCCGCAAATATGGGATCGTTTCCACTCTGCCGCTGTGGGCGGCGCTGACGCCCGCGTCGCGAGATTTGCGCCAAATCGCGGTTATCGGCCCGCCATAACCGAGATTTGCGCCAAATCTCCCCCGGGCACCGGCCACCGACGCCGAGATTCGTGCCGAATGTGCGCTATCGGCCCGGCATAACGGACATTCGTGCCGAATGTGCGCCCGACCAAATCGAGATTTGCGCCAAATCGCGGTTATGGGCCCGCCAAAACCGAGATTTGCGCCAAATCTCGGTCATCAGGCCGCGCGATCGAGATTTGCGCCAATTCGCCCCCACCAGCAGCCACCGCTTCAGAGATTCGTGCCGAATGTGCGTTATGGACGCGGCATAACGTACATTCGCGGCGAATGTGCGGCCAGGGCAGTCGCCGCGCCGCTACAGCGCGCGCGGGGCCGCCGTGGAGCCGCGGGGCAGCACCTGCGCCTCGAGCACGATGGTCTGCGGTTCGGCCGCGGGGTCCTGCAGGCGCCCCAGCAGGCGGTCGAGCGCGGTCTCGCCCAGCGACACCGCATCCTGAGCCACGGCCGTGATGCCCGGGCTCACCATGCTCATCCATTCGGAGTCGTCGAAGGAGACGACGCTGACGTCCTCGGGGATGCGCAGCCCGAGATCGTTGGTGGCACGCCAGACGCCCTCGGCCAGCAGGTTGTTGGCGGCGAAGATCGCGGTCGGATGGTCGCGGCGGGCCAGGATGTCGATCGCCGACTTGCGGGCGCCGTCCGCATCCCAGCCGGTGGAGATCACGAGGGACGGATCGGCGGGGATCCCCGACCCCTCCAGCGAGCTGCGGTAACCGGCGGCGCGCTCGCCACCGGTCGTCCACGTCGTCTCGTCGATGAACAGCGCGATGCGGCGGTGACCGAGGTCGATCAGGTGGTCCGTCATCCGCTTCGCCACGCCCGCGTTGTCGATGATGACGGCGTCGCAGCGGCCGGCGGAGAACTGGCGGTCGGCCTCGATGACGGGGATGTGCTGGCGCATCAGGTAATTGGAGACGTCGCCCGAGAGGGGTGTGACGATCACTCCGGCGACGCGCGTCGCCACGAACGCTCGCGCCGCATCCATCTCGGCCTCCGTGGAGCCCTGGTCGTCGACGAGCATCATCGTGTACCCCTCGCGGCGGGCGCGGGCGGCGATGCCCGCGGCGAGATCCGCGTAGAAGGCGTTGCGCAGGTCGGAGACGAGCACGCCGATCGTGCGGCTGTCCTGCTTGCGCAGGCTGCGGGCCATGGCGTGCGGGACGTACCCGAGCGACTCGGCGGCGGCGAGCACCCGCTCGCGGACCCCCGCGGCGACGTAGCCCTCGCCGCTCAGGGCGCGGGAAGTCGTCGACTGCGACACCCCGGCGGCCAGCGCGACATCTTTCAGCGTCGCGCGCCGCTGCGTGCCGTCGGCGTCGTTCTCGATCATCGAACCCTTTCCACGGGCGCCGGAGCGCCGGACGCCCGGCGAATCCACCCTAATGGCCGCCGCGCCGGCCCGCTGCCGTGCCGTCACGGATGCGTCACAGCCCCTGCGAGTGGGCCGCCGATAAGCGTCGCGGAGGGCGCTGGGCCCGGTGACGACCGGTGCAACCGGGTGTACCGTTCGCGTCACACAGGCAGTTCCCCCGCCGGCACCGCCCACATAGCCGAGACGGTCCGCATCCCGAGAGGCCGCCCGTGCCCGGGAATGGGCTGGGCTCCGGTTGCAGGCACGCTCGGGAAGACTTATAGTCGCTGCTATGTGGTAACGATGCCACACACCACGCCGACGGAGGCGGGGGACGGATCGAAAGGGTGGCGATGAAGATCACCGAGCTCGATGGCGCAAGGAAGAGGAGCCGGTGATGGCCGTCCTCTCCGATACGTCGCGCAGCAAGACCCGGACGGGCGACGACAAGCCCGCCAAGAAGAAGCGGGGCACCAAGTACAACAGGCGCGAGGCGATCGCGGGTTACCTCTTCATCAGCCCGTGGATCATCGGCTTCCTCGTGTTTACGCTCGGCGCGATGCTGTACAGCCTCTTCATCTCGTTCAGCAACTACAACCTGGCGACCAACAGCGCGACGCCGGCCGGCTTCGACAACTACTCGGAGCTGTTCAACGACCCCAAGGTCGGCCTCTCGCTCGGCAACACGCTGTTGCCCATGCTGCTGCTGTTCGGCTTCGGCCAGCGGTACTTCATAGAAGGTGTGGCGACACAGGGCCGCAAGGGCTGACCTCATCCCGGACACCGGGCGCGGTTGGACATCGTCCACCGCGCCCGGTAACGTTCAACCCCCCTAGCGACGATTCTCGGATCGAGCCGGCGGGTGGGAGGACCACCTGTTCCGGATTCGAAAGGCCCCTCGTCGTGACATCTCCTTCCCCCTCTCTGTTCGCATCCCGCGACTTCCGTCTGCTGCTCATCGGGCAGACCACCAGCCAGCTCGGCGCCCAGGTCTCGGGTGTCGCCCTGCCGTTGCTCGCCGTGGTGAGCCTCGACGCGACACCGTTCGAAGTGGGGATGCTCGGGGCGGCATCCACCGTGGCGTTCGCCGTGCTCGGGCTCCCCGCCGGCGCGTGGATCGACCGGATGCGTCGGCGGCCGCTCCTCGTCGCCAGCGATCTGGTGCGCGCGGTGCTGCTGGCGACCATCCCCCTGGCGGCGGTTTTCGGACTGCTCACGATGGGTCAGCTGCTCGTCGTGTCGTTGCTGGCCGGTGTCGCTCGCGTGTTCTTCGATGTCGGCTATCGGAGCTATCTGCCGGCCGTGATCGGACGGGAGCGCGTGCTCGCCGGCAACTCCTCTCTCGAGTTCGTGCGCGCCTCCGGGCAGGTCGCCGGGCCCGCCCTCGGCGGAGTGCTGGTGTCGCTGATCGGCGCGGCGACGGTCGTGCTGGTTCAGGCGGGCACGTTCGCGGTGTCCGCGCTGTGCCTTCTCGGCATCCGGGCGCGGGAGGAGGAGCCGACCGCTCCTGAGCACCGTCGCCGGATGCGGACGGAGATCGCGGAGGGTCTCGGCTTCGTGTTCCGCTCGCGCGTGCTGCGATCGACGGCGCTCGCGAGCGCCCTGAGCAACTTCTCGTTCGCGATCGCGTCGGCGGTGAACATCGTGTTCCTGTCCAGGACGCTCGGCCTCTCCCCCGCGCTGATCGGCATCGTCATCGCGGTCGGCTCGGTCACGGTCATGATCGGCGCAGCCTTCACCACGCGCCTGTCGCGGGCGGTCGGGTCGGTGCGCATCGTCTGGCTCTCGCTCGCGGTCACCGCGCCGCTGTCGCTGCTCGGCGCCTTCGCCCAGCCGGGATGGTGGACTCTGCTGATCGTGCTCGGCATCGCGGCCGGCGAATTCGGGCAGATCGTCTACGCGATCACGCAGGTGAGCGTGCGGCAGCAGATCTGCCCCGACCGCGTCCTCGGGCGGGTCAACGCGACCATGCAGGTCGTCGTGATGGGCCTCTTCCCGGTCGGCGCGATCGTCGGCGGCCTGCTGGGCGATGCGATCGGCGCACGCTGGACGCTCATCGTCGCGGGCATGCTCCTCCTCGCGTGCCCCGTCATCCTCTGGACGTCGCTGCGCGGCGTGCGCGAGGTCGCGGACCTGCCCGCCCCCGCGGACGCGTAGCGCGGCCGGCGCGCGCTTCCGCGCTCGGCGCGCGCATCCCGCACTTGTCCGCCCTCGAAGTGCACGTAGGTGCGCTCGACACGCCGCGGGAGGTCGCAACTACGTGCATCTCGACGCCAAGCGGACCGGCGCGAGACGTGTGTGGATGTGTGGAGCGGGACGAGTTACCGCACGCACTCACAGCTCGGCGGGCGCATCCCGCACACGGAAGAACCCGCGAAGTGCACGTAGGTGCGCTCGACACGCCGCAGGCGACCACAACAACGTGCACCTCGACGCCAGGCGGACCGGCGCGACAGCTGAGTGGATGCAGGCAGCGGGACGACCGCACGTACTCGCAGCGGCAGGCGCATCCCGCACACGTCCGCCCCCCGAAGTGCGCGTAGTTGCGCTCGACACCCCGCAGGCGGACGCAATTACGTGCTCCTCGACGCAGGCGGACCGGTGTGAGACGGGAGTGGATGCGCGAAAGCGGGGCGAGTTGCAGCACGTACCCGCAGCCCAGCGCGCGCATCCCGCACCTGTCCGCCCGCGAAGTGCACGTAGGTGCGCTCGACACGCCGCGGGAAGCCGCAACTACGTGCACCTCGACGCCAGGCGGACCGGTGTGAGACGGGAGTGGATGCGCGAAAGCGGGGCGAGTTGCAGCACGTACCCGCAGCCCGGCGCGCGCCTCCCGCACAGGGAAGAGCCCTCGAAGTGCACGTAGGTGCGCTCGACACGCCGCGGGAGGTCGCCACTACGTGCACCTCGACGCGAGGACGCGGCAGCAGGCACGCAAAAGGGGCGGCCTCCGCGAGGAGACCGCCCCTGTGCGAGCGTGTTACTTGCTGCTCTTGGTCGACTGGTCGTAGGCCTTCATAGCCGCTGCCTGCGCATCCTTCAGGGCCTCGCTCGGCGACTTGTTGCCGAGGAGCACCGACTGGATAGCGTTCTGCAGCTCCGTCTGGATCTGCTGGCCGGCCGGCGAAGCACCGAACGACTTTCCGTTGCCCACCACGTCGTAGTAGGTCGAGATCGCCTTGTCGAAGCCCGCGTTGCCGGACGGCTTCACGTACTTCTCACGCAGCGTCTTGTCGGCCTCCGGCGAACCCGTGAAGAGGCCGGTGTTGATCGCGCCCGGCGTCTTCTTCAGCGTCTCGGCACGGGCAGCGCCCGCAGCCTCCCACGCCTGCAGGTTGGTGAGGTTCAGCGCCCAGGCGCACGCGGCGTCCTTGTTCTTGGCGCCGGTCGGGATGACGAACGACGTTCCCGAGGCGACCGTGAACGGCTGGCCGTCCGGGCCCTTGAACGGGACAGCGCCGATGTCGACCTTGTCGACGAACGGGGTCAGCACGTTGACGTACCACTGGGCGTTGACCTGCGCGCCGACCTGGTCCTTCACGTACTGGTTGTTCTCACCGAAGGTGTCGAACGAGTCGGTGAAGCTCTTCACCTTGGCGTAGCCGCCCTGGGCGTCGGTGATCTGCTTGAGCACCTCGAGGCCCTTCTCGTTCTTCGAGTCGTCGAGGGTCGGCTTGCCGTCGCTGCCGATGATCTGTCCGCCGTAGCCGAGGATCCACAGACCGGCCTGGCCGCCCGCGACCGGGTCGAAGCCGAGCACGGACGGGTTGCCGCCGGACGACTTGTACATCTTCTTGATCGCGGCGACGAGGGTGTCCGGCTTGGACGTGTCGATCTCGGCGTCGGTCACGCCGGCCGCCTTCATGACGCGCTCGTTGGTGATGATCGCCGGCGGCTGGTAGAACTGCGGGACCGCGTAGACCTTGCCCTTGTACGTGATGTCGTCGATGACGGAGGGGTAGTAGCTGGACGTCGGGTCGACGTCGTGCACCTTGTAGCACTGGTCGAGCGGCTGGATGAGTCCCTGCGCCGCGTAGGTGGCGACGAAGTTGCGGTCCATCTGGACGACGTCCGGGACGTTTCCGCCGGCGACGCGGGTGGTGAACTTCTGCGCGTCGAACGGCGTCTGGTCGATCTTGATGGTGACGTCTTTGAGCTGGCTCTTGGCGTAGTCGATTCGGGAGGTGCCGACGTCGTCGGCGTTGTCGAAGCCCCAGGCGTTCAGGCTGCCTTTGGCGTCTTTGGAGAAGTCCCCGCCGGACGAGCTGCCGCCGCTGGAGCTGCAACCGGCGAGGAGCGCCACCGACGCGGTGAGTGCCAGCGCGGCGAAGGCGGTGTGCCTCTTGTTCATCTGATTTCCCTTCAGTGGTGTCGCAGCGGGCGTCCTCGCCCGTGCGAAGAGGTACGGGATCCCCTACTGCCGGGGTCTGAGCGACAGTATGGAAACCTTCCCACATCGCACGCTAATGCAGCGGTGACGCTCTTCACAAGGGGACCGGGTCCTCGGAGCCGGTTTTCGTTACTTGATCGTTTCTTACGCTTGAAGCTTGCGCTTCTCAAGCCCTAGGGTCGTATGGCAACGATGCCACATTCACCGCGAGGAAGGCCCTGATGCCCCGCATCCGCCGTTTACTGCTGCTCGGTCACACCCACCACGACGTCGGCTACACCAACAGCCCCCGCATCATCGACGGGATGCACGCGCAGATCGTGCGCGAAGTGATCCGGCTGGCCGACCAGGACGCCGCCGCGCCGGACGCTCCCGACCGCTTCCGCTGGACCTTCGAGGTGGCGCGGCCGGTGCTCGAATTCCTCCGAACGGCGACCCTCGCAGAAACGGCACGTCTGCGGGAGCTGGCCGCCGACGGCACCATCGCGGTCACCGGCGGGTACCTCAACATGACGCAGCTGCCCGACCTCGCCGAGTTCGAGGCCGCCTACCGGTCGCTCCAGCGCATCCGCGACGCCGGCATCCCGGTGCGCACCGAGCAGCATGGTGACGTGAACGGCATCGCCTGGGGCGTGGCCGATGCGATGCTGGACGCCGGCATCGACCGGCTCGTCATGGCGCTCAACCCCGACCACGGCCGCGCACCCCTGGAGCAGCCGAGCGTGTTCTGGTGGGAGGCGCCGTCCGGTCGCCGTGTCCTCACCCTGCTCTCCACGCACTACGGCTTCGGTGAGGAGTGGGGCATCGTCGACGGGGATGTCGCCCTCGCCGAGCAGCGCATCCTCGAGTTCGTCGAGCGCCTCGACGCGCGCGACGACTACCCGTTCGACACCGCGGTGGTGCACGCGGGCAACGACAACCGCTGGCCGACGGCGCTGTTCACCGGCGTGGTGCGGCACTGGAACGAGCGGCACCCCGACATGCCGATGGAGACCGCGACGATCGATACGGCGATGGATGCACTGGCCGCGCAGGCGCCCGCCGACCTGCCCGTGCTCCGTGGGGAGTGGGCGGACTGGTGGTCGCACGGCCACGGCTCCACCGCACGTGAGGTCGCCGTCTACCGCGAGGCGCGGCGGTTCGCGCTCTCTGCACGCGCGGCCCTCGACCTCGCCCGGGAGCGCGGGGAGGGCGAGCCGGCGCTCGCCACGGTCCTGGGCTACCGGCGTGGTCCGGTTCGCGTGCGCGACGACGCCGAGCTCGCGGCGACGTTCGAGCGGGTGGATGAGGAGCTCCTGCTCTTCGGCGAACACACCTGGGGCTCGTGGGAGACCTACTCCAAACCGCACTCGCATTTCAGCCATTCGCACTGGAACGCGAAGGCCGGCTTCGCCTACGGGGCCTGGGATCTCGCCCGCGACCTGAACGTCGAGTCGCTGTACCGCCTCGCGGCGTCCGGCCGCGAGGCAGAGCCTGCGGACGGCGTGCTGGTCGCCAACCTCACCGACCGCCGGCGCCGGGAGGCCGTCGAGGCGGAGGTCGGAGGGTCCCGCCGGGTGACGCTGGTCGCGGACGTGCACGCGTCGTCCGTCGTGGTGCTGCCCGCGCCCGCCGAGGAGCCCGCGGCCACGAGCGGAACGACCGTCGAGACGGGTCGTTTCCGGGCGACCGTCGACCCGGGGCGCGGCGGCGTCGTCTCGCTCGTGGACCTCCGGACCGGCCGGGAGCTGGTGGATGCGCAGGCACCGCACGGTCTAGGGGCCGTCGTCGCCGAGACGGTCACCACGGCCGGTCGCTCGCACGCCGTCTTCGACAACCCGAAGAACTTCAACCCCGGCTTCCCCGGCCCCGAGTTTGAGCGCTCGCACGCCGCATCCACCTCGTCGCCGGAGACGATCGAGACCGACGCCTACGCGCGCATCCGATGGTCGAGCGACCTCCCCGGGAGCCTCACTGCCACGCACACGCTCACCCTCTACCGCGACCTGGACGACATCGACCTCGCCGTGCACCTCGCGAAGCCCGAGCACTTCGGGCCGGAGAGCCTGTTCGTCGCCTTCCCGTTCGCGGTGGACCGCCCGGAGTTCCTGCTGGAGACCGCGGGCGCCGTCTTCGCCGCCGAGACCGAACAGCTGCCGGACACGTCGAAGGACTGGTACTCCGTGCAGCACGCCGTCGGCGTTCGCAGCGCCGACGGCGGATCGGCGATGCTGTGGGGCACGGTGGATGCGCCGCTCGTCCAGCTGGGCGGCTTCCACACCGGAAAGTGGGCGCGCACGCTCGATGCGCCGGTGGGGCACATCAACAGCTGGGTCATGAACAATCTGCACTTCACCAACTTCCAGGCGCGGCAGGAGTTCACCGGGACGCTGCATTACCGATTCCGCCCGGCGGAGGCGGCGGAGGGATCGGACGCTGTCGACCTGCGCGCGGAGGTCGCCGCATTCGGCGCCGACCTCGCCCTGCCGCTGCAGGCGCGCTCGTATGCCGGTCCGCTGGGGAGCTGACCGCCGCATCCTCGACCCGAACCTGGGAACGGCCTGCCAACCGGGCGGATCCGCCATCCGGTCGCGTCCTCGCCTCCGGAGGACTCCCTGGCGGGCGTTCCCTCCCCCGCCGGAGAACAGGCGCGGCATGCCGACGCGAACCCGAGGCGTGCACGGCATGCCGCGTCCTGTCCGGCCTCGCCGAAGCGGCCGTGTCGGATCGTCCGTACTCCTGGACATGGCGTCGGGCCCCGCCGATAGGGTGGTCGCACGGGCTGTCCGACGTGCGGGCGGCACGGACGACGTGAGGGGGTGCGCGTGGCGGAGGACGACGACCTCGCGATCAGGGTTCGCGGGCTGCACAAGCGGTTCGGCCAGAAGGTCGCGGTCGACGGGATCGACCTGGATGTGCCGTCCGGCAGCTTCTACGGGCTGGTCGGACCGAACGGCGCGGGCAAGACGACGACGCTCAGCATGGCGACCGGCCTGCTGCGTCCGGATGCCGGCGAGGTGCTCATCCACGGCGTCGACATGTGGAAGAACCCGCTCGCGGCGAAGGCGATGGTCGGCGTCCTGTCGGACGGCGTCCGGCTGTTCGACCGCCTGACCGGGCAGCAGCTCGTCGAGTACGCGGGACTCCTGAGCGGGATGGACCGCCCCACCGCCCAGCAGCGCACTCACGACCTGCTGCAGCTGCTCGACCTGGAGTCGGCGGGCGGCACGCTCGTCGTCGACTACTCCGCGGGCATGACGAAGAAGATCGCCCTCGCCGCCGCGATGGTGCACGCTCCGCGCGTTCTCGTGCTGGACGAGCCGTTCGAGTCGGTCGACCCGGTCTCGGCGGCGAACATCCGCGACATCCTCCGCACGTATGTCGACGGCGGAGGGACCGTGGTGGTCTCGTCGCACGTGATGGATCTGGTGGAGCGGATGTGCGACCACGTCGCCGTCATCACGGCCGGGCGCGTGGTCGCCGCGGGCTCGGTCGACGACGTGCGTGCGGGTTCGACGCTCGAGGACCGTTTCGTCGAGCTCGTCGGCGGACGCCGTGTCGGGGAGGGGCCGGAGTGGTTGCGACACTCGTAAGGCTGCGCCTGCTCGTCCTCAAGAACTCGTTCCGCCGCAGCACCGGGCAGCTGGTCGCCGTGATCATCGGCGCGATCTACGGCGCCGTCGGCCTCCTCGTCGTCCTCGGCGCGCTCGTCGGCCTCTCGTTCGCGCCCGCGGAGGTCGCGACCACCGCCGTGGTGCTCGCGGGCTCAGCGGCCGTGCTCGGCTGGGCGGTGCTGCCGCTGCTGCTCTCCGGCGTCGAGCAGACGCTCGACCCGGGCCATCTCGCGGTCTACCCGATCGCGCTGCGGCCGCTGATGATCGGGATGCTGCTGAGCGGCGCGGTCGGTGTGGCCGGGGCCGCGACGACGCTCGCGTCCCTCGGCACCGCCCTGCCCTGGCTGCATTCGCCGGGTGTCGCTCTGATCGCCCTCGTCACGGGCGTGCTCGGCGCCGCGACCTGCATCGTCGTGTCGCGCGCGGTCACCTCCATCGCGAGCGGCCTGTCGTCGGGCCGCCGCTTCCGCGAGGCCAGTGGCCTGCTCATCCTGATCCCGCTCATCCTCGCCGGGCCGATCATCATCGGGATCACCAGCGGCTTGCGGTCGTCCGCAGACGCCCTGCCCGCGGTCGCCGCCGGCCTCGGCTGGTCGCCCCTCGGCGCGGTGTGGGCCGTGCCCAGCGCCGTCGCCGCGGGAGACCCGCTCGGCGCGCTGCTGCGGCTGCTCATCGCCGTCGCGACGTTCGCGGTGCTCTGGGCGGTCTGGCGGTGGGGGCTCGCGCGCTCCCTGGTCACACCAGCCCGCGCTTCGTCGCGCGTGCGCGCGCCCGGCAAGTCGGGCCTGTTCGGCATCCTGCCGGGCACACCGGCCGGCGCCATCGCGGCGCGCTGCCTCACCTACTGGTTCCGCGACCCGCGATACCTTCGGCAGCTGCTCATCATCCCGCTGCTCCCGGCGATCATGTGGTTCTACTCGAGCATCAACCACTCGACCGGCTACTTCTTCGCCGCCGGCCCGGTGGTGGCGTTCACGCTCGGGATCGGGATGATCGCCGACGTCTCGTACGACTCGACCGCGTTCGCGCTCCACGTGTCGAAGGCCGTGCCGGGTCGCGCCGACCGCTGGGGTCGCGCATCCGCCCTGCTGACGTTCGCGATCCCGGCGGTCGTCATCATCTCCGTCGGCGCCACGGCCTTCGAGGGCGACTGGCTGCCCGCACCCGGCCTGCTCGGGCTGTCGCTCGGGATGCTGCTCAGCGGCGCCGCCGTCTGCTCGGTGACCTCGGCACGGTTCGTCTTCCCGGTGCCGGAGCCCGGCGACAACCCATTCCGGTCGCGGCCGGGCAGCAACATCTCGCTGCTCGGGCCGACGTTCGCGGCGTGGGGCGTCATCGCCGTGCTGTGCCTGCCGGAGATCGTGCTGCTCATCGTCTCCCTGGTGACCCGCGAAGCGATCTGGGGATGGATCGGCCTCCTCGTCGGCATCGTGCTCGGCGCGATCCTGCTCGTCGTCGGCGTGCGCGTCGGCGGCCGGGTGCTGGACTCCCGGGCGCCGGAGCTGCTGCTGCAGCTGCGGAAGGACGCCTGAGGACGCCCACACGGCGAACTCGTGCGGCAGGCTGGGGACGTGGCACAGGACGACAGAGCGAGCGCCGATGGAACGCCGGCCGACGGGCAGCGGCCCGTGGACTGGCGGCCTGTGGACTGGCGGCCCGTGGTCGCCGCGCTGGCCAACCGGGACGCGCGTGCGGTGTGGGCGCAGCTCATCGCGGACGGCGGACCGGTCGCCGGGATGAGCCCGGCGAGGCAGCGACGCGCCCTGGCGCTGCTCGAGGGCGTCGGCCTGGTGCACCGCGCGGGCGACGACTCCTACGAGCCGGTCGACACCGCGTTCCGGGAACTGCTGGCCGCGTCGGCGTCGCTGCAGCCGCGCCGCGAGGGCGTCGAGCGGTTCCTGCGCCCGGACGGCCGGATCGACCGCTTCCCGGCGGCCGCCGACGACCGCTCCGCGCTGCTCGCCCACATCGGAGACCGCGTGCTCGCCGACGGCGAGACCGTCACCGAACGCGACCTCACCGACCGCCTGGCACGATTCGGCGACGACCCGGTGACGTTGCGGCGCTACCTGGTCGACGCGGGCATCCTGCTGCGCACGCGCTCGGGGTCGGAGTACACCCGCGCGGAAGCTCCCACAGACTCCTGACCGGACCGCTCAGGATGCCGTGGATGCGCGCCGCGCGTGCGCCTTCTGCATCTTGACCGCGTTTCCGCAGCCCGCCATGGTGCACCACCGGCTGGAGCGGTTCTTGGAGTAGTCGTAGTACGCCCACCGGCAGGTGACCCGATCGCAGACCTTGAGCCGCGCCCAGCTGCCGTCCTCGCGGGAGGCGCGCACCGCATCCAGCACTCCGGCCAGAGCGGCGCGGGCGCCGCGATCGGTCGCGGGTGCCAGCGCGAACGACGACGGACCGCCGAAGGACAGCCGGAGCGGCAGCTCGGCGAGCGCGTCGTCGAGGCCGCGGAGCGCGGCAGGGTCGGCGTCGTGGCCGGCGTGCGTGGCGAGCACGGAGCGGAGCCCTTCGCGCACGGTCTTCGCGAGCATCAGGTCATCATCGGTGGCGGCGACGCCCTCCGCGAGCAGACCGCGGCCCTTCAGCCACGCCGCGAGGTCGTCCGGGCTCTCCCAGCCCTCCTCGTCCTCCTGGTACTCGACGGTGTTGACGAAGTCCCGCACCAGCCGCAGCTGCGCGGGGATGACTTCGTTCTCCCGTTCGAACGCGAGATCCGTCTGCCGACCCATGACACCAGCATACGCTCTTGACAGGTGTCTATGCAGTGGGCATGGTGTTGACACCGGTATTAACGCTTAGCCGGTGTAGGAGGTTATCGTGGATCAGACAGCACAGCAGATCATCGCGGTCGGACATCGACCGGCCATCCCGGCCGAGCGGATCGGGCGGTGGATGCGCATCCACTACCGGGCGATGCGGGTGGGGCGCCGACGACCGCGAGCCGTTCGAGACCCGTGGATCGACCACGTCTCACCGTGGGCGTTCTGGGGCCTCCACCGCTAGCCCTCGAGGTGCACCTTGTGGCGCTTATTCGGGCGGGATAGCGACCACGACGTGCACCTCGGCGCTCAGGCCGCGAGCGTCTGCTCGCAGGCGAGCAGCGTCACGCCGACGCTCCAGGCGTGCGAGAGCGTCAGCAGCATCCCCTTCGGCTGGAAGCACGCCGTCTGGTAGTACCGCTCGCTGACCATGCCGCGGTAGGCGTTGAAGTCGCCGTCCTCGCGGGCGATGAACTGGCGGAAGCACGCCAGCGTCTCGTCGGCGCGTTCCGCATAGTGCTGGTCGCCGAGAGCTGCCGACAGCTCGCGCAGCTCGGCCGTGCAAACGAGCCCGTAGGCGTGCAGGTGCTGATTCGACGGCGATGCGTTGTCGGCGCCGCGGGTGCGGAAGCCGTACGCCCCGAGCAGGGTGTGCGCCGGGAACGTGACGTCGTACGTGTAGCGGAAGGTCAGCATCCAATCGGCCCCGCGCCGCGCCACATCGAGCCAGTGCCGATCGCCGGTCGCGCGGTGCAGGGCGACGTAGGCCATGACGGCGGCGTAGCCGTCCTCCGAGGTCGGCGCGAGGTCCACGTCCTCGGGGGCGCCGTGGACGAACTCGCGGTCGACGAACTGCTCGTAGTACCTCCCGGCCGCGAGCGCCGCGGGCAGATAGCGCTCGTCGCGTTCGGCGGCCTCCACCAGTGCGGCGATCCAGGTCAGGCCCGACGCGCCCGACCACGACAGCACCTCTCCGGTCTCGGCGTGGTGGACGGAGCCGAGGTTGCCGTCGTCGCGCTGACGGCCGACGACGACATCGAGGTTCGAGCGGATGGCGTGCTCCCATCGCTCGTGCGGGTCGAGCGCCTGCGCACGGACGAGGAACAGCGTCGCCTCGGCCAGGGTGCGCGAGTGCAGCCCGCGCTTCAGCTCGGTCCAGCTCTGCGTCCAGCCGTGGTCGCGGTACCAGACGCCCCAGAAGGTTCCGGAGGGCGACAGGGATGCGGTGATGAAGTCGATGACCTGACGCGCCGCTTCCGCCTCGGCCGGCCGGCCGGCCCGCAGCCCGTGCGCGAGGAGCGCGTACGCCCACGGGATGCCGCTGACCCAGCCGACGTGCATGGCCTGCCGGTCGACGCTGAGCCCGTCCCGGCCGCTGACCTCGCGGTCGAAGCCGACGGTCTCCAGCAGCACGCCGGGGTCGGGATCGTAGTGCCAGTCGAGCAGGCCGGCGGCGGTGAGGTCGGCGGCGCTGGCCACATCCACCCACGGGTTCTCGGTCGTGTGCTCAGCCGCTTCGGCGTGCAGCGCGCGCAGGATCGGGGCGTAGGCGTGGCGGGATGCGTCCAGCGCGAACACGCGCACCGTCAGCTCCACGGTCTCGCCAGGCGCGAAGCGCTGCGTCGCCACGTCGGCCGGCCGCGGGCGGTCGTCGCCGTAGTACGTGACCGGGTACTCGCGGTACGGGAAGCGCAGGCTCACCGTCGCGTCTCCCCACTGCGGGTCGTGCGCGAGCCCGAGCCCGGTGAGTCCGAGCGGGGAGGTCTCGGCCGCGGCGAGCGCGACCCCTCCGCGATCCGGACCCGCCCAGGCGAACACCGCCGGCGTCGCCGCGCGGTCGGCACGGAACTCCCAGGCGTCGCTCACCAAGGCGGCGTGCTGCTCGGGCGTGCTCGCCCCGATCTCGAAGCGCGGGAACGCCCGGGTGTTCTCGGCCGGCCGGTTCTCGCCGTAGAAGGCGCCCGGGATCAGCCACCACGGATCGTCGGCGCCGTGCACCGGAGCCTCCACCAGCACCGACCCGTCGGCCGGCTCCGCGCCGCTGTACGTCACGCGCACCGCAACCTGCCAGCCGGGCTGGGCCTCGCTCCACTCCAGTTGCACCTCGGCCGCCGCGGAAGCGGGACCGACGACGGTCGCCCGGACCTCGGGGCGCGCGCTCACGGCAGTGGGCGCTCGATCAGGTCGACCTCGCGGACCGGCTGGGCCGGGTCGGCCGGCACCACGAAGGTGCGCAACTGCGACGGGCCGAAGTCCTCCTCGATGGTGCGCCCGAGCAGCGGGAGCTCGATGCGCGAGCGCCCGCCCTCGCCGCGCGTCTCGACGGCCCGCACCACCACATCCGCGCCGCCGGGGGCGTCCGTCTCGTCCTCGGTGCCCTTCAGCGCGGTCACCATGACGGCGTCGCCGCCGTCGCTCGCGAACGAGTTCACCGGAGGCAGCATGCCGTCGTGGAACGACTCCTGCATCGCCCGCACCGGGTTGCCGAGCACGAGCGCACGACGGATCGGGTCGGCGTCACGCCAATCGCCCGCGTGCGGCACCAGCTCGTAGCTGAACCGCTGGACGCCCTGATCCTGGAAGGAGTAGATGCCCTCCGGGTCGAGCAGGCGCGGGTCGTGCCACGAGTAGACCGGGCTGCGGACGGCGGTCACGCCGATGCTCGGCTGCTCGCCGTTGTCGGCGGTTCCCGGCGACACGTCGTAGGCGTGCTTGTCGGTCGTGATCACCGTGAGACCGGCGGCGGCGCCGTCGATCGTGCCGGTCAGATCCACCCACGACTGCGCAGGCTCCTCGGCGCCGTCGACCGGGCGCTCCAGGTGACCGAACGGGATCTCGTAGGTCGCCGTCGGGTCGTCGAGCACGGTGGGGAAGCGCAGCTTCAGCAGGTGCGCCTGCTCGCGCCAGTCGAGCGTGACGTTGACCCGCAGCACGGGCGAGTCGTGGTCGAGGATGAGCTCCTCGACCAGAGTGGATGCGCCCCACGCCCGCTCGACCCGGACGCGCGACCGCAGCGGGCCGGTCTCGCGGACCACGATGCGCTTCAGCTCCATCGTCGCGCCCGGCCAGGCGTACGAGATGACCCGGTGGCCCCACGTATCGGTCGGGTCGTCGTTGATCTGGGTGTGCTGGGCGCCGTCGACGCCGGCCATCACATCCACGCCGGTCGCCTTGACCAGGTAGGACGAGATCCAGCCGGTCTCCTGGTCGATGCGGATGCGGACGTGCTCGTTCTCGAGGGTGTCGGCCGTCACGGTCAGGGCATCGGATGCCGCACCCGGGCCGGCACCGGGGCGCAGGCGGTAGAGGCGGTAGCCGAGAGCCGGGACGTCGGCGCGGAACACCACGGCACCGCGCGAGACGTCGTCCGTCGTCGCGGTGGACTGCGAGTTCTGGAAGACGACGGGCTCGCCGTTCTCGTCGACCACGTGCACGCCGGCGCGCTGTGCGCCGTACTGGAAGTCCACATCCACCGACACCGGCCAGGGGTGCGGGTTGAAGACCAGGACCGGCTGGGTGCCGTCTTCCCGGTCGACCTGCACCTGGCGGGCGATGATGTTGTGCGCCCGCGTGATGATGCGCTTCGAGATCGCGACAGCCTCGCCGAGCTGATCGCGTGCGTCGTCGTACGACGGCTCGATCGCCGAACCGGGCAGGATGTCGTGGAACTGGTTGAACAGCACCTGCTTCCAGGCGGTCTCCAGCTGCTCACGCGGGTAGTCGACGCCGTCGGTCGCGGCGACCACCGCCGCCCAGCGCTCGGCATTCAGCACGCCGAACTGCGCGCGACGCTGCCACGCCTTGATGCCGGAGTGCGCCGAATAGCAGCCGGGCGCATGGTGCTGCAGGTCGTCGCGGCGCACCGGGAGGGTGTCGAGGAACGCCTCGCCCCGGCCGAGCACCTCGTCGAAGTACGTGCGCGGTGACGACATCGTCATCCTTCCGAAAGAGCCCATGCGGTCGTAGCGGTGGATCGACTCGATGTTCGCGATCGTGGGGCCGCCGCCGTGGTTGCCCACGCCGTAGAACACCATCGCGGTCGCGTTCTCGCCGAAGCCGACCGTGCGGTCGAGGGAGGCGAGCGCCTTCTCGGTCTGGCCGTCGACCGACCCGGGCGGACTGCAGTACTCGAACGGGATGCGGTAGGCCAGCACGCGCGAGCCGTCGGGCGCCTCCCACCAGAACAGGCTCGGAGCCAGGTCCGACTCGTGCGGGCCAGGCCGCAGGAACGTGTACGAGTCCATCCCCTGGCCGCGCAGGATCTGCGGGAGCATCGCGTTGTGACCGAACGGGTCCACGTTCATCCCGACGGTCGAGGGCTTCCCGAAGCGAGACTCGAGGTAGCGCTGGCCGTACAGACCCTGGCGCACGAAGCTCTCACCCATCGGCATGTTGTTGTCCGGCTCGACCCACCAGCCTCCGACGTTCACCCAGCGGCCCTCGGCGACGCGGCGCTTGATCTGCTCGAACAGCTCGGGGTCGGACTCCTCCACCCAGCTGAGCAGCACGATCTGGTCGCAGGTGAAGACGAAGTCCGGGTACTCCTCCATGCGGTGGATGGCCGACCAGAAGGTCGCGCGGGCCTCCTGGTAGCCCTCCTGCCACGGCCACAGCCACACCGGGTCGAGGTGCGCGTTGCCGATCATGTGGAGGGTGCGCTGCGGGGTCGCCGTCGGGCGCTTCGCGGGCGGGAGGTCGCGTGGCTGGGTGCCGGCGGGCGCGTTCGCGACGGGGGCTTTGCCGTTCGCGTCGGGTGCGCCCGTCTCGCCGGCGACCTCGTTCCCGGATGCGCTCTCGCGCGACTCCTGCGCCGCATCCACCGCGATCTGTTCCGGAGTTTCTCCGCCCACACGCGGCGTGTCGGCCGGAGAAAGTCCGGAATCGACGGCTGCCTGCTCGGGGGTGGTCACAGTGCGTACTCCTCGTCGCCGTCGGCCCATGCGTCCACGATCTCGGAGAGCACGTGGAGCATGAACGTGTGGAATTCCTGGATCCTCGGGGTGGTCGTGGACGGGCTCAGCAGCGCGTAGTCGGCGAACTGCTTCGCCGGGCCGCCGTCGCCTCCGCCGAACAGCACCGTCGTGGCGCCGACCGACTTCGCCGCTTCGAGCGCTGAGACGATGTTCGCACTCCGTCCGCTCGTCGTGAAGGCCGCCACGACGTCGCCCGGGCGGGCGAGGCCGAGCACCTGGCGCGAGAAGACGTCGTCGTACGAGTAGTCGTTGGCGATGCAGGTCATCGTCGTCGGGTCGGTGCTGAGCGTGACCGCGCCGAGCGGCCGGCGGTCGCGCTTGTAGTGCCCGATGATCTCACCGGTGAAGTGCTGCGCATCCGCCGCGCTTCCGCCGTTGCCGAACGTGTACAGGATGCCGCGCTCGGCGAACGCATCGCAGAGCAGCTTCCCGACCTCACGCAGGGCCGGCAGCAGTGCCTCGCCCTGCTCGGCGACCTGGATGTGCGCCTCCAGCTGCTGTCGCATCCACTCAGCCACGGTGGTCTCCCTTCCGGACGCCTGCGCCCGCACCGGCGAGCTGGTCGAGGCGGTCGAACGCGACGGCGCCGGCGCCGACGACGCAGACGACGTCGCCCAGCGCGGCGAGCACGACGGTGGATGCGGCCGCGGCTGGCGGCATGGCGTCAGCAGCGACGCGCTCGCGCACGGGCACGAGCAGGGCGTCGCCGGAGCGGGTCACCCCGCCGCCGAGCACGACGAGGTCGGGCTCGAAGACGTTGACGAGATCGGTGAGGGCGACGGAGAGCACGTCGACCGTCTCGTCCCAAAGCTCGACGGCGAGGGCGTCGCCGTCGGCGGCGGCTGCGACCACATCCTCCGCCCGAACGACGGGCAGCTGGGCGAGCGTGGAGCCGGCGCCGCGCTCGGCGACGGCCTCGCGGGCGCGCTGGGCGATGGACGTGCCGGAAGCGTATCCCTCGAGGCACCCGCGCCGCCCGCACAGGCACGGGCGGCCGCCGGTGCGGACCATCACGTGGCCGAACTCGCCGCCGTTGCCGGCCGCTCCGCGGTGCAGGCGACCGTCGATGACTGCGCCGCCGCCGATGCCGGTGGAGATCGTCAGGTAGACCATGGTGTCGGCGTCGCGTGCGGCACCATAGCGGAACTCACCGAGGGCGCCGGCGGTCGCGTCGTTCTCGAGCACGGCCGGGATGCCGAACTCGCGCTCGGCGAGCTCGACGATCGGCAGGTCGATCCAACCGGGGAGGTGCAGCGGGCCGGTCAGCACACCGGCCTTGGCGTCGAGCGGACCGCCGCAGGAGATGCCGACCGCCTCCACCTCGAGGCCGGATTCGGCGATCGCGCGATGACCCATGTCGAACAGCCTGGGAACGATCGCACCCGGGCCCTCCTCCCGACGAGTGGGTTCGACGATCAGTGCGTGGGTTCGTCCGTCTTCCGTGACAACACCGACGGCGAGCTTCGTGCCGCCGATGTCGAGCGAGAGGACGGCGCGGAGGCCGTTTGCCATCATGTCCTTCCGAGGGTGCACGACCGCGCCAGCGTCGGTGGATCGTGTGGGATCGTTCCCACAGATACTAGGACGCCGCGGGCAGGCGGGTCAACACGGCACGTTCGCTGAGCGCGTCCGCGGCCGCCACTCACAGCCCGAGCACCTCGCGAGATTCGGGGATTGCGCACCACGCTGCGTCGCGCTAACGTACAACCAAATGGTTGTAGATGAGTTGACGGACGCAGAGGTCGATCGCATCTTCCAGGCACTGGCGGATGCGACCCGGCGGGATATCGTCGCGCGGTCGCTGCAGGGGGAGCACTCGGTGAGCGAGCTCGCCCGGCGGTACGACATGAGCTTCGCCGCCGTGCAGAAGCACGTCGCCGTGCTCGAGCGGGCCGGCCTCGTCCGGAAGCGGAGCCGCGGCCGCGAGCGCGTCGTCTCGGGCGACCCGGAGACGATCCGGCGGGCGTCCCGGCTGCTCGACGCCTATGAGGAGATCTGGCGCCGTCGCGATCGCGCCATCGACGGCATCCTCGCCGAGGAGGCCCGAACCACGCTGAGCACCACCGAACCAGAAAGGAACGAGCGATGACCTTCATCGAGTCGAACAAGGACGTGGATGCGCTGACGCTCACGTTCGTCACCGAGTACGACGCGCCGTTGGAGCGCGTGTGGCAGCTGTGGTCCGACCCGCGCCAGCTGGAGCGGTGGTGGGGACCGCCGACCTGGCCGGCCACGTTCGAGGTGTTCGAGTTCGAGCCGGCGGGACGGGCGACCTACTACATGACCGGACCGGACGGGACGAAGGCCCGGGGCTGGTGGCGGTTCGTGGAGATCGAGCCGCCGGTGCGCCTTTCGCTCGACGACGGCTTCGCCGACGACGACGGCAACCCGGCGCCCGGGGAGCCCGTCCGGATGACGACCACGCTAGAGGAGCGCGACGGCCGCACCCGCATGACGCAGCTCGCCCGCTTCGCGAGCACGCAGCAGCTCGACGAGATGGTCGCCATGGGCATGGAAGAGGGCATGCGCGAGGCCGTCTCTCAGATCGACGACCTCCTCGCCGCCGACCTCACCCGCTGACGCCTCCCATCCCCCGTCGAGTACACACAAATTGCACGCCCAGAGCACCTCGGGCGTGCAATGTGTGCGTACTCGACGGGGGGCGGAGAAGGGCGAGAGGCGGAGGCGCGCGCGAGGTCAGGGGGCGTCGAGGAAGGCGAGGAGGTGCGGCAGCGTGCGGCGGAGCGGGCCCGGGTCGCCCGCGGCGGCGAGACGCTCGCCCAGGTAGTCGCCGTGGATGCCGGGGACGATCAGCAGACGGGCGTTCGGGAGCAGCGACGCCAGCTCGACGAAGTGTTCCGCCCGCACCACGTCCCGATCCGCCCCGACCACGAGCGTCGGCGCGGACACGGAGGCGAGGAGCTCGTCGGGGAAGTCCTCGAACCCGAGCATCAGCTCGCGGTCGAGATCGAACATCCGTCGCGCGTGCTCGGGGTCGCGGCTGACCGCGAGGTCGGCCTCCCGGTACGGCGCGGGCAGGTCGTCGAACGTCCCGGCGGCGAGGCCGTCCCAGAAGCCGTCCACCATCCCGACTCGATGCACCGGGGCCGAGGCCGCGATCAGCCGCCGCACCGCGGACGGATGCCGCGCCGCCAGCTGCAGAGCGACCTGGCCTCCGTTGCTGAAGCCGAGCACATCCACCGGGCCCAGCCGGAGCTCGCCCAGCACGGCCGCGACATCATCCGCGGAGCCTTCGAAGCTCGCCGGACGGTCACCCGAGGTCGTCCGGCCGTGCCCCTGCAGCTCGACCGCGAGCACCGACCGGGTCGGCGCGAGCAGCGGCAGCAGCATCCCCCAGTTCGACTCGATCGTGGACCCGCCGCCGTGGATCAACAGCAGCGGTGGATGCGGAGAGTCCGGGTCGCCGTGCCATTCGCGATACAGGGGGATGCGGTCCACGCCCGCAGGTTAGCGGAGGGCCGTCGGGGTGTCGAGAGCGGAGAGCGGTGCCACGGTGTCGACGACGGCATCCCCCGCCTGGCCGTAGCGCGCGGCGCCGATCGTGACGTCCGCGGCGATCCGCTGCCGTTTGCGGACGTCGGCCGTCGCCCGGACCGAGAACCGCAGCCGCACGGTCTCCCCCGCTCCCGCCACCACTGACGCGGCGTCCGGGTCGCTCCAGCCCGCGGGCGTCACCAGCCGCGCCACCACCTCGCGCGGCTCGTCGTAGGCGTTGACGACGACGACCTCGTACTCGAGCTCCGCGCCCGGGGCCACGCGCTGATAGAACGGCTCCACCAGCACCAGGTTGCCGTCGGCGGGCGGCAGCATCCCGTCGTCCGGCAGGAGTCCGTCGTGGATGGCGGCCAGCTCGTCGCCCTGCTCGGTCAGCAGCTGCAGGTAGTCCTCGTCCACCTCGCGACCCTGCCAGTGCCCGGTGATCATGAGACCGGGGGCGACACGGCGGTAGAGGGCTGCGCTCTGGATGAAGTCGTCACGCCGGAACCGGTTGCGGTACTGGTAGTTGAGGATCTCGCGCTGCACCCCGAGCCGCCCCTCCGCCGTCTGCTGGTCGCCGGTGGCGAGCACCCGCAGGCCGTCCACCTCGAACTCGAACGCCGCGGCGTAGAGGGTGTGGCCGGGCAGTTCGTGCGTGACGATCTCGTACTCCTGCCAGCGCACCGTCTCGCCGAGCCCGAGCACCCGGTCGGCCGGGATGGGCTCGAACCACTGGCACGGAAGGTCGGTGCGCATCGGGTCGGCCATGATCGGCGCGACGTTCTCGGGCAGCCACACCTCGGTGCCCTCCACGTCGCGCAGCAGGTTCAGCCCGGCGATGTGGTCGTCGTGATAGTGGGTGCCGAGCACGACCTCCACCGACGTCACCCCGAAGTCGCGCTTGAGCGCCGGGATCGACGCCAGCCAGGGGCGCCGGGCGGCACGGTCGGTGCCCGCGGGCCAGCCGGTCGACATGTCGTACCCGTAGTCGATGAACAGCGCGGCGCCGGAGTCGCTGAGCAGCACATACACGCACGAGTTGGCGGTGCGGTTGAGCAGCAGGTGGTCGGTGAGGCGGACGAAGGGACGCTCCAGCCAGTCGCGCAGATCCCACGGGTGCGTGCGCCGCGAGTCGACGTAGCCGCTCATGCGGGTGGCCAGCTGGTCGAGCGCGTCGACGGCCTCGGGCATGGGCTCGCCGTGCGACGGGAGCAGGATGGTCGGCTCCTCCTCCTGCAGCAGCAGGCACGAGAGCACGTTCATCGCCGGGCCCTCGCTCTCGGTGTACGACCACTGCGTCGCGGCCAGCGACCACACCTTGCCCGGCGCGTAGATGAGGTCGCCCGTGAAAGCGACGCGCGCATCCCCGCTGTCGACGAGGTAGGTGACCGACCCCATGGTGTGGCCGGGCGTCGGGATGGTCTTCACGTCGACGCCGCCGAACCGCGCGGTGCGGTACTCGGGAACGGTCCCGGCGATCGGCACGGGGTCGAGCAGGGAGAAGCGGTCCTGGCGCAGGTTGTAGTCGTTGTACAGCGCGCGGGCCGACCACATCTCGTCGACGCGGGCGAAGAGGTCCTGCTCGACCGGGGGCACGAAGATCGGGATGCCGGCCTCGACCGCGCGCGGAAGGCCCTGCCCCTGGTCGCGATGGTGGTGCGTCATGAGCACCGCGTCGAGCGTCTCGAGCCCCAGCTCGGCGAGGTGGTCGAGCACGTCGCCGGAGCCGAAGTCGATCGCAATGGCGCCGGAGCGTCTCGCGCCGGAACGCGCACCGCCGGCCGAATCGGCCGGCGGGATCAACACGTACACGTTGCACGTATCCGTGAACCGGTGGACGCCCGGGGCGACCTCGGTGAACGCGCTCATACGGCGGACGGCTCCTTCTCGGCGGGTTCGCCTGCGAGGCTCGCACGGGCGGCACGGTACGCACTCCAGAGGCCGGCGATCTCATCTAGGTCGGCGTCGGTCACCGCCTCGCGGCTGTTGTCGATGGACTCCACGTAGTACAGCGCCGGAACACCGAGCTCGGGCTGGATGCGCGAGTAGGCGAGCCACTCGTCGCGGTTCGGCATCGGCCACTGGTCGGTATCGATCGGGTGGCCGGGGAGGGCGGCCGCGGCGATGTCGTGCCGGTAGCGCAGCTGGTCGCCGACGGGCACCGGGTCGCCGTGGACGGAGTCCTCGAGAACGTCGTTGAGGCGCACCATGTCGGTGACACCGGAGAACGAGGGATGCACGGTGTGCGTGACGACCAGCGCATCCGGCTTGACCGCCTTGGCCGCTTCGTGGATGGTCGCGATGATCGTGTGGAGGGCGCTGATGCCCCACACGTCGTCGCCGTGCGTGCGGAGGGTGACACCGGACGGCGCGCGCTGGGTGAAGTCGACCTTGAAGCCGTCGGCGTCGAGTCCGTCGGCGGAGAGCATCCCCGTGACCTGCTCCCGCAGCGCGTCGAGGTAGGCCGGGTTCGACGGGTCGACGGCCACCGGGCGCCCGAACGCGTCGCGCACCGTCAGCTCCGGCGGCAGCCCTGCCGGGTCCCACGCTTTGAACCACAGCAGGACGCGCTGGCCGGCGGCGTGGCGCGCGTCGATCCAGCCGCGGAGGTCCGGCCACTTCTCGGTGTCGACCGCGTTGGTGCCGTAGTCGGCCTGCCAGCGGTCGTCGATGACGACGGTGCCCGGGTGGATGTCGCGCTCGGCGAGGCGGTTCAGCCAGCGGTCGTAGAGGTACTGGCGGGCGAGGTCGGGGGCGAAGGCGGCGCCCGCCGGGAGCACGAACCCGTCCGCGTTGTCGGTCGCGAGAGCTTCACCCTCGTGGCTCATCCGCACCGCGAGCGCGCACTGCGCGCCCCAGCCGCAGAAGATCGGTTCGTGCCACCACTCGGCACCGACGCTCGGCTCCTCGGCCCAGCCGCGTTCGAGCAGGTCGTCGCGGTAGTCGCGGATGAGGCTCAGCGGTGCGCCGCCGGGCCGCAGCACGAAGTCGGGAGACACCCAACCGCCCGCGCGGACCCGCGTGTGGCCCTCGTACGTGAGCCGGAAGAGGAAGCCGCCGTCGATGACGTCGTAGCGGAACGTGGTGAAGCCCAGCTGCGCGATCGGTGCGACGACGGAGACGCCGAGCCAGTCGCCGACCGGCATGTCGGTCGGTCCGTGCGGCGCGTCCGGCGCGATCGACGGCCGGCCGAGGCCGAACACCAGCGGGGGCGGCGAGAAGATCCCGTGCAGACGTCCCGGTTCCGCGTCGCCCACGACGCCGAGCTGCGCCGGGGTGTTGGAGGCGCGGACGACCTGGATGGGCTCGGTCGGCGTCGGCACGAACACGGACGGGAAGCGGATGCCCGAGCGGAACGTGCCGGCCGCACCCGACGGCAGGGCCGCCTGGCCGCCGAACATCGTCAGGTCGGTGATGCGCGCATCGTCGTCCTCCGTCGTCACCTCGACGCGGGCGCGCACCTCGGAGGGCGTGCAGTGCAGGACGACGGCCTTGGTCGCCCAGGCGCTGGAGTCGGTGAGCACCGTGATGCGGACTGTGCCGTCCTCCTGCTCCTCCACCGTGACCGCGGTCGGGCCGGACGACTCGTCGGGGAGGCCGACGCGATCGACGCTCGCGAGCAGCGACAGATCGCTCCAGAGCTCCCCGTCCAGGCCGGCGATGGTCGCGCGTGGGCGGGTCAGCGCGACGCCGAGCGTGTACGCGGGCGCGACGAGGACGACCTCGGTCGCGCTGCGGGTGACGGTGATGTCCTGGATGGTCTGCATGGTCCTCGGTGGGGGAAGAGGGATCAGAGAGAAGCGAGCGCGGGTACGGAGTCGGCGGTGAGCTGGCCGCCGGCACCCGCGATGCGGATGCGGAATTCGGGTTCGGGGGCGAACGAGACGGTGAGGGTCGTGCGCTCGTCGCCGAGCACCCACTCGAGGTCGAGCGAGCCGTCCGAATCCACACGGTAGCGGAACTCGCCCGTGAAAGCCGGATGCGTCGAGCGCAGACGGACGAGCGCGAGTTGCGCGCGGGTCACCTCGCTCGCGAGCGCCGCCTCCACCTCGTCGGGCGTGTACACGTGACGGTTGACATCGCGGCCCTGGCCGGTGCGCTGGAAGAGCGCCACGTCATCCAGACCGCCGAACAGCCCGACGTAGTACAGCTGCGGTTTGCCGGGCAGCCAGAGCTGCACCGCCCGGGCGAGCAGGTAGCTGCGCGCGTCGGCGCCCAAGGCGGAGAAGAACGTCGCGTTGATCTGGTGCGGAAGGCTCATCCAGGCGGGGATGACGGACGCGACGGTCGAGTGCCCGCCGGTCGCGACGGCGGCGCGCTCGAAGATGGCGGCCATCTCGCCCTGGTCGATGAGTCCCGGCCGGTCGCCGGAGGGTCCCGCGTCGATGATGCCGATGCCGTCGTGGGTGTCGAGCACGGTGATCGCGTTCTGCGGGCGGATGCGCATCCACTCGACGAGGCGATCGGAGGTGCCCGTGCCCAGGCTGTGGAGCAGCAGCGGGGCGAGCGCGAAGTCGTAGACGTAATCGACGAGCGGGGCGATGGCGAGCTGCTGCGTGTAGTGGGCGTGCACTTCAACGAGCACACGGAGCCCCTCGTCGCGCGCCATCGCGACGATCTCGCGGACGAACTCCAGCGTCTCGGGCGTCATGAAGCTGTCGGTGCCGGGTGTCTTGACCGCGTAGCCGACCGCGTCGAGACGGACCGTGGTGACGCCGCCCGACCGCAGGGTCGCGAGGATGCGGCGCAGATACGCGCGGGCGCGGTCGTTGGCCACATCCAGGTCGACCTGGGTCGGCATGAAGGTGGTCCACACCAGCCGGCGGCGGCCGTCCGCTATCCGGTACGCCGTGAACGGCAGACCGGGCCGCGGGCGGTAGAACGCCGTGATGCCGTCCTCGGTCGCGCCGTCGGGGAAGACCGCGTCGAAGGTGAGGAACATCCCGTCATGCGGGGACTCGTCGCCGTTCGCCAGCCAGTCCACGAACTCTTCCGAGTCGCTCGACACGTGGTTGACGATCAGGTCGGCGGTCACCTCGCGCTCCGCAGCGAGGGCGCGCACGTCGTCCCAGGTGCCCAGGCGCGGGTCGACCGCGCCGTGGTCGATGGGGTCGAAGCCCGCGTCGGCGCCGTCGAAGGGCACGAAGAACGGCAGGATGTGCACCCCGGCGAAATCACGCAGCGAGCCCTCGAGCAGGGCGCGCAGGCGGGGCAGGTCGCCGCCGAGGCGGTCGGCGTAGGCGAGCAGGTCGACGCCGGTCATGCGCGGGCTCCGTCCGTCGGCCCGTCCGCCGGGCCCGCCGCGGCGGAGGTACCGCCGGACCCGGGAGGCGCCGGCCGGTTCGCGCTGGCGTCCGGCGTTCCCGGGTCCGACGGGGTCAGGGCCTCCCGCAAGCCGGCGACGCCGCCGGCCGGGGAGGTGAGCACGGGGAGGTCGACGCCGGCCGATTCGGTGGCAGGGGCCATGGAGGCCTGGGCGAGGACGAGGACGGAGGCCGTTCCGCTCTCCGCGAGCCGGCGCACCTCGTCGGCGATGAGCCGGTCGTGGGTCGCCTGGTCGCCGGCGGCCCGTGCGGCCGCAGCGCCCTCGACGACCGTCGCGGTGACGTCGACCGCGACGCCGCGCGCCGCCGCCTCCCGCTCGATCAGCCGGGTGGTCGGCCCGAGTGTCGCGGTGTTCGTCGCGAGCACCGCGATCCCCCCAGCCGCCAGCTCCTGAGTTTTTCCGCCCTCGGACGGCGTTTCAGGGCGAAAAACTCCGGAGCTGTGGGCGTGGGCGGGGGCGGATGCGGCGGCGAGGCGGACGGACTCGGCGGCCATGGCGGCGTCGACTCGGATGACGGGGATGCGGAGCGCGGCGGCCGCCTCCTCCGCGGCCTCGCCGATCGACGAGCAGGTCACGAGCACGGCGTCGGCGCCGGACTCGGCGAGATGACGGAGGTGCCCGGCGACGCGCTCGCGCACCGCGGGGGTGACGCCCTCGGCGATGGCGGTCTCGAGCATCCACGCGTCGACGACATGCTCACGCGAGGCACCGGGGACGGCATCGGCGACGAGCGCGTCGAACGTCGGCGCGAGCGCCGGGACGGTGTGCAGCAGCCCCGCGATCATCACGCCTCCCGCCACGGCCGGGCCTCGCGGTCGACGACCTCGATGAGCGCTTCGAGACGCGGGACCGACAACTCGCGCAGAGCCGACGGCACGTCGTCGCGGCCGACGACGTCGCTCCACAGGGCACGTCCGGCGAGGAAGCCGCTCGCACCCGCCCGGCAGGCCGCCTCGACCGCGGGCAGGAACGCCGGCCGGTCGACACCCTGCGAGAGCACGACCCACGGCCCGGTGATCGCGGCGTTGAGCTTCTCGCTCGCGTCGCGCTGCGCGGCTTCGTCACCTGTGCCCGACATCGGCACCTGCACCTTGTACAGGCTCTGGCCGAGCGGCGACAGCTCCTCCGCCGCCTCGCGGATGGCGACATCCAGCTCCCAGGTGCCCGCGTCGAGCTCCTCCGGGGTGGCCCGGACGACCGGCTCCAGCACGGAGAGCACGCCCCGCGCACGGCACTCGGCGACGAACCGCTCGACCAGCCGGACGCGCTGCTCGCGCTTGGCGTCGCGCCGCCAGATCACGAGCAGCTTCAGCGCGGAGACGCCGGCCAGATCGGTCTGGTCGAGGACGACCTCGTCGAGTGCGGTCTCCTCGACCGGACCGCCGTCCTCCTGCGTGAGGGCGTCGGCGGCGAGGATGAGGCCCGTCTCTGCGGGCAGCGCGTCGCGCACGGCCTCGAACCCGTAGTGCCGGTCGATCAGGAAGCCGGACGCCAGCGGGCCGAGCGCCTCGGCTACGTCGAGCTTGAACCGGATGAGCACGTCATCGGCCGGGCGTCCGGCGCCCGCCAGGTCGAACATGTGGCGGAGGCTCTCGCGCTGATCCATCGCGACCATCGCGAGGCCGCCGCTGGGGCGGGCGATGGCGTCGAGGTCGAGCGCCGGACGGGAGGTGGTGTCGGTCATGCGTGTTCCTTGTCGTGGAGCGTGGCCGCGCGCACGAAGGCGTCCAGCAGTGCTGGATCGCCCGCGGACGCGGCGCTGTCGGCGCTGCGCAGGGGCAGCGAGGTCGTGAGGCCGGTGACGCGGAGGGCGGCCAGCATGGCGGCGCCGGTGGCGACCGGCTCCGCAGCGTCCGCGCGACGCAACGCGCCGGGGACGAAACGCTGCTTGAGCCGCCACCAGGCACCGTTGGCCGCACCCGGACCGCCGAGCACGGCGAGGTCGGCGGAACGCGGGCCGGCGAGGTCGGTCTGGGCCGCATCCATCCACGCCAGCTGCAGCGCGAGTCCGGCGAGCACCGCGGTCAGCGTCGCTGCGGGGTCGGCCAGCCCGGTGGATGCGGTGCCCGCGTCGCCCGCGGAGGCGAGCTCGACGAGGCGCAGCGTCGCGGCGGGGTCCGGCGCGGGCGACTGACGCCCGCGGAGGTAGGGCAGCAGGACGGCCTCGACCGGGCCGCCCGCGAGCCCGAGTGCCTGCTCCTGAACGTCGTGGCGATCGGCCCCGGGCAGCAGCTCGGCGAACGCCCATTCCACCAGCGCACCGGCGGTGGGATTGCCCGCCAGCAGCGTCTCGTGGGCGCCGTCCACGGTGCGCGCGAGGCTCATCCCGTGGTGGCGCGCGCCCTGCCGGGAGACGTCGTCGGCGACCCGCAGCAGCGCCTCGGCGGTGCCGACCGAGTCGGCGGCCTGGCCGGGTTCGCGGACTCCCGCGGCCCAGGCGCCGACGGTGTGGTCGTGGCCGGCGACGACCACGGGCAGCCCGGCCGGGAGGCCAAGCGCGGCGGCGGCCGAGGCCGTCAAAGTCCCGGCGATAGCGCCCGGCTCGACGACGCGCGGGAAGCGCTCAGGGGTCACGCCGGCGAGCGCGAGCAGCTCCAGGTCGAAGGATGCGGCGAGCGCTCCCCCGCGCTCGGGCAGGCGATACGCCATGGTGCGGGCGGCGAGCGTGTGGTCCGTGGCCGCCTCTCCGGTGAGCGCCTCGACGATCAGCGCGTCGGCGCCGCGCCAGCGCGCGTCGCCGAGCCGCGCATCCCCGTCTGCCGCCAGCCGCAGCCAGTGCGTCAGCGGCGACTTGGCCGGGGCGGGCACGCCGGTCGCCGCGTACAGCGCTTCGGCGCCGGCGGCCGCGACCAGGCGGTCGGCGGTCGCCGTGTCTCCGTCGGCCCAGCGAAGGAGGTCGCCCTGGGGGCGTCCGTCCGGGGCGACCAGGCAGCCGGTCTCGCCCATCGAGGCCACGCCGAGCGCGGCGATCGGGTACGGGCTGTCGGCGGCGATCTCCCGGATCGCCCCCAGCACGACCGCCTGGAGCCCCGCGCCGTTTCCGGGCGTCGGGACGGTCAGCGTCCGCTCTTCCCGCACGGAATCACCCAGCAGCGCCAGGACCACCTTGGTGTTGGTGGTGCCGACGTCCACGCCGAGGGCGGCGAGAGAGGCGGAGGTCACGTGCTCCATTCTGTTCACTTCTGAACATTCACGTCAAGATTTGTGCGTTTGTTGACAAGCGTTCGGGGCAGCCGCTTGGATGGACGCGTGCGTTATACCGATGCCCCCGCCCGCCGCGAGGAGCTGCTCCGACGGCTCTCCGCCGAGGGCTACGTGTCGTCGTCGCGCGTCGCGGAAGAGCTCGGCGTCTCCGAGATGACCATCCGCCGCGACCTCCGGCAGCTCGAAGGGGAGGGGCTCGCCCGGCGGGTGATCGGTGGCGCCAGCCTCCCGAACCTCGGCCACGGGCGCCCCTTCGACGAGCGTGCGGTCACGGGCAGCGGCGAGAAGCGCGCCATCGCCGAGGCCTGCCTCGACCTTCTCGACGGGGCCATCACGGTCGCCCTCGACGCGGGCACCACCGTCGCACCGCTCACCGGGATGCTGCGGCCCGGGACCACGATCGTGAGCCACTCCGCGCCGGTCATCCAGGCGGCGATCGAGCGCGACGACGTCGAACTGGTCGCCGTCGGCGGCGTCTACCAGAGCGAGACCCGGTCCTTCGCCGGCGCCACCGCACGCCGGACCATCGCCGACTACTCCGTCGACATCGCCGTCCTCTCGGCGACGGCGGTCGACACCACCGGCATCCTCTGCGCCAACGCGCTCGACGCCGAACTCAAGCAGGAGCTCGCCCGCGCAGCCCGCACTACCATCCTGCTGGTCGACCACTCCAAGCTCGGGGCGCGCGCCCCCATCCGCGTCGGCGGTCTGGACCTGGTGGATGTGATCCTCACCGACCCGGGCGCCGACCCCGACGACCTGCAGGCGCTGCGCGACGCCGGTGCGACCGTCGTGGTCGCCGGCGAGCACGTCGCGCCGGGCGCTCTGACCGCCGGCACCGCCATGACCGCCGGCACCGCCCCCGCCGACGCACCGGGGGTCGGTGTCTCGTGATGCGGCTCGGCGCTGTCGCCGACGACGTCACCGGAGCCTGCGACCTGGCGGGACGCGTCGCCGAAGCGGGGCTTCCCGCGAGCGTGCTGCTCGGCATCCCGCGCACCGACACATCCCGTGATGACGTCTTCCCCTCGGCCGGTTCGTCGTGCGCGGTCGTGGCCCTGAAGGTTCGGACCGCGCCCGTGGCACACGCGGTCGCCGCCTCGTCGGAGTCCGCGCGTTTCCTCGTCGGTGCGGGCGCGACACTGCTGTACCAGAAGTACTGCTCGACCTTCGATTCGACGCCGGAGGGCAACATCGGGCCGATCGCGGACGCGCTCGCGGCCGTCGCCGCAGAGAGCGCCGCGCCTGACGCGCCGTCGCCCGTGACCATCGGCACGCCCGCCACCCCGGACGCCGCCCGCACCCAGTACCAGGGCGTGCTCTTCGTCGGCGGCGTGCCGCTCGCCGAGTCCCCGATGCGCGACCACCCGCTGACGCCCATGCGCGACTCGAACGTCGTCCGGCTGCTCGCCCCGCAGACCCCCGCGCCCGTCTCGCTGGTGCGCTGGCAGGACGTGCAGCGCGGGACCGACGCGGTCGTCGATCTCATCGGCGACGGACACACCCTCGTCGACGCCCTCACCGAAGACGACCTCGACACCGTCGCGGAGGCCGTCCTCCGTGTGGCCGCCGAGCGTCCCGTCGTCGCGGGCGGCGGGGCCGGAGTCGGCACGGCGCTGGCGCGTGTCGCGGTCCGCACGACCGAGACCACCGAGGGCGACGCCGCGACGGGCCCGGATGCATCGGTCTTCGCCGCGAGCGGCGCACCGCATTCGACGCGAGCCGCTGCGTCCCTTCCGGACGTACCCGTGACCGGAAGACTCATCCTGGCCGGGAGCGCCTCCGCCGCCACCCGCGGTCAGATCGCGGCCTTCACCGGCGAGCGCCACGAGCTGCAGCCGCTCGACCTCGCGCGCGACCCCGGCACGCTCGACCGGCTCCGCCGTTCCCTCGCGAATCGCACCGACCGGCTCGCGCCCGTCCTTGTGCATGCGTCGCCGGATGTGGCGACAGCGCAGCGCGAGCTGGGCGCCGACCGCGCGGCGGCGCTCCTGGAGGACGCCCTCTCCGCCCTCGCCGCCTGGGCCGTCGACGAGCAGAACGTCAGTCATCTGCTCGTCGCCGGGGGCGAGACCTCCGGCGCCGTGACCGCCCGCCTGGGCATCGAGCGGCTGCGGATCGGTGTGCAGGCCGCCCCCGGAGTGCCGTGGGCCGTCGCCTCCACCGGCTCGGGCCGCACTGTCGCCGTGCTGCTCAAGTCGGGCAACTTCGGCCGCCCTACCCTGTTCACCGACGCGTGGGAGGTCGCACCGTGACGCGCTCCGACGACACGGTCCTGCGGGAGAGGGGTGCGCGCGAGGCCGAGGCCCGCGCGGCGGTCGTCCGCGCCTGCCGCCACCTCTCGGCGGCCGGTCTGTCGCCTGGAAGCTCGGGCAACGTGAGCGTGCGCGTCGGCTCCCGCATCATCGCGACGCCCACCGGCTCCTCGCTCCGCTCCGTGACCGAGGAGCAGCTGGCCGCGACGCCCGCCGATCAGGAGGGCGCGCCGCGACCCACCAAGGAACTGCCCCTCCACGCCGCGATGTACGCCGCGCATCCCGACGCCACCGCGGTGGTCCACCTCCACTCCCCGTACGCCACGGCGATCGCCTGCCTCCCGGCCACGGAGACGGGGTTCGCCCAGCTTCCCCCGCTGACGCCGTATCGCGTGATGCGGCTCGGGGATGTTCCCCTGGTCGCGTACGCGCCTCCGGGAAGCGCTGAACTCGCGGCGGGCGTCGCAGCGGCCGCGCCCGGGCATCCTGCTCTGCTGCTCGCCAACCACGGCCCCGTGGTCGCCGCCGCGACCCTCGACGGGGCGATCGACCTGGTGGAAGAGCTCGAGACGGCCGCCCAGCTGACGCTCCTGCTGAAGCAGGCTCCGGCCGTCCCGCTCGACGCGGCGGCGATCGCCGCGCTCACCCCGCCGGGCCGCTGAGCCGCCGTTCCGCCCCACGCACCCCTCCCCACATCCCACACCCGCTCGATCCCCCCTCAGGAGCACTCGTGTCCAGCGTCCGCGCTGCTCGTCCGTCCGCCTCCCGTCCGCCCTCGCGCACGCCGCGCGGCGCCCGCATCCCCGCTGCCCGGCCCTCCGAACGGCACCTGTCGTCGGTGCCGCGGTTCCTGCTGTGGCAGGCTGCGCGACAGCCCGCCAGCCTCGGCGCCGGCATGCTGTTCGGCGTCGTGTGGATGCTGTGCCAGGCCGTCTGGCCCTACCTGCTCGGCCGCGCGGTCGACGAGGGCGTCTCCGGCGACTCCGGCCGCCTGTGGACCTGGTGCGGCGCGCTGCTGCTCGTCGCGGTCGTGCAGGCGATCACCGGGATGCTGCGTCATCGGATGGCGGTCTCGAACTGGCTGCGCTCGTCGCTGGGCGTCGCCCGGCTGATCGGCTACCACTCCGCCGAGACCGGTCCGGCGATCACCGCCACGACCTCGTCGGGCGAGATCGTCGCGACCGTGAGCACCGACTCGCTGCGGCTGGGTGCGATGTACGAGGTCACCGCCCGGCTCGGCGGCGGCGTCGTCGCGTTTGTCGTCGTATCGGTCATCATGCTGTCCGCCAGCGTTCCCCTCGGCCTCGCCGTCGTCATCGGCGTCCCGGCCGTGGCCGCCGTGCTCGCCCTGCTGCTGCGGCCGCTTCGCGCACGGCAGGCCGTGTGGCGCGAGGAGTCCGGCGGCCTCACCACCCTCGGCGCCGACACGGTCGTCGGCCTGCGCGTGCTGCGCGGCATCGGCGGCGAGCAGGAGTTCGTCGAGCGGTACGCCACCCAGTCGCAGCGGGTGCGCGCGGCCGGGGTCGGCGTCGCCAAGACGCAGAGCTGGCTCGACGGACTGCAGGTGCTGCTGCCCGGCGTCTTCCTGGTCTTCATCGTCTGGTTCGGAGCCCACCTCGCCGTCGACGGCACGATCACGCCCGGCCAGCTGACCGCCTTCTACGGCTACGCGACGTTCCTCGTGCTCCCGCTGCGCACCGCGGTCGAGGCCGCGCAGACCTTCACCGCCGGGGTCGTCTCCGCCCGCCGCGTGCTCTCCGTGCTCCGCACGCGGCCGGCCGCGCAGGACGCCGACGAGACCGCGGAGGCGCCGGCCTGGGGATCGGCGATCGAAGACCTCGCCTCCGGTGTCGTCATCCCGCCCGGCCGGTTCACCGCGATCGTGGATGCGAGCCCCGACGAGGCCGCCGCCATCGCGACCCGCATCGGCCGCTTCGACGACGCCGTGCACCGCGAGGCGCCCGTACTGTGGGGCGGCGTCGACCACACCCGCGTCCCGGTCCGCGACGTGCGCCGGCGCATCGTCGTGAACGACGCGAACCCGCACCTGTTCGGCGGTCGCCTGCTGGACGGCCTGGACACGCTGCCCGTGCGCGACGAGGAGACGGGCCGCCGGCGCGAGGACGACACCTCCACCGGGCGCATGCGCCGGGTCTCCGCCGCGCTCGACGCGGCGGCGGCGACCGAGACCGTCGACGCGCTGCCCGAGGGCGTGCACGAGCGCGTCGCCGAGCGCGGCCGCACCTTCTCCGGCGGCCAGCGGCAACGTCTCAGCCTCGCCCGCGCACTCCTCACCGACGCCGAGGTGCTCGTTCTCATCGAGCCGACGAGCGCGGTGGATGCGCACACCGAGTCGCAGATCGCCGAGCGGCTTCGGGAAGCCCGCGAGGGGCGCACGACCGTCGTCGTCACCGCCAGCCCGCTGCTCCTCGACCGGATGGACACCATCGCGGTGGTGCGGAAGGGCCGGGTCGTCGGAACCGGGACGCACCAGCAGCTGCTGCGCCAGGAGGACGACCTCGGCGACCTGTACCGCGCGATCGTCTCGCGCACCATCTCCGCCGCCGAGCCGGCCGAGGGCGAAGACCTCGACGCCGCCTGGACCGGGTCCATCGACGCGCTCTGGACGGCGACGCATCCCGTGACGGCGCAGCGTCCGGAGGGCGGCCGCACGGCCAAGAAGGCGAAGAAGAAGGACAAGCGGAAGAAGGGAACGGGCGATGCTGCTGCCGATCGCTAGCACCAGGACGGTCCGGGAGACCGGCGCGCGTCTCATCCGCCAGCATCGCGGCGGCCTGTCCGTCGTCCTGGCGCTGCACACCCTCGCCGCGGTCGCCGGTCTCGCCGGACCGGCCCTCATCGGCGTCATCATCGACGGCGTCACCGGCCATACCCTCGCCAAAAGCGGGATCGACACGATCGCGCTCATCCTGCTCGTCGCCATCGTCTGCCAGGCCGTCCTGATCCGGTTCGCCCAGCGGCAGTCGATGATTCTCGGCGAGGGCGTCTTCGCGCAGCTGCGGGAGGAGTTCCTCGCGACCGTCGCACGGCTCCCGCTCTCCACCGTCGAGGCGGCGGGAACGGGCGACCTGCTCGCGCGGACCACCAACGACATCCAGTCGGTCGCCCAGACCGTGCGGTTCGGCGTCCCGCGCATCCTCGTCGCCAGTGTCACGGCGGTGCTGACGGTCGTCGCGGCGTTCCTGGTGAACCCGGCCGTGGCCGTCGCCACGTTCGCCGGCGTGCCGATCCTCGTGATCGCGGCGCGCTGGTACCTCAAGCGCTCGGGGCCGGGCTACCAACGCCAGCTTGCCTCCTACGCCACCCTCGGCGGCACGATCAGCGAGACCGTGGACGGCGTGCGCACCATCGAGGCGCTCAGCCTCGCCCCAGCGCAGCGCGCCAAGATCGACGCAGCACTCCGCGAGCGCCGCGAGTCGGAGTGGTACACGCTCTGGCTGCGCTCCTGGTTCTTCCCGAGCACCGACATCGCGTTCCTGCTCCCGGTCATCGTCGTCATCGCGTGGGGCGCGTTCCTCGTCGGCAGCGGCGCGGCCACCATCGGCGCCGTCACCGCCGTCGCCCTCTACGCGATGCAGCTGGTGTCGCCGGTCGACGAGCTGATCAGCTGGCTGGACGAGATCCAGGTCGGCACCACCGCGCTCTCGCGCATCATCGGCGTCGCCGACGTACCGGAGGACCGCCACGCGACCGGCGAGCAGCCGGCCGACGAGCACGTGCTCGCAGAAGACGTGCGCTTCTCCTACCGCGAAGGCACCGAGGTGCTGCACGGCGTCACCCTCGACCTGGCCGTCGGCGAGCGCCTCGCGATCGTCGGGCCGTCCGGATCGGGCAAGTCGACGCTCGGCCGCCTGATGGCCGGCATCACCGAGCCGACCGGCGGACGTATCACCGTCGGCGGTGTCCGGCTGGTCGACCTCCCGCTCGACGACCTCCGCAGCCACGTCGCCCTCGTCACCCAGGAGCACCACGTCTTCGTCGGCACCATCGCCGAGAACCTGTCGCTCGCGAAGCCGGGCGCCGGTCGCGACGAGCTCGCCCGGGCGCTTCGGGTGGTGGATGCGCTGCGCTGGGTCGCCGCGATGCCGAAGGGCCTCGACACGGTCGTCGGCTCCGGCGGCGTCGTCCTCACCCCGGCGCAGGCGCAGCAGCTCGCGCTCGCCCGGCTGGTGCTGCTCGACCCGCACACGCTCATCCTCGACGAGGCGACCTCCCTGCTCGACCCCACCGCCGCCCGCGACCTGGAACGCGCGATGAACCGGGTGCTCGAGGGCCGGACCGTCGTCGCGATCGCCCACCGCCTCCACACCGCCCACGACGCCGACCGCATCGCCGTGGTGCGCGACGGTCACGTGGACGAGCTGGGCAGCCACGAGGAGCTGGTGGCCGCCGGCGGCGCGTACGCGGAACTGTGGGCGTCGTGGCACGGGGGCGAGCGGTGAGCGCCGCCGGACGGCCGGGCGCGCTCGCGTGGCGCGGCGTCGTCGAGGGTTTCTACGGCGAGCCGTGGTCGCATAGCGACCGGCTCGCCTGGTTCGAGCGCGGCGGCGCGATCGGGCTCGACCGCTACCTGTACGCCCCCAAGGACGACCCGTGGCACCGCGACGAGTGGCGGGAGCCGTATCCCGCCGACCGGCTGGCCGACCTGGCCGAGCTGAACCGGGCCGCCGCCGACCGGGGCGTGCTGTTCGTCTACGCGATCTCTCCCGGCCTCTCGATGCGCTTCGACGACGATGCCGAGCATGAAGCGCTCGCCGCGAAGTGCCGTCAGTTGCTCGGCGCGGGCGTCCGCTCGTTCGCCCTCCTCTTCGACGATGTGCCGATGGATGAGCCCGAAGCGCTCGGCCGCGCCCACGGCGAGGCGGCGGCCCGGTTCGAGCGCAACTTCCTCCGCCCGGCCGGCATCCACGAACCCGTCCTGCTCTGTCCGACCGACTACGCCGGCGTCGAGCGGACCCCCTACCGCGTCGGGCTCGCCGAGACGCTCCCCGCCGACGCGCGCCTGCTCTGGACGGGCGCCGACATCGTGGTCGGGGAGGTGACGGCCGCCGACATCACCCGGGCGGTCGAGAGCTTCGGCCGCGAGCTGGTGCTCTGGGACAACTTCCCCGTCAACGACTTCGACCGCTCGCGCGTCTTCCTCGGTCCACTCACTGGCCGCGAGGTCGCGCCCGGCCTCGTCGGAATCGCCGCCAACCCCATGGTGGAGGCCGCGCCCTCCCGCTTCGCGCTGGAGACCGTGGCCGAATGGGCGGCGGACCCGGACGGCTACGACGCATCCACCGCGGCCGAGCGCGCGTACCTCGCGGTCGCCGGCGACGACCCCGGGCTCCGGACGCTGGTGCGCGCGTGCAGCGCCTGGCCGCCGGGCGCCCCGCGCTGGCCCGACCTCGACGCCGCCGTCGACGCCGGACGATGGGATGCGGCAGGCAGCCTGCTCTCCGGGCTCGCCTCGACGCGCGGAACGACATCCACCCCGGCCGATCTCGCGGCCCAGCTGGAGCCGTGGATCGTCGCGGCGCGGGCCGCCGGGGCCGCCGGCGTGCTCGCATGCCGTGTGCTGGACGGTTCCGGCACGGGCGCAGAAGGCGGCGGCCCCGGAGACGCCGCCGCGCTCCTAGCCGCCCGCCGCGAACTGGAAGCCGAGTTCGCCGACGTGGCCCGTGGCGCTGTCCTCGCGCTCATCGACACTGCGCTCGAACGCCTGGGCGTCGAAACCCGTCGCACCTACGGCGACGGCGCGCTCGTCGCCGTGCTCAGCGGGCCGAACCCATCGCCGGGAGACCGCGAGCTCGTCGAGTTCCTCGGCCGGTCCGGGATGCGCGCGCAGCTCGGCGACGACCCGGACGCCGACCTGGTCATCGTGACCCGGCGTGCGTCCGAGGAGGCCGCCCGTGCCGCCGCCTCCCGCCCCGTACCGCTGCTCGCGTGGGGGCATCTGGTCGCGATCGGGCTGGCGTCGGCGTCCTCCGTCCCGCTGTCGGCGGACCGCATCCGCATCACCGCCGCCGAGCACCCGGCGGCTGCCGGTCTGGACGGCGAGGTGGTCGTCTTCCGCGGGCGTACCAAGCTGACCGTCGGCGATCTGCCCGCAGCCGCGGATGTCGTCGCGCGCGACCCCGAATCGGGTCGCGCGGTCATCGGCTTCACGCCGGCCGGCGCTCCTCTCGCGGACGGCACACGTGCTCCCGCGGCGCGGGCCACATTCTTCCTGGCGGCAGACGGCCTGGCACCGTGGCTCGTCACCCCCGAGGCGCGCGCCCTGCTGCTGGCAACCGTCCGCACCCTCCTCCCCTGACCCCCTCCCCCCGCAGATTCGTGCCGAATGTGCGGTATGGCGAGCCGTTAGCGCGCATTCGGCACGAATGTCGCGTAGGCGGCGGCGGAACGCACTGCCACGCGAGCGGCTTAGAGTAATGCGTGTATGGCTGAGCATCCTCCCGCATCCCTCTCCGACCAGCCCGAACCCGTTGTCGTCACCCACGACCCCGGTTCCGGCGCGCCCCGGTTCGCCCGCGACGACATCGTGCTACGCAAGGGGCTCTTCACGCTGGTCTCCGGCCCCTTCACGCCGCGGGAGTCCATGATCGAAGACCTCCTCGCCGTGCGCGACGCCCTCGACGCCGCCGGGCTCGAGTACCTGCTCGTTCGCGACGACGACAACCGCCTGATCGTGGCGCTGGACCGCCGGCGCCGCAAAGAGGTCTCGGCGGCCCTCGCGTCAGCGTTCGCCGACGAGCCCTTCTACTCCCGCAGCATCGACCCAGAGAAGGACGAGCACGGCGATGACCTGCTCATCGCCGACGGCCGCCTCTCCCGCCGGAAGGCCGACATCCTGCGGCTCTACCGCCCTCGGCTCGAGCCCATCGGCCGGCTGCGCTACGGCGCCGAGACCGCGTTCCAGTTCGAGTTCTGGCGGTTCGGCGACGATGAGATCACCGCACCGCGGGAGAACGCGCTCATGCGGCCGCGCCTGCCCCGCAGCGAGGCGGTCGAGGCCGAAGTGGAGCTGTACGGACGGCGCTGGCGCACCCTCCAGCACATGTTCGACCCGCTGGCGAGCGACATCGCCTTCGACGTCGACATCGTGTTCTCGTGGGTCGACGGCTCCAGCGCCGAATACCAGCGGCAGCGGGCCGCGCGGATGGCGGCCTACGTCGTCGGGGAGGGCGACGACAACGAAGCCCGCTTCCGGCAGATCGACGAACTCAAGTACGCTCTCCGCAGCGTCCACATGTTCGCGCCGTGGATCCGGAACATCTACATCGCGACCGACTCCCCGGTTCCGCCGTGGCTCGATCCGGAGCATCCGCGCATCCACATCATGCGGAGCGAGGACTTCTTCGCCGACACCTCCACACTGCCCACGCACAACTCGCACGCTGTCGAGAGCCAGCTGCACCACATCCCGGGCCTGTCGGAGCACTTCCTGTACAGCAACGACGACATGTTCATCGGCCGTCCGCTGTCGCCCGACGTGTTCTTCTCGCCGGGCGGCATCACCAAGTTCGTCGAGGCCGGCACCCGCATCGGGCTCGGCGAGACCGACCCGGCGCGCAGCGGATTCGAGAACGCGGCTCGCGTGAACCGCCGCCTGCTGTGGGAGCGGTTCGGCGCCGTCACGACGCGCCACCTCGAGCACTGCGCGGCCCCGCTGCGCATCAGCGTTCTGCAGGAGATGGAGCGCGAATTCGCCGAGGACTTCCGGCGCACCGCGGCCAGCCCGTTCCGCTCGGCGACCGACATCTCGGTCACCAACTCGCTGTACCACTACTACGCGCTCATGACCGGGCGCGCGGTGACGCAGACGCAGGCGAAGGTGCTCTACATCGAGACGACGCTGCGGCAAGCGCCCGACATGATGCGGCGCCTCCTGAAGCGCCGCGACCAGGACATGTTCTGCCTGAACGACGGCTCGAAGCCGGAGATCAGCCCCGAGGAGCGGACGCGGATCGTGACCGACTTCCTCGAGCGCTACTTCCCGTTCCCCGCCCCGTGGGAGCGCCCCGGCACCTGAGACCCGCTCCCGCCGCCGCCCGGGGTGGCTACGATTTGCGCCAAATCTCGGTTATGGCGCGTCCATAACCACGATTTGGCGCAAATCTCGGTCCGGACAGGGGCGCGGGCGCGACGGTCAGGCGAGGACCGCGATGGGCTCGGTGGGGGTCTCGTTGCGCGGCGCCGGGGGGATGCGGATGCCGTCGGCAGCCAGTCGCCGCGCCGACTCCTCGGGGTCCACGTAGTCGAGCGTCGGGTAGTGGCCGAGCGGCACCACGGAGTGCAGCACCGTGTTCGGGTACACGTGCACCAGGTTGAAGGCGAGCGCCCCATCCCGGCCGCGCGTGCCTCCCACGGGCACGTTGAGGTCCTGCGTGTAGCAGCTTGCGGACGACACCGACACGGGGATGCCCGCGAAGGTCGCCGTCGACGAGTAGTGCAGATGCCCGGCGAGGATGCTGCGCACGTCGCTGCCCTCCAGCACCTCGCGCAGCTGCGACTGGTCGCGCAGCTCCACGGAGACGGCGAGGTCGAGAACGCTCGGGATGGGCGGGTGGTGCATTGCGAGAATGGTGCCCTCCGGCGCCGGCATCGCCAGCTCGGCCGCCAGCCAGTCCAGCTGCGATTCGCTGACGTCGCCGTAGTGGTGTCCGGGCACAGTCGAGTCGAGGACGATGACGCGCAGGCCGCCGAGCCAGTACACGTCGTCGACCGGTGACGTGTCGCCGAGCTCGTCGCGGAGGCCCTGCCGGAACGACGCACGATCGTCGTGGTTGCCCATCACCCAGATGACGCGGGCGCCCATCCGCTCGGCCGCCGGGTCGACGAGGGCGCGCAGCCGCGCATAGGCGTCGGGCTGACCGCGGTCGGCGAGATCGCCGGTGAAGACGATCGCCTCCGGCCTGCCACCGGACGCCTCGACCTCCGCGAGAAGGGCGCGGAGGTGCTGTTCGCTGTCGACGGTGCCGTAGAGCTGTTCGCCTCCCGCCAGCAGATGGGTGTCGCTGATGTGGAGGAGGAAGTGGTCCGGCCGCGGGTATTCCGCGATTCGCGTCTTCACGGGGCTATCACACCACCTACGTCTGAACGGACCGTGAACGCTCACGGTGTGCCGCCTGCATTCGTTTCACGCCAGATCCGCCGGTTCGGCGTTCCAGGCCTCGACGCGCACGGGCATTCCGGCGGTCGCAGCAAGCGTCCGCTCCTCCCCAGGGAGCAGCGGTCGGGGGTCGCCGCCGACGCTCAGGATGCCGGGCGCACCGACCGGCCGTGGGTCCGTCAGCCGCACGGTCAGGGCGGCCTGCGGGCCGTCATTGCGGACGCGCACGGCTCCCGTTGCATCCCGCGCGACGGTCAGCACGGGCGCCGGCACGTCGAAGAGCGCAGCCCAGTCCGCGGTCGTCGTGGCGAGCATCCGTTCGCGGTCGAGCTCGCGGCCGTCCGCATCCCGCCACTCCGCCTCCCACAGGAACACCTCTGGCAGATCGGCGGTCGCGATTTCCAGCGTCCCGACGGGTTCGGGGTACCGCACAGCGCCCACGCGCACCTCGCGCGAGGCGAGCACGGCGCCGTCCAGGCCGCGAGCGCGCAACGTCAACTCGGAACCGGGCGGCACCGGATCCTCGGCCCACAGCCACGCGCCGACCGTCGCGACCGCCTCGCCGTCCCACACAGCGCGCGTCACGCGGAGCGTCGCACGTCGCCGCTCGTACGCGCGGGCGACAGCGAAGTACGCGGGCTTCGGATCGCCCCGGAAGTCGACCGCCGCCGTGCACCACGCGTTCGGGTAGCTCTCGTTGAGCTGCCACGGCAGCACCATGCTGCAGCGCGGCGAGCGCCGCCGGTCCGCCTCGACCGCGTACTGCAGCCCGGTGGCCTGGAGCAGCTGGGATGCGCAATTCAGCGTCTCGAGCGTGTCCGGACGCCCACCGAACAGCTCGACCACCTGGTCGGCGTTGTTCCACCACTCCCCGAGGTGCCGGTACACCGGGTTCGTCCGGTTCGCGGGCCAGCGATCCGCCTCGGGCACGAGCGCTTCGAGCGAGCGCAGGTTCGTCATCCCCTCAACCCCGAACTCGGTGTGCGCGAGGTTCGTTCCGGCGTTGCCGAGCGTGTACTGGCCGACGAGACCCTGGTGCTCCCACGGCCCGTGGACGTCATGCTGTCCGTCTGGGTTCGCCGCGATGCGGTCCAACCGGTTGTGAAACTCTGGACCGGTCGGCGAGGTCGGCAGCCAGCTACGGCCCGGATCGAGCCGCGCGACCGCGGCGGAGAGAGCGGCCAGCACGGGCGAACGGTCGTCGGAGAGCGGCACCCCGCCGTCGTCGAGCTCGTTCCCGCCGCCCCAGAGCAGCAGCGATGGATGGTGCACCCGGGTCGGGATGAGCGCCTCGGCCTCCGCACGCATCAGCGCCACGAACTCCGGGTCGGTGCTGGGCGCGCTCTGCATCCCGGAACTCGACTGCGAGAACTCCTGCCAGACCAGCAGCCCGAGACGGTCGCAGGTGGTGTAGAAGTGCTCGGTCTCGATCAGACCGCCACCCCAGACGCGCATCAGCCGAGCGCCGGAGGCCGCCGCCAGGCCGAGCAGGCGCTCGACCGTGCCCTTGTCGATCGATCCGAAGAGAGTGTCGGCGGGCGTCCAGTTCCAGCCGAGCAGCGGGACGGGGACACCGTTCACGACGGCCGTGTACGGGAGGGCGTCCGCCGGAGCGCCCGGGTTCGGCACAAGCGCTGCCGCCCGGAACCCGACCCGGCGCTCGGTGCGGTCGGTCTCGCCCTCCTCGTCCACGAGAACGACCGTGACCGTGTACAGCGGCTGGCCGCCGACCGTGTTCGGCCACCATAACTCCGGGTCCGGGATGCGCACCTCCGCCGACCCGTCGGCCGCGGGGATGCTGCGCTCGGCCACCGGGCGTCCGTCGCGCTCGACCGTGACCGTCACGGTCAGTGCCGCGTCCGACCGCTCCGCCGGTGGCGCGTCCCACGCGACGGCGACGACACCGTCCACGCCCGAGCCCACACCACCCGGCTGCTCGGTCACCGACGCACGGACCGTCACGTCGCCGAACAGGGCACGCCCGACGCGCAGGCGAACGCTCTTCCAGACGCCCTGGTGCCGCAGCCGCGGCGAGAAGTCCCAGCCGTAGCCGAGCCGCGGGGTGTGCACCCGCACCCGCTCGGTCCGTCCGACCTGCGGCTCGGAGTCCGGCGCGGGATGCACGCGCAGGGCCAGCTTGTGCCGCCCGGCCGAACGGAGGGATGCGTCCAGCGGCACCCGCAGGCGGTGGTACAGCCCCCGCACCGAGCCGATGCGCTCTCCGTCCCAGTACACGTCGGCTCCCGGGTCCACGCCGTCGAACTCGAGCACCGCCACGCCGTCGGCCGCGCGCACATCGAGCTCCACCGCCCGCCGGTACACCCACGACCGCTCGGCCACCCACTCCGCCGCGCGCGAGTTGCGGCCGACGCGCGGATCGGGCAGCTCGCCCGCGCGGTGTAGGTCGTCGATGACCGCGCCCGGCACGCGGGCGGGCAGCCAGCCGGGCGCCGCCGCGATCGCCGCGGACGCCTCCGCCACGTTGTTCCCGGCCTCCGGCAGCGGTGCCCCCAGGTACCACTCGGCGGTGTCGCCCAGGGCTTCGCGGATGGTCCAATCGCTGCCGTCGAGGGTGATCGTCGTTGAGCTCACCCCACGATCATGCCGAATCTGGGAACGATTCCAGAAATTTGCCCGAAGGACTATCTACTGCTCCCGAGCAGAAGGTACGCTTTCGTGGTTCGCGCGCATCGAATACCAGGCAAGGAGGCCTTGACAGGCATGTCCCACCCACTCGCTGTCGCAGCGATCGGCTTCTGGCACGTCCACGCGGGCGACTACGTGCGCAACGTCCAGCAGCATCCCGACACCACCCTCGTCGCCGTCTGGGACGACGACGAGCAGCGCGGCCGTGCGGCCGCCGACGAGTTCGGCGTGGAGTTCGTCGCCGACCTCGACGAGCTGCTCGCCCGCCCCGAACTCGACGCGGTGACCATCACCACGGCGACCGACCAGCACCGCGACGTCATCGGACGCGCCATCGCGGCCGGCAAGCACGTCTTCACCGAGAAGATCCTCGCCCCGACGGTCGCCGAAGCGGAGGAACTGGTCGACCTGGCCCGGGAGGCCGGCGTCGCACTCGTGGTATCCCTCCCCCGGCTCTCCGACGACTACACGGTCGCCATCGAGCGCATCCTTGACGACGGCACCCTCGGCGAGCTGACGTACTCCCGCGTGCGCCTCGCGCACGACGGCTGGGTCGCCGGCTGGCTGCCGGAGCAGTTCGCCGACCCGGCGGCCGCGATCGGCGGCGCCCTCACCGACCTGGGGTGTCACCCGGCGTACCTGACGCGGCTGTTCCATCGCGCCGAGCCGCTCACCATCTCGGCCGCCTACGGGCACGTCACCGACCGCGCGGTCGAAGACAACGCGGTCGTCACGGCCGAGTTCCCCGGCGGCCGCATCGGCGTCTTCGAGGCGAGCGTGGTGACCACGCCCGGCGCGTTCACGATCGAGCTGCGCGGCACCGCCGCGACGGTCATGTTCGGCTTCGGCGGCGAGCGCCTCCTCGCGAAGGGCGGCGCGTTCGGCGACGAGTGGCAGGAGCTCCCCCTCCCCGAGCGGCGGCCCGGCGCGTTCGCGCAGTGGGTGCAGCACATCCACGACGGCACGACCGCCGACGACAACCTGCGTCACGCCGTCGAACTGACCCGCATGGTCGTCGCCGCCAACGAGTCGGCCGCCACGGGTCGCGCGGTCGCACTGACCGGACAGCCGGCGCCGGTCGCCTGACCCGACCCACCATCCCCACTCTCCCCCCCTTTCCGTGCATCCGCACGCCCATCCACTTCTCCGAAGGAGCATCACCATGCCCAGCACCACCGTCCGTATCGGTCTCATCGGAGCCGGCGGCATCGCCGGAGCCCACGTCGCCGGCTACCTCCGCAACCCGGAGACCGTCACGTTCGCCGCCGTCGCCGACCCGGTCCGCGAGGCCGCCGAGCGCCGGGCCGGCGACAGCGGGGCCGAGGTCTACGCCGACTACGCGACCATGCTCGCCGAGGCCGACATCGACGCCGTCGACATCTGCCTGCCGCACCACCTGCACAAGGATGCGATCGTCGCCGCCGCCCGCGCCGGCAAGCACATCCTGTGCGAGAAGCCGCTGTGCCTCACACCGGAGGAGGCCGCCGAAGTGGATGCCGCGGTCGCCGAAGCCGGCGTCACGCTGATGTGCGCGCACAACCAGCTTTTCCTCCCCGCCGTCGCCACGGCCAAGGAGCTCATCGACTCCGGCGTGCTCGGCCGGGTCTACGAGGTGCGCACCACCGACAGCTTCTACAACGACTTCGACCCGTCGAACATGGGATGGCGGGCCCACGCATCCACGAGTGGCGGCGGCGAGCTGATCGACACCGGCTACCACCCGACGTACCTCCTGCTGCACCTCGCGGGCGGGTCGCCGGTCGAGGTGACCGCGATGCTCGCCACCCACCGCCTCTCGTTCATGGAGGGCGAGGATTCCGCGCAGGTGCTGGTCCGCTTCGACAACGGCGTGATCGGCAGCCTCGTCACCAGCTGGGCCTACCAGCCGGCGGACGGCACGGAGAAGTTCTCGGTGGTCGGCGAGCTGGGCAGTCTCGCCAGTGACGGCACGTCGCTCAGCTACCGGCTGCGCGGCGAGTCCGAGCCGACGGTGCTCGAGCTGGCGCCGGTGCACGAGTTCCAGGAAGAGGTGGGCCACTTCGCTCGCAGCATCCTCGACGGCACGCGCCCGCTTCACACGCAGAAGGAGGGGATCGAGGTGCTCGGCATCATCCTCGCCGCCTACGAATCGGCGCAGAACCGCACGATCGCGCCGGTCCGCTCGGTGCGCGAGCTGGTGACCGCCTCCACACCCGAGAACTGAGTTTCGAGAAAATTCACCCTGGGGTGAATTCAGGTATATCCAGGCGGTCGGCCGCGGAGTTACAGTTCAGCATGAGCATGCAGCGGACGGGGGCCCGCAACCGGTCACTGGAGCCCCATCGTCAAGATGATTTCGTCGCCGTCCCGTACCTGCGACAGGGCCAGCTGATCTCCCTGATCCGTTGGTCGCTCGTCGGAGGGGAGTGGAAGTACACCACGATCCTCGCGGAGTACCTCCATCGCGACGAAGGGTCGTGGTACCTCGTCATCAACGGCAGCCGCGCCAAGCTCGACCGCTCCGAGTGGGCGATCTTCAACTGACAGTCCGACCTCTCCGCCGAAGGCTCTCTCGGCGGAGAGGTCGCGGCACCGCCCCGCGCCGCCTCCCGCTCCACCGCGGGCCCCGGCGGTACTGTTCCCCCTGTGACCCAGACCGAGAACCGGGAGCGGTCGGCCCAGCCGGAGCATCGCTGGCCCGCCGTGATCGCTACGCTCGTCGCCCTCGCGGCGTACGCGTTCCTGCCCAGCGTCGTCCCCCTGCTGGAGCGCTACGCCGTCGTCGGGATCTGCATCCTCATGGTGGTCGCGCTGGTTCTCTACAACCCCCACCGGCTCAACCGGGAGTCGCGGTGGTCGCGCCGGGCGGAGATCGCCCTGGCGATCTTCATCCTGGTGGCCAACCAGATCGCGTTCGCGGAGACGGTGGTCCGCCTCCTCAACAAGCACGGCAACGGGTACGAGCTGCTGCTCGCCTCGATGCAGGTGTGGCTGACCAACGTGATCGCCTTCGCCCTGGTGTTCTGGGTCCTCGACCGCGGAGGTCCCGTCGCTCGCGCGACCGTTCCTCGGCCGAAGCTGGCGCTGGCGGACTTCCGGTTCCCGCAGGACGAGGACCACGACGCGGTGGACGAGGTGGCGCGCGGGTCCAGCAAGCAGGCGGACTGGGTGCCGAACTACATCGACTACTTCTACTTCTCGCTGTCGAACTCGATGGCGTTCAGCCCGACCGACACCATGCCGCTGACCCACCGCGCGAAGCTGCTGATGTCGCTAGAGTCGTTCGCCGGTTTCGCGCTCCTCGCCCTCGTGATCGCGCGTGCCGTCTCGCTGATCGGCTGAGCGGTGGGCGACCCCTCCTGTGGATGTCGTCCTCCTGCGTAATCAGCCGCTCCTTCCCGAGTCCTTATTAACGAGCGCTCAAGCGGAGGAGACCGTCGATGAACAAGGCCACCAGACGTCGCGTCGCACGGGTTGCCGCCGCCACCGCAGCCATCGCCGCGGTCCTCGGCGGAGCGAGTGGATGCGCGGGAGCGCCGTCGGCGCCGGCCGCCTCGACCTCGGCTCCCGCATCCACCGGTGCGTCGGTGTGGAAGCTGCCCTCAGGCCCGCGGATCGTGTTCCGGAACACCGCCCCCGGGCCCGACTCCGGGCTCGTCGCCTCCGTTCCCCTCTCGTCCCCGCAGTCGAAGAGGACCGTCTCCGACCTCGCCTGCGAGCGCGTCTACGCGACCCGCAAGGCGCTGTCGTGCATGAGCAAGAGCGGGACGAACCCGATCGGCTACCGCGAAACGCTGTACGACGCAGATGGGGTGGAGACGCGGTTCTGGCCGCTGCCCGGCGCCCCGAGCCGGACGCGCCTGTCGCCCGACTCCAAGCTGGCGGCCTGGACCTCCTTCGTCGAAGGCGAATCGTACGAGGGCGTGAAGTTCTCGACGCAGACCATCATCACGGCGCTCTACGGCACCTACTACGGCCCCCTCGACGCGTTCACCTTCCTCATCGACGCCAAGCCGTACACGGCCGTCGATCTCAACTATTGGGGAGTGACGTTCACCGACGACGGCAACACGTTCTATGCGACCGCCGCCTCGGCCGGGAGGACCTGGCTGGTCAAGGGCAACCTCCGCGGACGCACGCTGGTGGCCCTCCACGAGGGTGCCGAGTGTCCATCGCTGTCGCCCGACGGCACCCGAGTCGCGTACAAGAAGAACCTCGGGACGACGGATGCGCCGCGGTGGACGCTCGCGGTCCTCGACCTCGCGTCGGAGAAGGAGACGGTGCTTCCGCTCGAGGGGAACGTCGACGACCAGACCGAGTGGCTGGACGACCGAACGCTGCTGTTCGGCCTGCCCGCTGCGGGGAAGGACGGGGACTTCAACGTCTACTCGGCGCCGGCGGACGGTTCGGCGGCGGAGACACTGCTGATCGAGCACGCATGGTCGCCGTCGGTGGTGCGCTGAGCGCAGCGGACTGCCGGGGGGCGGGCCGCGGGCTGCCGGCAGTGGACCGCGAGCTGCCGGTCGCCGGGCTGGCGGCTGCCGGTCGCGCAGCCGCCGGTCGCGCGGCTGCCGGTCGCGCGGCTGCCGGTCGCGCGGCTGCCGGCCGCCGGTCGCGGGGTTGTCGATTGCCGGTCGCGCGGCTGTCGGTCGCGCGGCTGTCGGCCGCCGGTCGCGCGGCTGTCGACTGCCGGTCGCGCGGCTGTCGACTGACGGTCGCGCGGCTGCCGGTCACCGGTCGCGCGGCTGTCGATCAGACGGCGGAGTGCAGGAAGACGGCGACGGCGACGTTCAGCGACAGCAGGGCGAGCAGCAGGATGTTGAGGTAGCCGATCACGATGGCCGTCTGGGCGACGGCCCGACCCCGTCCTCCGTCGTGCTGGAGCGTGCGGGTGACCTTGTGGGCGAGCGGGATGGCGACGATGGGCAGCAGGAAGGCCAGGATGAGTGCGACCACGGCGACCGGGTGAACTCGTCGGGGCACGACCGTGGGGAGCGCATAGTCAGCGGCGTACTCGGACGCCGTGTGGGGCGCCGGTACTCCGACCGCGGACTCATCGAGTCCGTCGACCTCGTCGTCGCTCAGCTGATGAGCCTTCAGATGGGACATGTCTGGTTCGGAACGGACGCAAAAGTCTCTCGAGCCGAGGAGATCGGCGCGAGTTGGTTGAGGGGCCAGAGTTTGAGGGCTGCCTGGCCGACCACATCCACGATGGGGACGAACCCCTTGGTGGGCAGGTCTTGGGTGTGGCTGGAGTCGCGCGAGTTGTAGCGGTTGTCGCCGAGGACCCAGAGCTCTCCTGCGGGAACGGTGACGTCGAACTCGGCGGACGCCGGCTGTCCTTCGGGGATGACGGCGTACGGCTCGTAGAGCTCGACACCGTTGACCGTGACATGGCCGTTCGTGCTGCAGCAGGAGACCTTGTCGCCCGGTATGCCGATCACGCGCTTCACGAGGTAGTCGCCAGTGCCGGCCGCCGCTGCGGTGGTCGCGGAGTTGGAGCCGTCGAGCCAGCCGCCGGGATCACTGAAGACGACGACGTCTCCCCGGCTGACGGGCGCAGCCCCGTACGCGAGCTTGTTCACCAGAATGCGGTCGTCGGTGTGGAGCGTGTTCTCCATCGAGACGGAGGGCACGGTGAAGGGGGTGACGATGACGTTCTGGACGAGGATGGTCACCGCGAACGCGACCACGACGAGGAGGGTGCCGAGGATCACACGGCGCCGGGTGCGGCGGCGGCGCAGCATCGCCCTCCGCGGATGGCTGCTGTCGGCTACGCGACCGCGTCGACCGCGGGTCTTGGGGACGAGTGCGACGTGCCGGGACCGCCGCGCGTGACGCTGGTGGTCGGAGTCGTCGAGCGCGACGGGGCTGCTCGCCGAGACGGGAGGGGCGAATGCGTGCGCCTCCGCGCTCGGCAACGGCGACGCGGCGACGACGGGAGCCGGCTGCGCGTGAACTGCCGCGTGCCGGTTGGCTCGGCGGGACGTGGGCCGCGATTCAGTGGCCCGGGATACGTCACTCGGCTGCAGGGTGGCGGCAGGTGCCGGGGCGGCCATCGCGGGTGCCGCCGGAACGCCGGGCGCGACAGGGGCAACGGAGATATGGGCGGCTGCGGGCGCAGCGGCGGGCAGCGGTGCACCCTCCGGTGACAGCCCAGGCGCCTGGACCTGCCCGTCGGCGTGGCGCGGATCGTGAGGCGCCGGAGCCACTGTGCGGCTCTGCGGCGGTGCGAGTGAGACGTGGTCGGAGATCGATGCGGGAACGAAGCTGGTCTGGATGGTGCCGAAGTCGTCGTCTTCTTCGCGGAAGGAACGCTTGTCCCACCAGACGACGCCGAGCTGCTGGTTACGACCGTGGAAGTCGCCCCCGGCTTCCATCACGGCGAGGTCGATGACGCCGTACGGTCCGGCGTCGATGACAGTGCGGTCGGACTCGGTGATGCTCGCGGCCGTCCACGCAGCCGGACCTTTCGGGGCCGTGGTCGTGTCGTTTTGCTCGCGCCAGGAGAGAGCGTCAGGGACGACGCTGGAGCGGTTCGCCGGCGGTACGTACGAGGAGCGTCGCTGCTTCGACCTCCTCGACGGGATGCGAGGCATCACGGTCATCTCGCCTCCCTTTCTGAACGCTGGCGATACACGGGTTCACTGATTTAGACGGAGCCGGCGGCGCTCCATGACGCGGAATGCGAAGATCCCGATCATGTGAGCGCCGCCGTTGTGCTCCCTTACTTCTTGGGGACGACGGCGCCGAGGACGCAGGACACGGAGTCCGCGTTGGCGGGGAGGGTGGCCGTGGTGGTCCACTCCTTCTTGTCGCCGGCGGCGCCCTTGACGGTGGTGACCCCGCGCCCGTAGACGGACGAGTTCTTGGAGTTCACCCAGCTGACCGACACGACGACGTCGCCTTTGGTGTCCTTCGGCATCGTGACCGTGCCCTTGGCGGTGACGCTGGAGCCGGTCGTCTCGCAGCTGTCCATCTTCGTGGCGGAGATGACGCCGGTGCCGGTCGGGATGGTCGGCAGCGGCGTGGAGCCGCCTGCCGCCGCCGGGTTGCCGCCTGCGCTGCTCGAAGACGGCGACGTGCTCGGGGTGCCGGTGCAGCCCGCGAGTCCGGCGACGGCGAGGGCGGCCGCGGCGATCGGGAGGATGAGGTTTCTTCTCTTCGTCATGGTGTGATCCTTTGCTTCACGGAACGGTTGTTCAGGGTGCTGGGTTGGGCCCCGGGAGAGCTGACTCTCAGGGGACGATCGTGACGCTCGTGCCGAGGGGCAGAGCGTTGACGGCCGTGACGGCCTCGTCGGACAGGCGGATGCATCCGTGCGAGATGCTGCCGCTGTGGGAGGGGAAGTAGTGCATGCCGATAAGTCCTCCGTCCTCACCCTGGAACGGTTCGTCCTGAGCGGACGCGTGCAGGGATGTCAACTGAATCGGGTAGGTCGCCTGGCCCTGTTGGGGGTCGAGGTAACGCTCTTGCAGGTAGCCGGTCACTCCTGTGGGGGTCGGTGTTCCCGGCGCTCCGACGGCGACGTCGAACGTCTGCTCGACCGTGCCGGAGAAGTCCTCGATGCGCAGCTTCTGCTCGCCCGTCGACACGACCACGCGGCGGTCGAGCGTCGTTGTCCGGTCGAGGGCGTCGGTCCGCACCCATCCGGCCGTCTGTGCCGGCGCTGCGCCGTTCGACTGGGACGGCAGCTTCTGTCGCGCGGGTGTCATGACGAGCGTCCACGCGCCGTCGGAGCGCACGGGGACGATCACGGTCGGCCGTCCGGTGAAGTTCATGAACGCGAAGCGGGCGACCGCGACGTGTTCGTCGTTGTAGATGGGCGTGTCCGTCGCGATGGTGTAGACGTCGTGCGACACGGGGGGCACGTCGGAGCTCGCGTACGGGAGAAGTCCGGGGATGACCGCGTCGTACCGGGCTTCCGGGAGTGCCGCGACCTGGTCGGCGGTCAGCGCCGTGTGGTCGCCGGCGCGCACCGCCACCCCGCCGTCCTGCGTCGAGGAGCCGGAAGCGCGGTCGGCGCCTTTCTGCTGCGGTTGCGCGACGACGGTCGCCACGGCCCCGACCGCGAGGACGACCGCCGTCGCCCCGAGGACGACGGCCATGACGAGCCGGCGCCGGTGTCGGCGCCGGCGGTCACGCCGCGGGTGTTCGGGCAGCTCCGTCATCCCATCCCTCCCTCCGAGGACGGCGCCTGCATCGCCATGGCCTCACGGCCCGCGCGGATCATCCGGAGACTCCCGGGAGAGCGTTGCGCGGCAGGGGGGTGTCGACCGTGGCGGGTGGCGTGGCGGTTACCTTGCCGCCGCCGGGCGTGGTGCCCGTGACGAACGCCGTGTTGTCCACGTGTCCCGCATCCAGGTCAGCCTGCGTCAGCTGGTAGGTCGCCGTTGCCGTGACCTTCTGGCCCGGGGCCAGCGTGCCCGGGGTTCCCGGCCAGGCGTAGGTCAGCGGGGACAGGCCCGGCATCAGGTCGGCGACCGCCACGTTGCTGATGGTCACGTTTCCCGTGTTCTTCGACGTAAAGGTGTAGGTGACGACATCGCCGACCTTGGCCGGGTTCGAGACCCCGGCCGAGTTGGCCGACTTGGTCAACGTGAGGTCCGGGCCCTGCGTCAGCGGTACTTCAGCGGAAGCGGGAGTCGGCGTCACCGTGAGACCGCCGGCCGTGGCTGACGCGGTCGCGGTGTTGGGAACCAGGCCGTTATTAATGTCGGCCTGCGTCAGTTGGTAAGTCGCCGTCGCGGTGACCGTCTGGCCGATGCCGAGTATGCCGACGATTCCTGGCCAGTTGTACGTCAGAGTCGAGAGGCCGGGATGTGGGTCTGTGATGCTTGCGCCCGTGACCGCAATGCCACCAATATTCTTGAGCGCGAAACTGTAGGTGATCGTGTCGCCGACCTTCGCGGGAGACGCGACAGCGGAAGGATCTGCCGTCTTCGTGAGGGTGAGCTCCGTGATCTGAGCCCGCGCCTTACAGGCTGCAGCGGTTGAACCGGCGGGGCAGTTGCTGCCCTGCGTGGGGGAGACAATGACGTTGTCCATGATTTTGTTGCCGACGTCGGAGTGCTTGGCGGTCACCGAGTAGGTGATCGTCGCGGTGGCGCCCGGTGCGAGCGGACCCGACCATGCCAGGTTCGGCGCCGTGTACGCGACCGCCCCCGAGGACGCGGTCTGGTCGCCGTTGTAGGTGCTGTCGACCAGCGTGTCGGTCAGATCATCCGTGAATGACGCGTTTTCGTACGCCTGAGTGCCGGTGTTGGTCACCGTCACCGTATAGGTGAGCTTGTCGCCTATTCGGGCGACCGGCGCCGAGACGGACTTCTTGAACGCCAGGGAACACTGCGACGGGTCGGCCTGGACCGTGAAGCGGGTCGGGCCGGAGGAGTTGCCGCCGGGGGCATCGCTGCCGGCCGGGGAGGTGGTGACCGCGTTGGCGGTGTTCGAGAGAGTCACCGGAGCTGCCGCGTCACAGGAGACCGGCGGAGCGGTGGTCTGGAAGCAGAGCTGGGGAGCGTCGCCGTTCCAGTTGAGCTTGATCTGACCGCTCACGACACCGGAGGGGTCGTTGACGCCGTTCACCGTGACGGAGGCTGTGATCGAGGTGACCGTGGTGGGGATGGTCGCGAGATTGAGCGTGCCCCCCGCTGCCAAGGTGACGTTGTTGAAGCCGCTGATGATGTTGTTGTTCTGGTCACGCAAGGTGACCGACGAGTTGGTGTAGGTGCCCGCCACCATGCCCGGCAGGGTGAGCGAGGTCCAGCCGCGGAAGCTCGAGGATCCCGTGCCGCAGTAGTAGGCGGGCGGGTTGACCGTGATGGAGCTCGGCCCGGTGACTCCGACGCACCCGCCGCCGGTGATCGCGTTGAAGAAGGTGATCTGACCGGAGTCGCCGGTCGCGACGAGACAGTTCGGGGCGACGTCATAGGCCGTGCGCGTCGTGTAGTTGATCCGGTTCTGCGGCTGAGTGAAGCCCGCGCACGCGGGAACAGCACCCGTGCCGCTCCAGAGGGAGAAGTCGCGACACGTGACGTTGTTCGTTGCCGCCGTGTACACCTTGGTCCCCAGTTGGAACCCCTCACCCATGAGATACGTGAAGTTGGCCCCCGTGCCGGTGTACGGGTTGGCCGTGGTATTGCCGTTGGTGTCCCAGCACGCGGAGCTGCCGCTGTTGGCTGTACTTGCCATGGCGCAGATACCCTTTTGGGCGCCGGTCGTGGTCAGAATCGGCGCGTACACGACCGAGCCGTTGGTCGCGAGACCCGGGTCCACGACGGGCCAACTACCGGCACATGCACCCAGAGTCGAAATGCTGAAGCAGTAAGTGCGGAAGGACGTGCCGGCGACCGGTGAAACCGGCGCACTGACGTATACGGCGTTCCCGTACACGGCGGACGAGCCGGAAACGTTGGTGACGGCAACGGCGTTGGGCAGCAAGACGCTGTTCTGCAGGGTTCCCGTCGGGGTGATCTGGAGAAGGCGCACGCCGCTCGTCGTCATCACGGCCGCGTACGTGAACCCGTTGTAGAAGAGTCCGGTGCCATTGATCATGGCACCGATGTTCGTGTCGATGTCCGGTGCCGGGAACAGCGGCCGGAATCCACAGCTTGTCGGGGTCGTAGTCGACAGATCGAGACAGGCTACGCCCACCTGACCGGTCGAACTGTCGGTAGTTCCGCTGCCGGCGTACCAGTACATCTTGTTCGCGTTGATCCACATGCCGTTCTGCATGGCGGAGAACCCGACGAACTCGGTGCCCGTACCGATCGGCTGGCCGACCGTCGAGGACCAGTACTGGTTGTTCGCGTTCGTGGGCCAGCCGGGGCAGGTCGTGCCGTCGGTCTTGGCGCAATAGACGATCGGCCCGTTGCGGTGGTGATACACGTTGTACGTCAGGCCGTTGCGCGAGAGCGTCATGTAGGCGTCACCGGACGCCGTCGTCAGGATGTTCGAGGTCGGGCTCGGGAACTTGGCCGACACCTGGGCAGTGCCCTGCGGCACCACCGTTCCGGTGTAGCCGAGACCGTTGGCGTTCGACGGGGGCGTGCCGTTCGTCCAGGTGACGCCGCCGTTCGTCGAGTACTGGGGCGTGACCGCGCCCTCGGCGTTCTGGTTGGGCGGGAGCTGCAGCGACCCGGGGACGTACGTGCCGGAGCTGGAGATCACGTCTTTGAGGTTGACGGATCCGTTCTCACCCGTGTTGTTCTGGTAGCTGACGACCCACTTGAGGTTGTCGCCGGGCTTCGCCGTGCCGGTCGCCGCGCCGCCGGGGGCGTCGGAGGATCGCGCCACGGAGCCGTTCGTCGTGTTGGTCGCCGTCTTGAAGATGGTCGAGACGGCGGTGGTCGCGGCGTTGGAGTAGTACTGCGGGAGGATCAGGGTGCCGACGAGCGCGCCGACGGCGACGCACGCCGCGACGAACATGCCGAGGCTCCAGCGGCGAGCCAGCTTGACCCGGCGGGAACGGCTTCGGATTTGACGCGTCATGGTCAGCACTCCCCCACTCGCGCCCAGTCGTTGCACAGGGGGGACCAGCCGACCAGGGGTCGGTCGGTGAGCACGTGTGTCGTCACGAGTGAGCGCTTCAAAATGTTCCTCAACGTTCAGCGATCGCAGCGCCTCCGACGAGTCGGAGGAGCGCCGCTTTCACGAGCGAATGCGTTCGGGGACCAGGTGTCCTCACTTATGAGGACGATGGTTCCGGTGTTCTATTACGCGACGACGGCCAGGTTTTTATTACCGAACTATCACCACGTCCGGAACGGACCCGAAAGACAGCTGTCGAAGAAAAACACCTGATCAGGCAAAAGAAACGCTGCAAGGACAGCACGCGAGAAGGGAGGCGCCGGCGGGTTCGCGGGCACCCGAAGCCAGGCGAACCCGCCGGTCTTCATCTCGGGGCGGCGGATGGGAGACGCCGACGCGGGAGATGGCCCCGGACCGATCACAGCAGGCGGCCGCCGACAAAGAAAGACAGCTGACGCAGAAAGACCGCGCCGCCGCACGACGGGGTGCGACGGCGCGGCCGTCAGAACGTGACGAGTCGGACTACAGGCGACGCCAGTCGTCCGAGGTCAGGTGCGACCCGGCCTGCGGGCCCATCTGCAGCATCCCGCCGTCCACCGCCCAGGATGCGCCGGTTACGTACGAGGCCGCCGGTGACGCCAGGAACGCGATGACCGCGGCGATCTCGCGTGCGTCTCCCGGACGTCCGAGCGGGATGCCGGGGCGGTGGACCTCGCGCGGGTCCTCATCCTCCGCGTCGTTCATCGGCGTCGAGATCTCGCCGGGCGCGACGGCGTTCGCGGTGATGCCGTACTCGCCGAGCTCCAGCGCGAGGGTCTTCAGGAGGCCGCCGAGCCCGTGCTTCGCGGCATCGTACGCGGCGGATCCGACCCGCGGCTGGTGCTCGTGGACGCTGGTGACGCCGATGATGCGGCCGCCGCGTCCCGCATCCACCATCCGCCGGGCCATGCGCTGGATGCAGACGAACGCGCCGTCGAGGTCGGCGCAGACGGTCTTCCGCCAGGTCTCCCAGTCGGTCTCGAAGAAGGGGGTGCCGCCGTTCAGGCCGGCATTGTTGACGAAGACGTCGCAGCCGCCGAGCTCGTCGGCCATGCGGTCGACGACGTCGCCGCAGGCCGGGGCGTCGGTGGTGTCGAGCTGCGCGACGACGGCACGGCGGCCGGTCTCGCGGACGAGGCGCGCGGTCTCCTCCGCGCCCTCCTCGTCGGAGTGCCAGGTGATGCCGACGTCCATGCCTGCCTGGGCGAGGGCGGCCGCGGTCGCTCGGCCGATGCCGGAGTCGGAGCCGGTGACGATGGCGGTGCGCGGGTCGGTGAGTTCCGGATACGAGTGATCAGCCATGCCCGGAACGGTGCACCCCATGCCGGGCGTGCGCAAGGGGTGGTAGTCGTGGAGCCATGACGATCTCCGCAGTGCTCTTCGATGTCGACGGGACCCTGGTCGACTCCAACTTCCTTCACGTCGACGCGTGGAGCCGCGCGTTCGCCGACATGGGGACGCCCGTCGACTCGTGGCGCATCCACCGGGCCATCGGGCAGGACTCCGCCCGGCTGCTGGAGGGGCTGGTCGGCGATCGCGACGACGACTGGATCACGCGGGCGAAGGACCTGCACTCGCGGTACTACCGCGAGCAGGCCGGGCGGCTGCGGGCGTTCGAACACGCGGGCGACCTCCTGCGGGAGCTGTCGTCGCGCGGGATCCGGGTGGTGCTCGCGACCTCCGCGCCGACGGACGAGCTGGAACTGCTCATGGATGCTCTGGATGCGGAGGACGCCATCCACGCGACCACGAACGCCGACGATGTGGCGACGGCCAAACCCGAGCCCGGGATCATCGAGGTCGCGCTGGAACGCGCGGGATGCGCGCCATCCGACGCGCTCTTCATCGGCGACTCGACGTGGGACATGATGGCCGCGGCGCGCGCGCACGTCCGCGCGGCGGGCGTGCTCTCCGGTGGGGTGGGGCCCTCCGAGCTGCTCGAAGCCGGAGCGGTGTCGGTGTTCGACGATCCGGCCGACCTGCTCGACCGCATCGACGGCGTTCTCAGCGGTCGACGGTCGGCCTGAGAGCCCGCTGGGCCTGCGGCGAGCGCGCGCTCCGCAGCGACCGCTCGCGACATCCCTCTTGCCAAGCGCGGGCGCTGGGCGTTCGATAGGTGCCGACGAGTCCGACGAGAGGAGTCGCCATGTCGGCGAGCGAGCTCGAGATGTCCAGCGTGCGGTACCCGTACCGGGGCCGCATCTTCCACGTGGAGAAGAAGACGGCGGGGGTGTGGGTCGTCCTCGACGAATCGCACGCCGAACTGGGGACCCTGATCCGCGTCGCCGTCGAAGGGGAGGAGCACGAGCCGGTGTTCGGCGCCGTGCCCCCGGGCTACACGGAGACCCTGCACGAAGGATCCGACTGGAAGATGCTCGTCGCATCCCTCATCAACGAGTCGCTGGACGCGGAGACGGCCGCGACGGGCAACCAGGGAGAGGCATGACGGTCCGTCTCAACAAGAAGGCGCTGGAGCACGCCAGAAAGCTGGTCGAGCAGGGCAAGGTCGTGCACGACGAGCGCGACGACTGGAGTGAGCACGCCCCCAGTGCCGACGAGGAGAACCGGTACGTCGAGAAGAACGGCTGGGACGACTACGCGCTCTGGCACCTCGGCGAGGATCCGGACAAGAGCGAGGAGACGAAGGGCCGCTTCAGCTTCCCGTTCGGCGACTTCTCCAAGGTGCACCGCTGTGCGGTGATCTCGCTGGAGAGCCGCGCCGCACAGAACGACCACGACGACATCGCCCGCGAGACCAAGCGCCTGCTCGACCTGATCGACGGGGAGTAGCCCGCGCGACGGGCTACGATTGCCCGGATGAACGCGACGTTGCGCACGACACTCGGCTGGGTCTCCGCCGTGACGCTCAACGTCGGCGCGCTGCTCTTCGTCGTCGGACTGCTGCTGCCGCGGACGGGTGGCGACGCCCCGGTTCTCGGCGTCGGCGTGGGGATGTGCGTGGTCGGTCTCGTCGCGGGCGGCTGCTGGCTGGCCGGGCGGCCGCACGTCTGAGTTGTGCGGCTGCTCGCCGACGGCCGCACCCGGACAGCGAGCAGCCCCGCCCTGGGATGAGGAGGGCGGGGCCGGTCGGGTACCGGTGTGATGCCGGTGGCTGGATGCGGTGGATCAGTCCGGGGGCTCGACGTGCCCCACGAGGTCCGGGTTGGACGGCTGGTCGGCCGGATCGAAGTCGGCGGGCGGCGGCTCGGCCTGGTCGGTGCCGCTGTCGGCGGCCGTCACATCCTCCGCCCCCTCGGGAGCGACCCCGGTCTCGTGCGGTGCGGAGACGTCTCCGGACTGGCCGGCTTCCGTCTCGGCGGGCTCGGCGGCCTGGGCGTCGCGCTCGGCGCCGGCTGCGGTGTCCGATCCGGCCTCCTCCGCGCCCGCGACATCCTGATCGGAGGTGTCGACGGCGCCCTGGCCCTGCTCGAAGCGCTCGGGCTTGTCCTCGGCCGGAACGCCCTCGGCGTCCGTGTTCGGCAGTCCGCTGGTGTCACTCATGCTTCGCTCCTTCCCGGGCGCCTCACGGCTTGCCCTCTTCGCTGTACGAGGTGGCGGAGTTTCCGTCATCCGGTTCTTCGCGGGCGTCGTCGAGATCCGGAATGACCTCCTGGATCACGTCCTTGTCCGCGGTGGGCTCGGCGGCACCGCCGTCGTCGCCCTCGAGGTCGCCGGCCAGACCGTTGGTGGGGTCGTTGCCGTTGATCGGCTCCTGTGCGTCTCGCGAATCGGTCATGGGCCCCACGAAACGCCGCACCCCCGCCGCCCGCAAGGGGGGTGCCCCGCCGTCGCGCCTCGGCGTACCGTGGCTGCCCCTCCCCCGCGCCCCCTCGCCAACGGCTCCGGAGTTTTTCCGCGTTTCGCGGTCGAAAAGGGCGAAAAAGTCAGGAGCTGCGGGATGGGTTGCCGGGCGGGGGCGGAGGCGAGGGCGGGGCGGGGGTGTCGAGGCGGGCGATGAGGTCGAGCAGCGCGACGCGGTACTGCGGGGCGGACTGGTAGTCGGGATGCGTCGCCACCTTGACGAGGTAGCGCGGCGGACCGAACTCGTCGGCGCCCCGGTCGATGTCGTCCGGGCGGCGGTCTTCGAGGCGGTAACTGTTGACCGGGAAGCCCAGGTAATCCGTCCGGCGCCACAGGTTGATCCAGGCGACCGAGCCGTCCTCCTGCGTCAGCAGCTGGACGAGCGACGGGTCGGATGCGCCGGACGCACCCACGACGACCGGGTCGCCGTCCTGATCCCGCTCCACCTGGGTGAACCACGGGTCGGCTTTGCCCAGCAGCGGACGCCGCGAGCCGAGGGTGCCGAGAGCATCCGGCCCGAACAGTTCGGGGAAGAACCGGCCGAAGTAGACGCGCAGCTGCGACCCGTAGGTGAGGAGGGCGACGTTGCGCAGCCGGTCGGCGTCGTCTGGTCGCAGGGTGAACAGCGTCGAGACCGCCAGCACGGCGCCGAGGCTGTGGGCCGAGAGGACCACGCTGAACGGGCGCTTCTCGCCGAGCGCGGCCTCCTCCTGCTCGTCGCGCCAGCGGAGTCGTTCGGCCAGCGTGAGGCCTTCCGGCGGCTCCAGGTCGTGCGTCAGCCAGTCGGCGACGCGGTCGCGCAGCTCGGGGACGACGCGCTCCGCGTAGCAGGGCGGCCCGAACGGATGGCCCGCCCGCGGGAGGAAGCACATGAGGTCCCACATGATGCTGATCGGGCGCTCCTTGGCGGTCAGCGCGTTCTCCACCACCACGGCGAGGATGGCGGCGGCGATCACCGCGAGGGCCGGTCCGACGAGGGCGTCGATCCAGCGGAAGACGACCGAGTACGAGACGGCGAGCGCCACGACGAAGCCGACGGCGAGCAGCGCGGCGAGGATTCCGAGGATGGGCTCGCCTCGGTGCACCAGCGCGGCCAGTCGCCGCGCACGCAGGATCTTCAGCGCCAGGCGGTCGGCCGTGGTGCTGGCGGCGATGCGGCCGTCGCGGTACGCATCCACCTGCTCCAGCAGCGGGCGGCGCCCGTCGCGGGTGCGGGGCGTCGTCAGCAGCGGAACCCAGCGCAGGACCGCGGCGGCGACGCCGATACCGACGAGGGCCAGCGCGATGGCGATGAACGGGAGCACGTCGCCGAAGTTGTGATAGACGATCGGCGGTCTCAGCACCGCGTGCGGCGGGGTCGCACAGCCGCATGGCGGAGACCCGCTGACGAGCCAGCCCTGCACGCCGAGCACGAGCAGGGTGGAGAGGATCATCGCGGCGCCCAGCGACCACAGCATGACGACGCCGGGGCCCATCCCCGCCCAGCCTTCGGCCCGGAATCGCTCCGGCGGCCCGGCCCGGCGGCCGCTCGGGAAGTACGGCCAGCGCCAGACGAGGATCAGCTGGGCGAGGGTCAGCACGGCCGCGATGGCGAACAACGGCAAACGAAGCGGACCCGGCGCTGCGTTCTGCGTCGGCGGATTCTGCGCGACCCCGGCGAGGAAGGTCAGCCCGGCACCGGTCATCAGGGCGATCGACAGCCAGTGCGGCACCCCGCGCCGCCATCCCAGCGCCGAGACGCAGATGGCGAGCAGTACGCCGAGGATGATGGATGGGGCGGTCGCGAGCCCGAGGAACGCCCCCGACGGCGGCGCCGCGTACTCACCGCCGAACCACAGCGAGGCGCCGACATACAGGTAGACGAGGACGGACACCACCAGCACCCAGGCCGTGACCGTCCCGGTCGTGCGGAGGCGGTCGCGCAGGAACTCGTCGACCGAGGTGTCGCCGGCATCCCCCGTGCTCGTCGTCTCGGCGAACACCCCCACCAGGACGATCACGATGATCAAACCGAGCGCCGCGATGAGCCCCCCGCTGAGGGCGAGGAGGTCACGTGATCCGAATGCCGCGCCGAGGCACTCCCCCGACACGAAGGTCTGGAGTTTCACGCATGCAGCGGCGCCGGCGAACATGCGGTCCCAGGCGAGCAGGAGGGCGACCAGCAGGAACGCGGCCGCGAGGTGCAGACGCTCGGTCGGGGAGCCGACGCGCGCCGTGCGCCAGAAGCCCTCCGACGCGAGCGGACGCAGCCGGCCGCTGCGCCGGACACCGCGGCCGCCCATCCGGTCGGCGGCGTCGAAGATCGCCGCCTCGTAGCGCGCACGGGCCCGGCGCGACACCAGGAACAGGAGCAGGACGCCCGCGATCGGCACGAGCGAGAGCAGCGACAGCTGCGGCCCGCGCCAGCTCAGCGGCGCGTTCGCGAAGAAGCCGGTGACCGCCTCCGGAAGAGCGGTGCATGCGGTGCCCGTCACGCACTGGACGCCCAGGTCGAGGCTCACGGAGCCGAGGGCGCAGACGTAGAGCAGGGTCAGCCCGAGCGCGAAAATGCGCAGTGACGCGCCGCCGACCCCGGCATCCCATTCGCCGCCCGGCCGCTGAGTCGGGATGCGCCGGGTCCAGTACGCCGCGTTCGCCAGGCCGAACGGGGCCAGCAGCAGCCACGCGAGCTGGACGAACAGCTGCCCGATGAACAGGAACGGCCCCGCACCGTACCGCGCCAGCCGCCCCCACGAGTAGGCCTCGGTGCGCACGCCGTCCGGCGGAACGGCCGGGTCGATCGTGCCCGGGGCGTCGTCGGGATCGCGGTCGGGCTCATCCTGCTTCGGGGCCCACCAGAAGCCGCCGTTCTCGTCGCCCTGCGTCTGCCGAAGCTCGCTCTGCTCGCGCCCCAGCATCTCCGTCGGCGGGGTGTTCTTGATGCCGTGGATGCGCAGCTCGAGCACATGATGGGGCCAGTCGTGGGGTCGCGCCTCGTCGCTCATCCCTCCGCCGATCGTCCGGGTGACGCGCGCAGACTACTCTCGGCCGCGCCCGGACGGCTACAGCGATGTCGCCCCCGCACCTGTAGCCGAGCGCGGCGGCACGGCGTAGTGTCCCTGCTATGAGCAACCCAGAGCAGCCGACCGGCGACGCACGCGAGAACCTCGAGGGCAGCTACACCGAGGTGGATGGCGAGGTGCCGCACGAGCGCAGCGTTCACGGTCAGTACACCGAGACCGAGGAGAACCCCGGCCCCGACCCCTCGGTCGAGGGGACCTACACGGACGCGGACGAGCCCGCCGACGCCCCCGAGGGCGAGTACACCGACGGGGATTACGACGAGCCCTGAACCTCGCTGACCCCGTCGGATCCACTCGGGCGGGATCCGCGCGGGTCAACCCGCGATCAGGTCAGGCGATCAGGCCCGACAGAGCCGTCAGGACAGGCGCTTGCGCGTCTTCTGAGCCTGCGCCACGGCCTTTTTGCGCGCCTTCTTCACATCCGGCGCGTTCCAGAACGACGTGACGGCCTCGGTGATCTGCTCGTAGCGTTCGCGCCCGGCGCGGGCTCCGAGCAGGTAGGCGACGGCCACGACGACGAGGATGAGAAGGGTCTTCAGGCGCATGCCCCGACGCTAGCCCTCAGGCTGTCGTCTGGGAAGGGCCGTACACCAGCCTGTGGAGAAGGGCGTGCACGGGGCCCGACAGGAAGAGCAGGAACAGCCAGAACAGGTTGATGCTCGGGAACAGCACGGCGAGCACGAGGGCGACGGCCATGATGCTCGCCTCGGCGATGCCGTTGGTGCGGTCGATCTGCGCCCGCGCCTCCTCGGTGAGCAGCTCCGGGTTGCGATAGAGCACCTCGGCGATCAGCCGGGTCGCGATCGTCGCGACGAGCATGTCGCCGATGTAGAGCGCGTAGACCTCCGCCCGCTGCCCATCGGACTCGGCGAGAACGTTGGCGCTGAACGGGATCGCGACGATGGCGAGCAGCCAGAGGAAGTTGAACCAGACGACCCAGGAGTTGTAGTCGCGCACGCTCTCGAACATGCGGTGATGGACGACCCAGAAGCGCGCAATCACCGCGAACGAGATGACGAAAGCGAAGATCTCCCAGCCGTTCTCGGCGAGGAAGTCGCCGAACGACTTGCCGCCCAGCTTCGAGGCCTGATCGACGAGCGGCAGGATCAGCAGCGTGATCGCGATCGCGACCGTCGCGTCGGAGAAGTTCACGAGCCGGTCGAGCCCGCGCTCCGTCCTGATCACCGCCATGCGGACATTCTGCCGCAGCGGTCAGTCGAGGAGGCCCAGTTCGAGGGCGCGGCGCACCGCGGATGTGCGGTCCGAGACGCCCAGCTTCTCGTAAGCGCGGCTGAGGTACGTCTTGACGGTCGCCTCGCCGATGAAAAGCCGCGCGCCGATCGCCGCGTTGGTGAGGCCGTCGGCGGCGAACCGCAGCACCTTCACCTCCTGGGCGGACAGAGCCGGATCGGCCCGCCGGCCCTGCACCCGTCCCAGCAGCGCCGTGGCGGCCGAGGTCGCGAGCACCGTCTCCCCCGCCGCGGCAGAACGCACGGAACGCGCCAGCTCCGCCGGGGCGATGTCCTTCAGCAGGTATCCGCTCGCACCCGCCTCGATGGCGCGCAGGATGTCCTGGTCCGTCTCGTAGGTCGTCAGGACCACAACGCGGGTCGCGGGATGCGCGGACGCGATCGCGCGCGTCGCCGAGACCCCGTCGCCGCCGGGCATGCGCAGGTCCATCAGCACGAGATCCGGGCTCAGCGCGGCCACGAGGTCGACGGCCTCCGGCCCGCTCCCGGCCTGACCGACCACCTCGATATCATCGTAGCCCTGCAGCATCCCCCGGATTCCCTCACGCACCACGGGGTGGTCGTCGGCCAGCACGATGCGGATCACGGCACCTCCTCGATCGGGGCGGGAAGCCGGACGGTCAGCAGCGTCCCCTCGCCGAAAGCCGTGGTCAGCGCGAACGTGCCCCCTGCTTCCCGGACGCGGGCCTGCATCCCGTCGAGGCCGTATCCGTCGCGCGGAGCCGACGCGTCGAACCCGCGCCCGTCGTCGTGCACCGTGAGCACCAGGGCGTCGGGCTCGTAGGCGAGGGACGCATCCACCGAACCAGCAGCGGCGTGCTTGCGCACGTTGGCGAGCGCCTCCTGGAACACGCGGAGCGCGACCACTTCGAGGGCGGGCGGGGCCGGCCGCGGGTCACCGGTGACGCCGAAAGCGACAGGCACGCCGGCCTCCTCCTCGAACCGGCCGGCCACCCGCCCCAGCGCCTGTTCCAGCGTCGACTCGGCCAGCCGACCCGGCGTCAGGGCGGCGATGATGCGCCGCGACTCCTGCAGGTTCTCCTGCGCCGTATCGGTCATCAGCTCGATGTGCCGCCGAGCGGTCGCCGGGTCGGAGTCGAGCTCGCCCTGCACCGCATGGCCCAAGGTGACGATGCTGGTGAAGCCCTGCGCGAGCGTGTCGTGCATCTCGCGGGCGATCCGCTCGCGCTCGGCCGCCGCTCCCTGTTGCTCCGACAGCTCGGCGATCTCGCGCTGCTGCTCGCGCAGCCGCTGGATGAGGAGCCCGCGTTCGCGGCTCTCCTTCGTCACGGCGGTGATGCGGTTGCTGAAGTAGACGGACACCGCGATCACCAGCACGGTCAAACCGAGCGTGCCCGCCACATCCCCCGGCTCCAGGTCGCCCACCAGCCAGCGGACGAGCACCCCGCCGAGATTGATGACGACGATGGCGACGGCTGCGGGCACGGCCGAGAGCACGAGGAAGAACTGCGGCGAGACGATGAACAGCGCGATGTTGGCCCAGTTGTTGAAACCGTAGGCGACAAAGTAGACCGCGGTCGCGATGCCGACGTACAGCCACGCCCGCCAGCTGTCGCTGCGCACTCCGGCGCGGCTCGGCCGCGCCAGGAACCAGTAGATCGGGAAGAGCGCCAGGACGAGGACGGCCGAGGCGATCGTCCGCGGCCAGCCGGTGATCGGATTCGCCAGGATCAGCAGCACCGACGCCAGCGTGGCGGCGGCGGAGTACCCGATCCAGTCCCCGAACCAGCGGTCGTCCGCGCGCTCTGCCACGATCAGACTGTAGCCGCTCGCTGGGCCGGCTCGGACGGGGCGTCCGACTCCGGGAGGGACGTGCGGCCCGCTGGATAGAAGAGGCCCACCACGGCGACGATCGCCATCGCCGCGGCCATGCCCCAAAACGCCCACTGCACGGCGGAGGCGTAGTCGACCCGTACCGCGTGCATGATCTGCTCCTGGATGGCCTGGGACAGGTTCGACATCCCGTCACCGGAGTCCGAGGCGCCGCTGATCCGCTCCACCGCGGTCTGCGCGTCCGCGGCCGATCCGCCGAACTTCGCGAACGAGTCGGTCAGCAGGTCGGTCAGTCGCGAGGTGACCACCGTGGTGAACACCGCCAGACCGAGCGCGCCGCCGAAGTTCTTCATGGTCTGCGTGATGGCGCTCACCTCGCCGTAGCTCGCGCCGATCGCGCGGTTCACGGCGTCCGTCGAGACCGGGCTGAACATGAGCCCGATACCGGCGCCGGCCACCACGATCGGCCAGGTCTGCGGGTTGAAGAACGCGTCGGCGTGGATGCTCAGATCGGTCACGCTGACCGCCAGCCACCCGAAGCCGAACGCCCCGATCACTCCGCCGAACAGCACCACCAGGCGGGCGCCGCTCTTGTCGAAGCGCACCGAGCCGATGCGACTCGCCACGACGAACCCGATGAAGAACTTCAGGAACAGCAGCCCCGTCTCCGCGGCGGACAGCTGCAGTGACACCTGGCCGTAGACGCTGAGGAAGAAGAAGGTGCTGATGAACGCGATGGAGGCGAACAGCGTCGCCACGGTCGACAGCATGAACCCGCGGTCGCGGAACGCGGCGATGCGGATGAGCGGCTGCGCGATCCGCCGCTGCACGAGGACGAATACCACGAGCAGCGCGGCGCCGACGACGAGGGAGGCGATGACGGCCGGGCTGCCCCATCCCCATGGGCTCGCCTGCTGCAGGCCGAACACGATCAGGCCCATCCCGGCGGCGACGATCGCCGCGCCGAGCCAGTCGATGCGCTCACGGCGCCGGACGGACGGCCGCGCCGCGACGGCGACGATGACGAACGCGGCGAGGGCGATCGGGACGTTGACCCAGAAGATGGCTCGCCAGGTCCAGATGGTCAGGTAACCGCCGGCGATCGGTCCAAGGGCGGTCATGGCGCCGGTGATGGCGAAGAAGATCGCCATGGCCCGGCCGCGGCTCTCGCGGGCGAAGCCCTCGACGACGATGCCGATGGCAGCAGGGAACATGATCGCCCCGCTCACGCCCTGCAACGCGCGCGCCGTCACCAGCCACGGCTCGGCCAGGTCACCCGTGGGCGCCAGGCCGCAGAGCAGCGACGTGATGCCGAAGCCGGCGATGCCGACCAGGGCCATGCGCTTGTGCCCGACGACGTCGGCGATGCGGCCGCCCAGAAGGAAGAAGGCGGCGGTAGTCAGGAGGTAGACGTTGACGGCCCACTGCATCCCGTCGTGGGTGAGCCCCAGGTTCTGCTGGATGCTGGGCGCCGAGAGGGCGACGATCGTCTGGTCGATCGTCGTCATCGAGACGGCGAAGATGAGCCCGGTGAGGGCCAGGGTTGACGACTTCATGCCCTCAGCCTCGCGGAGCGGCCGCGCGGGCGGCACCGGCGGGCGGACGTCATCCGTGTCCGCCGATCGGTGGACGCGGGGCGTCAGTCGGCCGCGATCCACTCCGGGCGCAGGCGCTCCACGCCGTCGAGGATGAGGTCGAGGCCGGTGAGGAACGCCTCGTCGTAGTCGTACCCGGCGCGGGCGAGCTCGGAGACCACCTCGAGCAGGTGCGGGAACTGCTGCGCCAGCTCCGGAGGGGTGGCGTCGAGCTTGGCGGCGGCCGCATCCCCCGACTCCTCGGGTGTGCCGAACGGGAGCGTCTTCTCCTGCAGCGCGAAGCCGTACACGTAGGCGTCGAGGGCCGACGTGACGTGCACCGTCGTGCGGAACGTGAAGCCGGCGGTGCGCAGGCAGCCCATCATCGCGTTGTGCTGGCTGAGGTTCGCCGGGCCCGGACGCATCCGGGCCTCCAGGAGCCCCACCGCCCAGCGGTGCCGAAGGAGCGCGTCGCGCAGAGAGATGGAGCGGCGGCGCATCGCGTCGCGCCAGCCGAGTTCGGGCGAGGGAGCCTCGACCTCCGCCCACACGGTGTCGACCATGCCGTCGAGCAGGTCGTCCTTGTTGGCGACGTGCTTGTACAACGCCATCGGGACGACGCCGAGGCGCTGCCCCAGTTCGCGCATGCTCAGGCCGTCGAGTCCCTCGCGGTCGGCCAGCTCGACGGCGGCGGCGATCACCCGGGACGTGGTCAACGTCTGCCGGGGTGCCGCGGCGTCTCTTGACATGGTGTACAGCGTACGCCTACTCTGATCCCGATGAAGGTGTACGCCGTACACCTCGTCTTCCGAGAGGACATCATGGACCCGGACCGTCGCCGCTCGCTCCTCGCGGGCGTGCTCTTCCTGCTCACCTTCGCCACCTCCATCCCCGGCGCTCTGCTCTACGGACCGGTGCTGAACGACCCGCGCTTCGTGCTCGGCTCTGGGTCGGCGACACCGGTGCTCGCGGGCGCTCTGCTCGAGATCGCGTTGGTCATCGCCAACCTGGGCACGGCTCTCGTGCTCTATCCGGTGCTCCGGCGGACCAGCCCGTCGCTGGCGCTCGCCTACGTCGTCGCCCGGGTGATGGAGTCGACGCTGATCGCGGTCGGGATCCTCAGTCTGCTCTCCGTGGTGACGCTGCGCGAAACCGATGGTGGCGCGGCGGGGTCGGCCGTCGTCGTGGCGCATGCGCTCGTCGCGCTGCACGGCTGGACGTTCCTCCTCGGGCCCGGCTTCGTCGTCGGCATCGGCAACGGCCTGATGCTGGGCTGGATGCTGCACCGGGCCGGACTCGTGCCCCGCGGCTGGGCGTGGGTCGGCATGATCGGCGGGCCGCTGGTGTCACTGTCCGGCGTCGCCGTGCTCTTCGGCGTCTGGGATCAGGTGTCGCCGTGGTCGGCGGTGCTCACGCTGCCCGAGATCGTGTGGGAGCTGTTCCTCGGCATCTACCTGACCGTCCACGGGTTCCACCGGCGGGCAGCGCAGACCGTGCCGGGGCCGGCGGTCAGAGTCCCAGCGACTTCTTGATCAGCGCCTCGGCGTCGTCGGTGCCGGCGGCGCGCTCGGTCGCCTCCTGGTTGGCCTCGGTCACGGCCTTGACGACCTCGTCGCGCTGGATGCGGATGCCGCGCGGAGCGTCGATGCCGATCCGCACGCCGTCACCACGCGCTTCGAGGATCGTCACGACGATGTCGTCGCCGATGAGCACCCGCTCCCCCGCCTTGCGCGTCAATACCAGCATCCGTCCAGCCTATCCGCCGGGCGGCGCGTCCAGCCAGAGCACCGGCAGACCGAGCCGGTGCACGTCGTCCGGCGTCGAGGTGAAGGATGCGCCGGTCGCCGCCACCGCGTCCACGGCGAGCACCGCATCCACCGCCCGGACCCAGGTGCTCGTGTCGCCGAACGTGCGCGAGACGTCGACGGCGACCCAGACCTGATCGGGGGCGATGCCGGCCAGGTCGGCGGCGAGCGCGGGCACGGCGGCGGGCCCGGCGAGCGGGAACGCGGCCACCACGGGGATGTCGCGGCGCACGCCGTCCGCGCGGGCGGCGAGGGCGTCGCGGCGATCGGCGACGTGCTGCACCTCGGCGCCCGCGTCGGCGGAGGCGGCGAGGACGCGCGCGGCGGCCTGCGCGTCCGCACCGAGCCCCACGACGAGGGTGAGGTCGCCGCGGCCGCGCAGCCGCGCCGGAGGCGGCCCGGCGGGCACCACGCCCTCCACGCCCTCGACGCCGTCGAAGTGCACGTCGTGGCTGCTATTCGAGCCGTTTTCTCGCCACAACGTGCCCTTCGGCTCAGAGGTGGGCGGGGTGGGAGGGGCGGGCGGGGTGGGCGGGACAGGCGGCGGAGCGAGGTCGGGCGCGTCGACGGCTCGGACGAGGTCGTCGAGGACCGCCTGGAACGCGAGCGACGACGTCGAGACGGCGGGGAGAACCTCCTCGTCGCCGCCGACCCACTCAGGCCGCGATCGACTCCGCACCGCGGACCACCCCCACCGTCTCGATCGCCGCCTGCACGGCGGTCACCTCCTGGTAGGAGAGCACCGCGAGTCCCGCGATCTGGCCGGCGACGAGCCGTCGGATGGCCGGGCGCAGCGCGGGGGCGCAGACCAGGACCGCCGAGACGCCCGAGTCGTCGAGGCGGGCCGCGGTGTCGCGCACGGACGCGAGCACCGCCTCCAGCCGCACAGGGTCGAGCACGATCTGGGTGCCGCCCTCCGACGGACGCAGGCCCTCGAGCATCGACTGCTCGAGCCCGGGGTCGATCATGATGACCCGCAGCGTCCCCTCGTCGAGGTGGGGGGCGACGACGGCCGGTCCGAGGGCGGCGCGGGCGGCCTCCACCAGACCCTCCGGGTCGTTCGACACCTTCGCGCGCAGGGTCAGCGCCTCCAGGATGCGCGGCAGGTCGTTGATCGGCACCTGTTCGGCGAGCAGCCCCTGCAGCACGCGCTGCACTTCCGCCAGGGAGAGAAGAGCAGGGATGAGCTCCTCCACCGCGGGCGGGTTCACCTGCTTGACGCCCTCGGTGAGGAGGCGCACATCCTCTCGGGTGAGAAGGCGAGCCGCGTTCGCCGTGATGATCGACGACAGGTGCGTGATGAGCACGGAGACGCGGTCGATGACCGTGGCACCGCCCAGTTCGGCGCTGTGTCGCATCTCGGAGGGGATCCACTTCGCCGGGAGTCCGAACACCGGCTCGACGGTCGGCGTGCCCGGCAGGTTGTCGAGGGCGTCGCCGAGGGCGAGCACCCGGCCGGAGGGCGCCTGTCCGCGGCCGGCTTCCACCCCGGCGATCTTGATGACGTAGGTCGACGGCGGCAGCTCCGCGCTGTCGCGGGTGCGGACCGGCGGGACGATCACGCCCAGTTCGAGCGCGATCTTGCGCCGCAGGGCCCGCACCCGGGCGAGCAGGTCGTCGGAGGCGCCGCTGACGATGTCGACGAGGTCGGGGGCGAGCGTGATCTCGAGCGCGTGGACGCGCATCTGCTCGATCAGGTCTTCGGTCGTCTCCGACTTGGTCGCCGTGGCGACGGCGTTCTGCGCCGCCTGCGCCTTCTTCGCCGCCGCCTGCGCGGTCTTGATGCGCTGCGACGCGAGGATGAGGAACGCGCCGACGAGCACGAACGGGATGGGCGGCATCCCGGGGATGAGCGCCATCACGATCGCGGCGCATCCCGCGATCATCAGGGCGTTGCGCGACTGGCTGAGCTGGTTGCTCGCCGTCGTGCCCATCTCGGATTCGGCGTTCGACCGGGTCACGATCATGCCCGTCGACACGGCCATGAGCAGCGCGGGGATCTGCGACACGAGACCGTCGCCGATGGTCAGCAGCGTGTACGAGTTGACCGCGTCGCCGAGCTGCATGCCGCGCTGGATCATGCCGATCGCGATACCGCCGACGACGTTGATGACGATGATGAGGATGCCCGCGATCGCATCGCCCTTGACGAACTTCGAGGCGCCGTCCATCGCGCCGTAGAAGTCCGCCTCGGCCGAAACCTCCGCGCGCCGCGCCCGCGCCTGCTCCTCGGTGATGAGCCCGGCGTTGAGGTCGGCGTCGATCGCCATCTGCTTGCCCGGCATGGCGTCGAGGGTGAAGCGGGCGCCCACCTCCGCCACGCGCTCCGCGCCTTTGGTGACGACGATGAACTGGATGACCACCAGGATGAGGAACACCACGGCGCCGATGATGATCGAGCCGCCGACCGCCACGTGCCCGAACGCCTGGATGACCTGCCCGGCGAACCCGTCGCCCAGCACCAGGCGCGTGGAGGCGACGTTGAGCCCGAGCCGGAACAGGGTCGCGACGAGCAGCAGCGACGGGAAGACGGAGAAGTCGAGCGGCTTCTTGACGAACATCGTCGTGAGCAGGATGACCAGCGCCAGCATGATGTTGACGATGATGAGCATGTCGAGGATCCACGACGGCACCGGGACGACGAGCAGCATGATGATGCCGACCACCCCGATCGGCACGGCGACCTTGGCGGCGAGACCCTTGTTCGGTTTCACGACATCCCTCCCTGGAGCTGCGGTCGCATCGTGTGGAGTCCGGCCGCGGAACCGCGCTGCTTGAGCGACATGACGAAGGCGAGCACCCGCGCGACCGCGTTGTAGAGCTCGACGGGGATCTCGTCCCCGACCTCGCAGCCGGCGTGCAGCGCGCGGGCAAGCGGGATGTCCTTGACGATCGGCACGCGCTCCTCCTCCGCCTTCTCGCGGATGCGCAGGGCGATCGCGCCCGCGCCCTTCGCGACGACCCGCGGGGCCGACTTGCCCGGTTCGTACTTCACCGCCACGGCGATGTGCGTCGGGTTGACGAGCACCACATCCGACCCGCCGATCGCCGCGATCATGCGGTTGCGGCTCATCGCCAGCTGCCGGGAGCGGCGGTGCGAGCGCACCAGCGGGTCGCCCTCGGTGTTCTTGTTCTCGTCGCGCACCTCCTGCTTGCTCATGCGCGTGTGCTTGCGGTTGCGGCGCATGACCACGAGCACGTCGAGTCCTGCCAGCACGAGACCCGCGCCGACCGCCGCCTGCAGCAGCCCGGCCGTTCCGCCGGAAGCGGCCGAGAGCAGGGAGGCGAGCGGCATCGAACCGGAGGTGAGCAGCACCGGCATCAGCCCCTGGACGACCAGGAACAGCCCGATCGCGACAACCGCCGACTTCAGCAAGGTCTTGGCGCCCTCCCAGAGGGCGCGCATCCCGAACACCCGGCCGATGCCCTGGACCACGTTGAACTGCTCGTACTTGCCCTCGAGCTTCTTGAAGTGGATGCCGCCCTGCACGGCCGCGGCGCCCACCACGGCGAGCGCGCCCACCGCCAGCAGCGGTCCGATCGTCGCCATGATGCTGCCGAGCCCGTCGCCGAGCGCGGCGACCGCCTTCGCCGGGTCGGGGCTCTCGATCACCGAGCGGATCGAGAACAGCTGCTCGATCGCGGCGGTGCTGCCGGCCTGAAGCGTGAACGGCAGCATGACGGCGGCGGCTCCGACGCCGACCCAGGCCGTCAGGTCGGTCGACTTCGAGAGGCGGCCCTTGGAGCGCGCCTCCTTCATCCGCTTCTCGGTCGCCTGCTCGGTGCGTTCCTGCGCGTCGCTCATCGGCCCACCCCCAGCATGGTCTTGACGGCAGTGTCGGTGAGGCCGGAGACGACGCCCGGAAGCGCGACGAAGACGATGGCCGCGAGCACGACGGTGAGCATGATCTTCAGCGGGAAGCCGAGCGAGAACGCGTTCAGCGCGGGGGCGACCCGGGTGAGGAGGCCCAGGCCCACGTCGGCGAGGAACAGCACCACGATCAGCGGCCCGGCGATCTGCAGTGCCGCGAGGAACATCTGGGTCAGCCCGTCGACCATCTGCTTCGCCGGGTCGGCCATGCTGAGGCCCGCGGCGAGCGGGACGGCGTCGAACGTGCGGATGAGCCCGCCGATGATCAGCTGGTAGCCGCCCGACGCGAACAGCAGCGCGAGGGCGGTGAGCTGGAACATCCGCGTGAACTGCGCGCCGTTGATCATCGACTGCGGATCGAACGCCTGCGCCAGCTGGAAGCCGCCGAACAGGTCGATCAGGCTGCCCGCCGACTGGATCGCCGCGAACACCACGAAGACCAGGAACCCGAGCGTCGCCCCCACAGCGAGCTCGCGCACCATGTCGAGCAGGAAGGCTCCGGTGTCGGCCGACCGGTAGCCGGCGCCCACGCGCGGAGCGACGGCGACGGCGAGCCCGATGGCGAGCATCCCCTTCACCTGCGCGGGGAAGCCGTTGTACGAGAACGGCGGCGCGATCACCAGGAAGGCGACCATGCGGAGGGAGGCCAGCGCGATCGCCTCGATCGCGGCCAGGTCGATGGGGATGGACATCAGCCACCGCCCAGCAGCTGCGGGATCTTGTCGAAGAGGACGTGGGTGAAGGAGACCAGCTCGGCGATCATCCACTGCCCGCAGATGATCAGCGCGATGGCCACGGCGGCCGCCTTCGGCACGAACGAGAGGGTGACCTCCTGGATCTGCGTGATCGACTGCACCAGCGAGATCGCGAAGCCGACGACCAGCGCGGTGACCACGATCGGCGCGGCCAGCTTCGCGGTCACCATGAGGCCCTGCATGGCGATGTCGAGGACGGCGTTCGGGTTCATCCGCCACCACCCCCGTAACTCGTGATCAGGCTCGTGATGATGAGTCCCCAGCCGTCGACCAGCACGAACAGCAGGATCTTGAACGGCAGCGAGATCATCACCGGCGGGAGCATCATCATGCCCATCGACATGAGCGCCGCCGAGACCACCATGTCGATCACCAGGAACGGCACGAAGATGACGAAGCCGATGATGAACGCGGCACGCAGCTCGGAGATCATGAACGCAGGGATGAGCGTCAGCAGTGGCACCGCGCTCACGCTGTCCGGGTTGGGGCGGCCTGCGGCACGGGTCATCAGCGCGATGTCCTCCTCGCGGGTGTGCGCTGCCATGAACCCGCGCAGCGGCGCCTCCGCCGCGTGGGCGGCCGCCGTGAAGTCGATGTGCCCCGCGAGATAGGGCTGCACGGCGGTGTTGTTGATGTCGACGAGTACTGGGCTCATGATGAACAGGCTGAGGAACAGCGACAGCCCCGCGAGCACCTGGTTCGGCGGGATGGACGGGAGCGCGAGCGCGTTCCGCGTGATCGCGAGCACCACGAAGATCTTCGTGAACGACGACATCATCAGCAGCAGCGCGGGCGCCACCGACAGCACGGTGATGCCGAGCAGAGTCAGGATGGCGGCGCTCGGCGTGCCGTTCGGGCCGTTGATGTCGAGGGTGATGCCGCCGGAACCGCCCGTGGGTCCGGCCGGCCCGGACGGGGTCGGGACGGGCGTGGGCACGGCGTGCGCGGCGGTGGCGCTGAGGAGGACGATGGCCGCGACGATCAGTGCGACCAGGACGCCGGCTACCGCGAGGCGGGGCATGCGGGCGCGCGCTGTGCGCGCCGTGACCTCCGGCGCCGTCACTTCTTGGGGCGCACCGCCGAACTCGCCTGACGCCACGTTGCCGGGGACAGGATCGAGCCTTTGAGTGCCTCGTCGAAGAGCGAGGCGCGTCCCTGCGCCGTGAGGAAGTCGGCATCCTGCCTGGTGGTCGTCGTGGTGCTGGTGCTGCTGGTGGTGCCTGTGGTGCCTGTGCTCGCCGGCGCGTCGGTGGTGCCGGTCCTGGCCTCCACCTCGCGCACGGGCTTGAGCGGGGTGACGTCCGCATCCTGCGGGCGGTCACCGGAATGGAGGACGCTGACCTGGCGCTCGGTGACGCCGAGGACGAACCGGCTGCCGTCGACATCCACGACGACGACCGACGCCTTCTGGCCGATGCCCTGACGTCCGACGACGGTCACCGCGTTGCCGCGACGGCCGCGTGCCGAGGTGCGCCCCTTCGTCACCCGTCGCTGCACGAACCACAGCAGCGCGACGATGACGCCGAGCACCACCGCGACGCGCAACGCAACGAACAGGGTCTCCACGCTGCGCACTATCGGCCGCCGGGTCCGTGCCGTTAGGGGTTCGCCGAGGTGCGCGTCGTGGTCGCTATTCGCGCCGAATACCTGCCACGACGTGCACTTCGGCGCTGCGTGGGAGGGTGGAGGAGTGGAGATAGAGATGGCGAGCGTTGGGGGCGGGACCGTGCAGCTGCACGATGCCCGGCGCAAGCGGCGCTGGTCCGTGGAGCTGGAGCCGTTCGAGATCGGCGTGTTCGCGGTGACCGAGGAGCAGGTCGCCGAGCTGATCGGCGAGCCGGCCCCGCATCCCCGCCGTCCGGCGACCGGGATCAGCTGGCTGCGGGCTGTGCGCATCTGCAACGCGGCCTCGGAGTGGGAGGGACTCGACCCCGCGTACACCTTCGACGGCGAGGACGTGACCTGGCACGTGGATGCGGACGGCTACCGTCTGCCCACTGAGGCCGAGTGGGAGCACGCGTGCCGCGCCGGATCGACGACTCCGCATTACGGGCCACTGGCGGAGATCGCCTGGACGAGCGCCGACGGCCTGACCGCTCCGGCGGACGTCGGGCTGCGGCTGCCCAACCTCAACGGGCTCTTCGACACCCTCGGCAATGTGTGGGAGTGGTGCTGGGACTTCTTGGACCCGGGCCGGTACCGCGACTACCGGGTGTTCCGCGGCGGCGGGTTCGCGGACGACGCGTGGAACGTGCGGGCGTCCGTCCGGCGCGGCGGCCCGCCGCGCACGCAGCATGAGGACGTCGGCTTCCGCCTGGCCCGTGGCGGGTTCGACGCCGAAGGCGCGGCGCAGGGCTGGTCGGCGGCGGCGGATGCGGAGCGCGCCGGACTGGGCGGCGCACTGCCGCCGGGGTGGACGCCGCTGCGGTGAGGGACGGCGGGAGTCAGCCCGGACGGTTCACCGGCGAGTCCGGGCTCCCTGTCGCCAACGCGGTCACGGCGTTCTGCGCCTGGATGCGGACGTACTCGATCTCGGTGCGCCGCGAGAAGTAGGCGATGTGCGGTGTCAGCACGACGTCATCCCTCCCGACGAGCGGATGCTGCGGGCCCGGCGGCTCCTGGTCCAGCACGTCGAGCGCCGCGCCGGCCAGCCGCCCGGAGTCCAGCGCAGCGACCAGGGCGGCGTTGTCGATGAGACCGCCCCGCGACACATTCAGCAGCAGGGAGCCGGGGGGCATGTCGTCGAGGAAGGCGGCATCCACCATCCGCTCGGTCCCCGGGGTGAGCGGGACGTGCAGCGAGAGCGCGTGCGAACGGCGGCGGACCTCGTCGAGCGACGCGCGCTCGATCCCCAGCGCGCTGAGGTCGGCGGCGGTGGATGCGGTGTCCGGCAGCATCGGGTCGTAGCCGAGCACGCGCCCGAACAGCGGACCGGCAACACGGGCGAACTCGCGACCGATCCGGCCCAGGCCGACGATGCCGAGCGTCAGCTCGCTGAGCCGCGGCGGCGCCGGGACGGCACGATCGTTCCACCGCTCCGGCGTCGCGGACGCCGTGTAGAACCGGAGCTGCCGCGCACTGGCCAGCAGCAGGGCGAGCGCGTGGGTCGCCACCTCCTCCGTCGCGGCGCCCGGCACGTTCGTCACCCAGACCCCGTGTTCCGTGGCGGCATCCACGTCGACGTAGTCGAATCCCATCGACATGAGCGCGATGATACGCAGCTGCGGGAGGGCCTCGATCATCTCGCGCGTGATCGACGCGTAACCGGGCAGCAGGGCATCGGCATCCCGAGCGCCCGCCACGATCGCCTCGGGGTCGCGGGTGCCGAGAACGCGCACCTCGAAGCCGTTGGCCTCGAGAAGCGCGATGCCGGGCGCCGGGTCGGTGTCGTCGACATCGGTGTAGACGGCGACCGGGCGGCGGGTGGCTGCGTCAGTCATCCGAATCCGCCGCACTCCGGGGATGCGCGCTGCCCTCCCGCACGATGACCTGCGCCATCGCCGTCATCAGCTCGTAGGCGACGTGGGCGGCGGCGATCCCGGTGATCTGGGCGTGGTCGTAGGCGGGCGCCACCTCGACCAGGTCGGCCCCGACGATGTTGAGGTCGGTGAGTCCGCGCAGCAGGCGCAGCAGCTCGCGGCTGGTGAGACCACCCGCCTCCGGGGTGCCCGTGCCGGGCGCATGCGCGGGGTCGAGCACGTCGATGTCGATGGAGATGTACAACGGTCGATCGCCCACCCGCCGGCGGATGCGCTCCAACGCGGCCGGGACGCCGTTCTCCTCGATGTACTCGCTCGACACGATCGCGAACCCGAGCCGCTCGTCGTCCTCGAGGTCCTGCTTGCTGTACAGCGGGCCGCGGGTGCCGACGTGGACAGACGCGGAGCGGTCGAGGAAGCCCTCCTCGGACGCCCGCCGGAACGGGGTTCCGTGCGTGATCGGCTCGTCGAAGTAGGTGTCCCAGGTGTCGAGGTGGGCGTCGAAGTGCAGCACGGCGACGGGTCCGTGCTTCTCGCTGATCGCCTTCAGCAGCGGATACGCGATGGTGTGATCGCCGCCGACCGTGAGGATGCGCTGCACCCGGCTGCCCAGGTCACGCGCCGCATCCGCGATCTGCCGAACGGCTTCGTCGATGTGGAACGGGTTGACGGCGATGTCGCCGGCGTCCGCGATCTGCACGGCCTCCCACGCCGAGAAGTCCTGCGCCGGGTTGTAGGGCCGCAGCAGACGGCTGGAGGCGCGCACGTGCTCCGGACCGAATCTCGCGCCGGGCCGGAAGCTGACGCCCGTGTCGAACGGGATGCCGACCACGGCGAGGTCGACGGCGGGGACGTCCTCGAGGCGGGGCAGGCGGGCGAAGGTGGACAGCCCGGCATAGCGCGGGGTCTTCGACGCGTCGGACGGGCCGATGGGCGGGGTGCTGGGGGTGTTCATGGGTGGTTCCTTACGCGGAGAAGTCCGTCTGGGGCAGGTGGATGAGGTGCAGACCGCCCGCATCGCTCGCGACGGCGACCGCCTCGGCCAGCTCGCCTGCGGATCGGACGCGGTGCCCCGTCCCGCCGAACGCCGCGGCCAGGGCGGCCCAGTCGGGCTGCGCGAGGTCGACCCCGATCGGCGCGATGCCGGCATCCGCCTCGTTCTGCTTGATCTCGGCGTAGCCGCCGTTGTCGACGACGATCACGGTGATGTCGAGCCGCTGCTCGACGACCGTCATGAACTCCTGCAGCGAGAACATCAGCGCGCCGTCGCCGACGACGGCGAACACCGGCCGGTGCGGTGTGGCGATACGTGAGCCGATGGCCGCGGGCAGGCCGTACCCGAGCGTCGCATACGTGGCCATGTAGGGCGTCGAATTCGGGGTGGCGACCCGGAGCCGGTTGAGCAGGCCCCAGTAGCCGATCTGCGACGAGTCCGTGGTCACGATCGCGTCGGCGGGGAGAGCGGCGGCGATGGCGTCGGCGATGGCGGTGTTGACGGGTGACAGGTCGGCGCATTCGGCGGCGACGGCTGCGAGGGTCTCCTCCACGCGGGCGTCGGTCGACGGCTCACCGGCTCCCAGGGCTTCGGCGAGCGCGGCGAGCGCCGCCGCTGCGTCCGCCACGATGCCGATGTCGGCGGGCTGGTTCTTGTCCAGTTGCGACTCCAGCACATCGATGCGGATGACGCGGCCACGCGCCTCCAGCCTCTCGACCCACAGCTCGGCCTCGCCGAGCTTCGAGCCGACGACCAGGAGCACATCCGCATCCCTGGCCCGGTTGCGGGCGGCGGCCAGCCGCAGGTTCGCACCGAGCGACAAGGGGTGGTGCTCGTCGAGCACGCCCTTCGCGTTCAGCGTCGTGATCACCGGTGCGCCCAGGCGTTCGGCCAGGGCGCGCAGTTCGGCGGTCGCACGGCGCGACCCGCCGCCGGCGAGGATGACGGGGTCGCTCGCCGCGGCGAGCAGGCGGGCCGCGTCCGCGATCGCGGCACTGTCGGGCGCGGGGATACCGGCGGGGCGGCGTGGTGCCACGACCTCGGGTGACAGCTCCGTCTCCTCCTCCAGGAGGTCGAGCGGCACCTCGATGTAGACCGGGCGCGGTCGCCCGGTCGCGAACAGCGCGAACGCGTCATGAACGGCCTCGACGGCCTCCTCGTCCGACTGCACGCGGCGCCCCCACTCGACGATGGCGGAGGCGGCGCCCAGCTGGTCCTTGGTCTCGTGCAGAGTGCCCACGTCCGCGAACTCGTGCCCGCGCGCGGGGCCGGGCGCCAGAAGGATCATCGGCCGCGACTCGCAGTACGCCGTCCCGGCGGCCGAGAGCGCGTTCAGCAGGCCCGGTCCGCTCGTCGTGATCACCACGCCCGGCTTGCCCGTCTGCAGCGACCATCCATCGGCCGCGTATCCGGCGCCCTGCTCGTGGCGGGTGGTCACCGGATGGACACCGAGCGCGGTGAGCGGGCGGTAGAACTCCAGGTTGTGCGTGCCCGGGATTCCGAACACGGAGTCGACCCCGTAGCCGCGCAGCGTCTCGATGACGGCCCAGCCCGTTGTGCGCCGGGCCTGCGTCTCCCTCTCCTCCGTGGTCTCAGGCGACATCGACGCGGTGCCTTTCGGTGCCGTCCACCCAGGTCGCCACGACCGGGATGTCCGCGATCGTGTCCGCGTCGGCCGTCAGCGGATTCGCGCCCAGCACGACGAAGTCGGCCCGCTTGCCCGGTTCGAGCGACCCGAACTCGTTCTCGCGGCCGAGGGAGATCGCCCCCTCCAGGGTGTGCGCCCGCAGCGCAGCCTCCGCGCTGATGCACAGAGAGTCCGGGCCGAGCTTGTGGCCGCGACGCGTGACCCGGGTCACGGCGGCCTGAATCGCCTCCAGGGGCCGCGGCTCCGCCACGGGAGCGTCGGACGAGATCGTCACCGGCACTCCCGCGTCGACGAATTCGCCCAGCGGATTGAAGCGTTCGCCAGGTGTCCCGATGGCCTGCTCGACGCCCTCGCCCCAGTTGTAATAGTGCTGGGTCTGGTTCACCGGCCGGATGCCGAGACGCGCCATCCGCTCGATCTCGGCGGGGGCCGGCAGCCCGCAGTGCTCGATCCTGTGACGCGCATCCGGATCGGGATGCTCGCTCAGCACCTGCTCGACGGCGTCGACGACCATCGCGATGGCGGTCGGCGACTGCGCGTGCGTCGCCGTCTGCAGCCCGGCGGCATGCGCCTTCGCCACCAGTCCCGCGTACTCTGCGGGCTCGTGGTACAGCTGTCCGCGGCGGCACGGGTCGCCCACGTACCCTTCCGGGAAGTACGCCGTCCAGCCGCCGAGCGTGCCGTCGGCGTACAGCTTGATGCCCGCGACCGAGAGGAAGGCGTTGCCGAACGGCCCGGTGAGGCCGATGTCGATCGCCTGGTCGAGCAGATGCGACAGGAGGTACATCGAGACCCGCATCGAGAGCGCGCCGCGGTCCGCCATCGCGAGGTAGGCGGCGAGCTCGCGCTTCGAGACCTGCGCGTCGCCGAGCGCGGTGACGCCGGAGGAGAGGAACTCGCGCTGCGCGATATCGAGCTGGCGCTGGTGCTCGGCCGGCTCATCCCCGAGGTGGAAGTTCGGGCCGTGGTGGCCGATCTTGACGCCGTGCAGACCGGTGAGCACGTTGCAGGCCGCATCGGAGAGCTCGCCCGTGAGCTCGCCGTCCGCGTCGCGGAAGAACTCTCCGCCCTCCGGGTTCGGAGTATCGCGGGTGATGCCGTACTTGTCGAGCGTGAACGTGTTGACGACTCCGCCGTGACCCGAGGCGTTCATGACGTACACCTCGCGGTCGGTGGCGATCGCGTCCAACTCCTCCTTGGTGGGATGCCGACGCTCCGCGAGGTTGCGCTGCTCGTAGCCGTAGCCGCGCAGCGGGACGCCGGGCGGGAGCCGGTGGGCGCCCTCGCGCATCCGCTCCACGATCTCCGGGATCGAGCCCGCCTTCTCGGGGCTCACATCCACCCAGGTGAGCAGCTGCCCGTACATGAGGGGATGCGCGTGCGCGTCGACGAAACCCGGCACGATCGTCGCACCCGGGAAGTCGGCGCGACGTGGTTCGAGGCCCAGCCTTCGCGCCTCCGCCTCGACCTCCTCCCGCGAGCCGACGGCCACGACCCGCCCACCGGCGGTGAGCATGGCCTCCGCGCGCGGGGCGCTGTCGTCGACGGTCAGGATGAGGTCGGCGGTCACGAGCGTCGGGGCCGAGTCGCGGTCATCGAAAGTGGCCAGGTGTCGCACGGTCAGATCCTCGTGGTCTTGATAGCGGTCGTGTCCAGGCGCGGGTTGAACGACCCGGTCACCGGGGCGGAGTCGGAGTGCTGCGGGGCGAACCACGTACCGATCACGGCGATGAGCGCGAGCGCCCCGAAGAACCAGATCGCCGACCAGAAGGTGCCGGTGGCGACGATCAGCCCGGTCGCGATCGCGGGAGACAGGCCGCCCCAGACGGCGGCGCCGATCCCGTACGACAGCGACATCGACGTGTAGCGGGCCTGCGGCCGGAACATCTGCGTCATCACCGTGGACAGCGGGGCCCACGCTCCGCTGAGGGTGATGCGGATGACGCTGACGAACACGTAGATCAGGGCGACCTGATGGTTCTGGATCACCAGCACGAGCGGGATCACGGCGACGAAGGAGAGCACCGAACCGAGGATGATCACGCGCTTGCCTCCCCACTTGTCGCCCAGCATCGCCAGCGGCAGGGTGACCAGCGCCTCGATGAACGACGCGACCGTCATGGCACCGAGGATGATGCTGGCCTGCAGCCCCACCTCCGGACTGGTGGCGAAGTTCTGCACGAACGTGGTGGCGATCACGTAGCCGCCCGACGACATCGCGATGATGCAGAAGCCCAGCAGCATCGGCAGCCAGTTGTTCCGCAGGGCGAACAGGATGGGGGTCGACTGGGTGTGGCCCTCGATCTTCTCCTCGAAGACCGGGGTCTCCTCCACCCGGTACCGCACCCAGATGCCGACGCCGATCAGCACGATGCTGAACAGGAACGGGACGCGCCAGCCCCAGGTCAGCAGGACGTCGTCGCCCGCCGCTGCGAGGATCCAGAAGGCTCCGGAGGCCAGGAGCGCTCCGAGCGGGTTGCCGAGCTGGGTGAACCCGCCATAGAAGGTCTTGTACTTCGGCGGCGCGCTCTCCACCGACATCAGGCTCGCGCCTCCCCACTCGCCGCCGACCGCGAGGCCCTGGGCGATACGGAGGAGGATCAGCAGGATGGGCGCGGCGATCCCGATGGCGGCGTAGCCGGGCAGGCAGCCGACCAGGACGGTGGCGACGCCCATGATGAACAGCGTCAGGGTCAGCGCGCGCTTGCGGCCGAGCTTGTCGCCGATGTGCCCGAAGATGATGCCGCCCAGCGGACGCATGAAGTAGGCGACGGCGTACGTGCCGAACGACGCGAGCGTTCCGAGCGCGTGGTTGACCTCGGGGAAGAACACCTGGGGGAAGACGATGGCCGCGGCCGTCGCGTAGACGTAGAAGTCGTACCATTCGATGGTCGTCCCGACCACGGAGGCGAGACCGGCTTTCAGCGCCCGCCGGTGTCCGACGGGGCGTGCTTCGGTGACAGACACACACAGCTCCTTTGCTCGTATTGTCATCAAGTTCGTCGTGAAGTCTCACGCCGTCCGGCCGCGGGCGCAAGCGCAGTTCCGCGTGACGGAACGCCTCTCGCCGTCGATCTGCCGACTTTGGTCGTCATTTGCAGCGCGGATCGTCACATCCATTGTCCTTGCGTCGATGATTCGACGCGCACGGGGAGCGATTCCGGGTATTCTGCCCGATGTGCCGATCCGCCACGACCGAAGCACCCCCGATCGCGACAGCGACGCGCTCGACAGCAGCCTGGTGCGCGCGCTGCAGGCGGACGGCCGCGCCAGCATCCACGAACTCGCCCGAACCCTCGGCGTCTCACGCGATCTCGTCTCCCGGCGTCTCAGCACGCTGATCGGCCGCGACGGTCTGCGCGTCGTCGCGGCGCTCGACCCCGGCTTCGCCGGCCTCAACGTGCTCATCCACGGGCTCGTCGACGTGGACGGGCCGGCCCGACCGGTCGCCGAGCGGATCGCCGAGCTGCCGGACACGGTGTTCGTCTCCCTGGTCGCCGGCGCGTCCTCGCTGGTGTTCGAGTCGCGCCATGGGGATGCGGACGAGCTGAGCGCCACGCTGGCCGCCATCCGGGCGATCCCCGGCGTCCGCCGGGTGCGCGTCACGACGTACGACGCATTGCTGAAGGAGTTCATCACGGCCGCGTCGGTCAGCGATGTGCGTCTCGATCGGCTCGACCACGACCTCATCGCGATCCTGCAGGACGACGGTCGCGCCAGCTATCGGGCTCTCGCCGACGCGGTCCGGCTCTCCCCGTCGTCAGCGCGCGCTCGTGTGCGTCGGCTGCTCGACGCGGGCGTCATCCGCATCGCCGCGATCGACGCCGGTGGCCTCTCCCGCAACCGGGTCGCCGTCGGCGTCGGGATCGCCCTGCGCGGCGACCCCGGGCCGGTGCACCGGTACCTCGTCGCGACCTCCGCCGTCGACCTGGCGGCGGCCGCGCACGGTGCTTACGACGTCATCGCGACGATCGTCGGAACGGCGACCGCGGGCGTGCTGGCCGTCATCGAGGAGTTGCGCGCGCTTCCCAGTGTCGGGTCGTTGGAGACCTGGGCGCACCTCGACATCATCAAAGAGGACTACACCCGTACGCTCGGCCGCATCGTGCGGCCGTAGCGAGCCTCGGTCAGTCCAGGTCTTCCGCCGTGTCGAGGATCTTCGTGATGCGGACCGCGTAGTCCTGGTCGACGACCACGATCTCGCCGTGCGCGATCAGACGGCCGTTGAGCAGCACGTCGGCGGGCGACCCGGCGGAGCGGTCGAGCTCGATGACCGCGCCCGGCTCCATCGCGAGCACGTCGCGCACGGCCATGCGGGTGCGGCCGATCTCGACGGTCAGCGCCATCTCGACGTTGCTGATGCGCGCGAGCTTGCCGCCCAGCGCGCTGTTGCCCGTACGCTCGGCGACCGACGCGCGCCCGCGGACCGCGAACCAGCCGGCGATCCCGGACGGGCCGGAGAGGGCGAAGACCGAGGTGGCCGGGTCGGCGAACAGTTCCGAGGCGTCGTCCGGGCGGGCGTCATCCAGGACGCCCGCGCCGAGCGTGTCGCTGGCGGCCTCGAGGGCCGGCTGCAGCACATCCTGGAGCGCCACCACCGGCGCGCCGTCCGCACCCTCGTCGACCAGCTGCGGCGCCTCGAGCAGCACGACGGCGAGATCGGCGGAGACGGCGCCGACGAAGGTCGCGACAACGGCACGCGCGGCGTCCTGCACCTCCGACCCCTGCGACAGCAGCGGGGTCAGCGGCGCGCCGGTCGGCAGCACGCGGGCGAGCGCCTCGGCGGCGGCCTGCGCCTGCCCGAGCGAGAGGCCGGAGGCGTGTGCGGTGCTGGTCATGCTCATCGGAATCAGTCCTCTGTGTTGACGATCACGCAGGCGAGACGCGAGCCGCTGGAGCCGAGAGCGGCCGAAGCGACGGTCTGCCCGCCGACCGTGAGATCGAAGGGTCGGTGCTGTGGATGCGGGAGCGGCAGCAGGTCGCCGACCGCCAGCCCCAGCACAACGCTGGGACGCACGGCCGCCGGGGCCAGCCGCAGGGCCACATCCACGGGGACGCGCGCCAGCTGGGCGTCGACCAGCTCACGCGCGTTCTCGGTGCTGTGGGTCGGGTTCGTCTCGCCCAGCTGCGGGAGCAGGGCGACGGCGGGCAGGGCGACGGTCGCACGGGCGACGTTCTCGCCGACACGCAGCTCGAAACCCGCCACGATCATCAGCTCGGAGGTCGCGGCGGCCTGAGCGAACTGCGAGTTGTACTGGATGGCGTCCACGGTGATCGGCGCGAGCAGGATGGAGCCGAGCGAATAGCGCAGATCCTCCAGTGCGTCATCCATCAGCCGGCGCACCAGCGCGTGCTCGATCTGGGTGAAGGTGCGCTCGTGATCGACCGGGGTGCCCTGACCGCCGAGCATCGCGTTCACCCACGACAGGGCGGCCGTGGTCGGGAACTGGATGACCGCCTTCGGGGCGATGTGCTCCAGCTCGCACAGCACCATGGCCGTGGTCGCCGGAAGCGACGCCGCGTACTCGTCGTACGTCTGCAGCTGAACGAAGTCGCACTCTACCTGGCTGAGCACACGCACCTTCGCGGTCAACTGCGTGCCCCACTGCCGGGCGAACGTCTCGAACGCCAGCTCCAGCACGCGCGAGTGCTCGCGCGCGAGCGTCGTCGGCCGCCGGAAGTCGTAGACCGGCGCCTCGGGGGCGTCCGGCGACGGGGCCTGCAGAGTCGTCACGGGAGGGACTATCGGCAGGTGGGCGGCTCTTGTTAGGGAACGAGGTGGACGGACGGGTTCGAGGCGGACACCTGGTTGGCGGTCGCCCCGACGCGGGTCAGTCCCACTTAGTGCACTCGCCGGAGGCGGAGATGCCCAGGATCTCGGTGTTCGCGGAGAAGCTGATGGAAGCGCTATGCGGCAGGTCGACGATGATCGACCGGTGTCCCCCGCTGTCCTGCGCGGCAGGCCCGATCTGACGGACCCGGTATCCGAGACCCTCCCAATAGGAGCGCACCTTCGCGCTCAAGGCATCAGGATCGAATTCGGACGACGGACCGGCCAATTGCCGCACATTGACGTCGTATTGACCCGTGGTGGCTCGGTGGTCGCACGATAGCCAGGACCAGCCTTCCCTGTCTTCAAGGCTGAAAACAGTGGGAGGCACCCCGGCATCGAGCCATTCGCCGCCGACGAGTTGGGCGACTTCATCGACATAGTTGAGCGCTTCGTCGAGGAGTTGAGTCTTGGATTTGGTCGAAAGCCCGTCATGTGGGGTGTTGACGCCGGGCTGCGGCATGGGCCCTCCTTGATAGACGCATCCTGTGAGTGCGGAGACGATGACGAGGCCTAATGCAGTTCGAATGCTGCGGATGCGCCTCAAGGGATGCCTGCCTTCGAACCACCCTCCATACCGGCCGAAGCACCGTCGTCGACCGGCCGTAGGCGGGTCAGTCCCACTTACCGCACTCGCTGGAGGCAGAGATGCCCAGGATCTCGGTGTTCGCGGAGAAGCTGACGGAAGCGCTATGGGGCAGGTCGACGATGATCGACCGGTGACCCCCGCTGTCCTGCGCGGCAGGCCCGATCTGACGGACCCGGTACCCGAGACCTAGCCAATAGGTGCGCACCTTCTCGCTCAGGGCATCAGGATCGAACTCGGACGGGCCGGCTAGTTGCCGCACATTGACGTCGTATTGGTGGGTGGTGGCCCGGTCGTCGCACGGGGCGCGATGCCATGCGTCGCGTTGTTCGGCGTTCGCGGGATCGAATGCGACGGGCGGGGTCCCCACATCCAGCCAGTCACCACCGACAAGCTGCGCGACATCGTTTACGTGTTGCAGCGCTTCATCCAGGAGCTGGGCCTTGGGCTTGGTCGAAAGTCCGTCGTACGGGGTGTTGATACCGGGCTGAGGCATGGGTCCTCCTTGATAGACGCATCCTGTGAGTGCGAAGACGATGACGAGGCCGAATGCAGTTCGAATGCTGCGGATGCGCCTCATTTTCCGCCTCCACCTCGGTCGTGCGGGACGACCGAGGGTTGGTTGCGCGGGATGCTCCGGGTGCCGCCATTGATTCTTCCATCCGCACCAACGGCTGCTGCTGCGGTGTTGCGGAGCGACTCGGTGTCCTTGTTGAGGTAGCCATGGCCCGAGCTGGCGTGCAGGTTGAAGGCGCCGCGATCATTGCCGTATCCGAAGATGTCGTGCCCGTCGGTGGGTTCAAGGCGCTGGGCCGCGTCGCCTTCGGAGGAGAACACCTGGGCACCGTAGCGGTCGTCCCGGGGATCGACCCGCCCCGAGTAGGCGCGGCCGGTGCCCGCGATGGCGTCTTGCGAGGATTCGCTGGCGTAGACGTGCTGCATGCCGCCGTCCACCTTCAGGTCCCTCGCGGCGGAGTAGCCACCTTCGACACCGGCCGAGGCGAGGAAGACGACCGACTGCACGTTGTGGCTCAGACCACTGATCGCGTTACTGGCCACGGTCGTACCGTACGAGTGGCCCACGACCGCGGTGAACGGACGGGGGTTGCCGCCGAGGATGCTGTCAGCGGCCCATTGCCCATCCAGCTCCGCCGACAAGCGACGGCCACCGGACTCGGCCTTGTCACCGTGGAGCACCGAATCCATACCCGGTGCGTCGTACCCGATCCAGGCGACCACCATATGTGGCAGGCCATCCAAGATGCCGTGCTCGTTGTAGAGATTGATGCCGGCGTTAGCCCAGCTCTCGAGGCGTCCATCCACGCCGAGTCCGCTGTCCATGCCGGGGACCATCCAGGTCACCTTTCCCGAGGTCTCCGCGCTCGCCTCCCCGATGGCCACGGCTGCCAGAGGGGGCTCGTGACGGAGGTTGTAAGAGAGCAACCCGCGGGCCGGCTTCTGGGCCTTCGCCAGCGCCTCGTAGCCGGCCGCGGTACCACCCGGCAGCTTCTCCACCCCGAGCGCCGCGAGGATGTCCCTCAGCGTCCTGCCCCGCGCCGAATCCGGGCTGATCGTCGGGTCCTTCAGGTCGCGCGCGAGTTGGATCGCATTCGCGTGGATACGGGTGTCGGCGTCGAGCCCGGGCAGGTTGCCGATGACCTCCGGGGCGGACTGACACCATCGTTCGCGGACCTCGGACGGCAGCTTCTTCCACCAGGCCGCCACCTTCTCCGGTGCGGGCGGGTTGTCCCAGAACTCCTGTGCCAGCTTCGGGTCGGCGGCGAGAAAAGCCGCCAGCGTCTCCGGCTTGAGCAGGGTCAGCATGTCCAACAACGCGGAGTCCGCGTCGGTGGACGGCGGGAGCAGGGCGAACTCGCTGACCGTTGTGACGAAATCATCCAGCTGGGAGGGCGCGAGTGCGGGCATCGCGCCGTAGAGCGTCGCCTGCAGAGCACGGACGAGGACCTGTTCCTCGGTCTCGTACTGTTCCTTCGCGGTGTGCGCCTGCCGCTTCGCCTGCTCCAGCCGCTCCTGCGCGTCCTGAAGCCCCGACCGCGCGCTCCGCAGCTCATCCTCGGCGGCCTCCGCCCGGCGCCGGACTGCCGCAACCTCCGTCGTCGTCGGCGCGGTGGTGCCGGCAGGCGGCGGAGTGGTCGCGTACTGTCGCTGGGTCTTCTGGAGGTGGGCCAGGGCCGCAAGCAGGCCGGCGTGTTCGGTGTTCAGCAGCCCGAGGGTGGCTTCGGCCCTCTCGATCTCCTCCAGAGCCTGCTCAGCTGCGGTGAGGGCTGCATCGGCGGCGTTCTGCTGGCCCCACAGCGCCAGGACCCACTTCAGCGCCGCCTCGCGCGCCTCCATGAAGCGCTTCGACGTGTCCCTGCACGCCCGGCTCACCGTGCGCAGGCGCTCACCGAACGCGTCGGCCGCGTACCCGGACCAGTGCGGCTCACCGACCCGCTTCAGAACGTCGTCGAGCCGATCGGCCCGCCACCACATCCATTCGGCGGTGGTCTCGAACTCCTTGGCTTGCTGGTCCACCGTCTCCGTATCACCCGGCGTCGGGTCGTCGTCCAGGCCGACGGGAGACCAATCCGTCGAGCTAGAACGCACGGGGAGCACCCAACGTGAATGCCTGAGCGCTCTCCGCATCACGTCGCTCATACACGTCGGCGGCGGACACGAGCGCCTCCCGCAACGAGACGACGCTCTCGGACACGGCGCGCAGAGCGGGACTCCAGTACCCGTCGAATTCGTCGAACGCACCGATCGCACTGGCGGCGCCGAGACTGCCCGGCGCCGACGGCGAACTCGACCGCTCGGCGTTCACCTCGCTCAAGCTCTGGGCGTTCAGTCGGAGCTGCCCGGTGTCGACGTGGACCCTCTTCACCGTGCCGCCTCTCTCGTGTACTCGGAGCGAGGCGAGACTAGCATACGTACACACATATCGGTGCGATGTGCTGCACATTAACGGCATCCCGCATGCACCGAGCGTCCCCCTAACGACCGACCGGCGCAGGCCGATAGTGCACTCGTGACGGCTCACCCGGAGCCGAGACCAGGATTCGCGCCCATGATCGTCGTCACCCGACTGAACGACAGCCAGTTTGCGGTCAACCCCGACCTCATCGAGCGCATCCACGCCAGTCCGGACACCACTCTCGTCATGGTCGACGGGGCGAAGTTCATCGTCACCGAGTCCCTGCCCGAAGTGATCGAGAAGATCGCCGCGTACCGGGCGCATGTGATCGCGCTCGCCCACGATCTGCCCGCCGCCGGCCCTCGACCCGTGCCGGCGCCGCCGCTCGGGCTCGTGCCCCTGACCGGCCTGGAAGACGACGAGACGGGGAGGGCTCACCCCGAAGCCCGCGCCGTCCCCCTGCGAGCAAGGAAGAAGTAATGGATCCGGCAACGATCATCGGCATCGTCCTCGCGTTCGGCGCCGTCGTCGCGATGGTGACGATGGAGGGCGCGCACCTGAGTGCGCTGCTGCTGCCCGCCCCCATGGTGCTGGTCTTCGGGGCCACCATCGCGGTCGGGATCGCCAGCGGCACGATCAAGGACTTCCTCACCGCGGTCAAGGCGCTCCCGCGCGCGCTCCGCGGAAAGGTCGAGCCGCCGCAGCACGTGATCGACCAGGTCGTGGGCCTGGCGGAGAAGGCCCGCGCCAACGGCCTGCTCGCCATGGAGCAGGAGGCCGACAACGTCGACGACCCGTTCCTCAAGCGCGCTCTGCAGAACATCGCGGACGGCACCGACGGCGACGAGCTGCGCGTTCTGCTGGAGGACGAGATCGCGACCCGGTCGAAGAAGGACCGGGTCGCCGCGAAGTTCTTCAGCGCGATGGGCGGGTACGCGCCCACGATCGGCATCATCGGAACCGTCGTCTCCCTCACCCACGTGCTCGAGAACCTTGCCGAGCCGGGCGAGCTCGGTCCGATGATCGCCAGCGCGTTCGTCGCGACCCTCTGGGGTCTGCTGTCGGCCAACTTCCTCTGGCTCCCGCTGGGCGCGCGCCTGCGCCGGCTGTCCGAGCTGGATGTGGAGCGCATGACCCTGCTCATGGAGGGCGTGCTCGCGGTGCAGTCCGGCTCGCAGCCGCGCCTCCTCGGCGAGCGCCTGCGCGCGATGGTCCCCGACGGCGACGCCGAGAAGGGCACCGCGAAGGCCGCCAAGCCCGCACGCGGTTCGAAGGATCCCGTCGAGGAAGCGGCCTGACATGTCGGCCCGCCGTCGGAAGAGGCACGAGGAGCCGGAGGAGCACGAGAACGAGGAGCGCTGGATGGCCTCCTACATGGACATGGTCACAGTGCTCATGTGCATGTTCATCGTGCTCTTCGCCATGTCGACGGTGGATGCGAAGAAGTTCGAGCAGCTGAAGGACTCGCTGGCGACCGGCTTCGGGCAGGTGAAGACGCAGAAGGTCGACACCGCATCCGGAGTCGTGGTGCCGCCCAAGCACGTCGACGAGTCCGGCAAGTCGACCGACTTCGCCCTCGCTCAGCAGGAGGCGCAGAACCTTCAGCACCTGAAGGACCTCATCCAGGCCGCCCTCACCCGCGATGGACTGCAGGATGCGGTGGAGCTCAAGATCGACGAACGCGGCCTCACGATCGGGCTGGTCGGCAACTCGACGTTCTTCGACTCGAACCGCGCGGAGCTCAGCGCGCGCGCGGTGGCCGTCCTCAACGACATCGGGCCCGTGCTCGCTCCGGAAGCGTACGAGGTCTCGGTGGAGGGGCACGCCGACCTGCGGCAGCCGGGGGCTCCGTATCCGACCAACTGGGAGCTCTCCGCCGGCCGGGCGACCAGCGTGCTGCGGCACCTGGTCGAGGTGAACGGCTTCCCGCAGGAGCGCATCGCCGCGGTCAGCTTCGGCTCGGCGCGTCCGGTCGCCGGGCACACCGGCACGACCGACTCCGACCTGGCGCAGAACCGCCGGGTGGATGTGGTGGTGCTGTCGTCGCAGCCGGACGCCATCCGCAAGCTCATCCCCCAGGCGCTGCAGTCCCCCGCACCCACCACGGCCCCCGCCGCCTCCCGCTGACGCCTCGCCCCCATCCGCCCACCGTCGAGTACGCACAAACTGCACAGAAACCACGGCTCAGGCGTGCAATTTTTGTGGACTCGACGGGGTTGGGACGGGTATGGATCTTCAGCTTGAGAATCGCGTCGTCCTCGTCGTCGGCGGCACCGGCTTCATCGGCTCGGCGGTCGCCGACCGCCTCCGCGCCGAGGGCGCGACCGTGGTCGTCGCCTCCCGCAGCGCCACCGAAGGAGTCACGCTCGACGCCTCGGACGAGGAGTCCGTGCGCCGCGGCATCGACACCGTGCTGGAGCGCCACGGACGCATCGACGGCCTGGTCGTGACGGCGGCGCCGCCGGCGCAGACCCTCGACCCCGCCCGCAGCTCCGACCCCGAGCAGATCCTCAGCGCGATCGACGGCAAGGCGCTGTCGTTCCTCCGGGTCGCGCGCGCGGTGATCCCCGCGATGCGGGAAGCCGGCTTCGGCCGGATCGTCGCGATCAGCGGCCAGAACGCCTACATCAGCGGCAACATCACGGCCGTGGTGCGCAACGCATCCACCATCCTGATCGCGAAGAACCTCGCCGACGAGCTCGCGGGGACCGGCGTCGCCGTCAACGTCATCAACCCGGGCCTCGTCACCGAGACCCCCGACGCCCAGGTCGCACCGGGGCGAGGCGGGGAATCGTCTCCGGACCAGATCGCCGACCTGGTCGCCTTCCTCACCTCGCCCCTCTCGGCGGTCGACGGCGAGTCCATCGCCATCGGCCACCGGATGCTGGGCACGACCCTGCTCTAGCCGAGCGAGACGCCCGTCCACGAGACGGGCGGGAGCTCGAGCGTGAGCACGCCGTCGTCGAGGGATGCGGTGGGCGTCGGGCGCAGGCCCACGCGGTTCTGGTCGTGCAGCGTGTTCTTCGCGTACACGTCCTCATCCCACAGGGAAACGGCTTCGCGCACCGAGGAGACACCGAGGTCGCGCACGTCCACCCGGACGGTCTGCGTCTCGGTGAGGCTGCGGTTCACGACGAAGAGCGCGGCCGAGCCGTCGGCCTCGTCGAAGGTGGCCACCGCATCCACCAGGTCCGCTTCGCCGTAGACGGCGGTCTCGTACGAGCCGGTCTCGATGCGCGGGCGCAGGACCTCGCCGCGGGCCAGCCGGCTGGTCACCGAGAACGGGAAGAACGTGGTCTGGCGCCAGGCGTCGCCGCCCGGCTCGGTCATGATCGGAGCGATCACGTTCACCAGCTGGGCGAGAGACGCGCTGGTCACGCGGTCGTGGTTCTTGAGCAGGGTGATGAGGAGGTTGCCGAGCACGACGGCGTCGGCGGCCGAGTAGACGTCCTCCAGCTGCCGCGGGGCGTACCGCCACTCGTCGTTGACCTCCTCCGACTCCTTGTGCTCGTCGAGGTACCAGATGTTCCACTCGTCGAACGAGATCTGGATCTTCTTCTTGCTCTTGAGCCGGTTGCCGACGTGATCGGCCGTCGAGACGACCGTGTCGATGAAGTACTGCATGTCCACGGAGGAGGCGAGGAACGAGCCGAGGTCGCCGCCGCGCTCCTGGTAGTACGCGTGCGCCGACACGTAGTCGACGTGCTCGTAGGAGTGCTCGAGAACGATGCGCTCCCACTCGCCGAAGGTCGGCATCCCCGAGCCGGAGGAGCCGCAGACCACGAGCTCGAGGTCCTTGTCGGCCATCTTCATCGCCGCGGCGGTGCGGGCGGCGAGCTTGCCGTAGTCGTCGGCGGTCATGTAGCCGGTCTGCCACGGGCCGTCCATCTCGTTGCCGAGGCACCACATCCGGATGTCGTGCGGCTCCGGCGTTCCGTTCGCGATCCGCTGGTCGCTGAGCGCCGTGCCGGACGGGTGGTTGGCGTACTCGAGCAGGTCGAGGGCCGCCTGGATGCCGCGGGTGCCGAGGTTGACCGCGAGCATCAGCTCCGAGTCGGTGAGCTTCAGCCAGCGCGAGAACTCGTCCAGGCCGACCTGGTTGGACTCCAGCGAGTGCCAGGCGAGGTCGCGGCGCACCGGGCGCTTGACGCGCGGGCCGACCGAGTCCTCCCAGCGGAACCCGGAGACGAAGTTGCCGCCCGGGTAGCGGATCGTCGTCGAGCCGAGCTCGCGGACGAGCTCCACGACGTCGAGCCGGAAGCCGTCCTCGTTCGCGGTCGGGTGCCCCGGCTCGTAGATGCCGTCGTACACGCAGCGTCCCAGGTGCTCGACGAACGAGCCGAAGATGCGGCGGTTGACGGTCGCGACGCGCGCGGTGCGGTCGAGGGCGATGCGGGTCTCAGACAAATGGATCTCCTGTTTTCGAATTTCTGTAGCTGTGCCGTGAGGCTTTACTTGACGCTGCCGATCGAGAGCCCGCCCTGCCAGTATCGCTGCAGGGTCAGGAACGAGACGATCAGCGGCACGATCGAGATGAGCGCGCCCGTGATCACGAGGTTCCAGAGCGACTGGCCGCCGGTGTTGACCTGGGCCTGCGACTGCAGGGCTCCGAGGCCGACGGTCACCGGGAACAGCTGCGGGTTCGAGAACATCACGAGCGGCAGGAAGAAGTTGTTCCAGGTGCCGACCACCGACAGCAGCAGCACGGTCACGACCGCCGGCCGCATGAGCGGGAGGGCCACCCGGGCGAAGATCCGGATCTCGCCCGCGCCGTCGACGCGGGCCGCATCCACCATCTCCGAGGGGATCGCCTCGTCGGTGTAGACCTTCATCAGGTACACCGCGAACGGGTTGAGCATCGAAGGCAGGATGACGGCCCAGATCGTGTTGGTCAGGTGCGCGCCGCTCATCAGCACGAACAGCGGGATGACGAGCACGGTCGCCGGGACCATGACCGACCCGAGCACGATGGCGAAGAACGCCCTCCGCCCGCGGAAGCCGTACATCGAGAACCCGTACCCGGCGAGGACCGAGAGGACGGTCGCCCCGATGCCGCCGGCGATGGCGTACAGGAACGAGTTGCCGAGCCAGTGCGCGTACAGGCCGCCCGAGTAGCTGAACAGCGACGAGATGTTGCCGAACAGGTCGAACGATCCCCCGAACCACAGCGGGCTCGTCTTGCCGTCGAACAGGGTCTGCTGGCTCTTCGTGCTGGCGACGATCAGCCACCAGAACGGCAGGGCGAAGTAGACGATGAAGGCCGCGAGCACGATATGCGGGATGACCAGGCGGCCCGTCCGGCGACCGGCCGGGGCATCACGTCGAGCGCGGACGGGACGGCCGGTACGGATGCTGCGGGTGTCGGCGGCCGGCTCGATGCCGGCGAGTTCTGTCGTCATTTCATCAGTCCGCTTCTCTTGCGCGTGGCGAACATGAACGCGTACGACCCGATGAAGACCACGATCCCGAGCGCGAAGGCGATCGCGGAGGCGTAGTTGAACTGGTGGTACGAGAACGCCACCGTGTACGCGTAGATGTTCGGCGTGTAGTTGGAGGTGATGGAGCCGGACGCCATCCCGCGCAGCATCTGCGGCTCGTTGAAGAACTGCAGCGTCCCGATCAGCGAGAAGACGAGGACGAGCAGCAGCGAGGAGGCGACCATCGGGATCTTGATCCGCAGCGCGATCTGCCAGGCGTTGGCGCCATCCACTCGCGCCGCTTCGTAGATCGTCGGGTCGACGCCCTGGAGAGCCGCGTACAGGATGATCATGTAGTAGCCGGCCCACTGCCAGGTGACGATGTTCACCAGCGAGCCGAAGACGTTCTGGTCGGAGAAGAAGTTGGGGGCCTGCAGGCCGACGAACCCGAACAGCTGCTGCGCCGGCCCGAAGCTCGGGCTGTAGAGGAAGCCCCACATGAGGGCGCCGATGACCACCGGCACCGCGTACGGCACGAAGATCAGGAGGCGCGACACCTTCGCGAAGCGCGTCGTCAGCGCGTCGATGAGGAGCGCCGCGATGAGCGCCACCACCATCTGCGCCGGGATCATGACGACGGCGAAGAGCAGGACGCGCCAGACGCCCTCGAGGAAGAGCGGGTCGGAGAACGCCCGCATGTAGTTGGCGAAGCCCACCCAGGAGGTGCCCCCGGCGAGCGTCGTGTTCTGCAGGCTCAGCACGAAGGCGTAGACGAGCGGGATGAGCAGGAACGCGACGAGGAAGACGGCGAACGGAGCGGTGAACGCCCAGCCCCAGCGCGCACGGCGGAGGCCGACCATGTCACGGCGGCGAGGCGTCCGCGGCGTGCGCTGCCGCGGCGGTGCGACGGCGGTTTGGGTCATCGGTGAAGCCCTTCGGAGTGGAACGGATCGAGGGGATGCGCGGTGCCCGGGCCGGGGGAACCCGGGCACCGCATCCTGTCGCTACTTGACGGTGTAGCCCTGCTGCTTGGCGTAGCTCACGACCGCCTTCTGGTAGGTCTCGAGCGCTGCCTCCGGCGTCGCCTTGCCCTTGTTGGTCGCGTTGACCGCGTCGGTCAGCTTGTCGTACACGAGGTTCTGGAACGGGCTGAACTGGAAGCCCTTGTAGTCCTTCGCCGCGGTGAGGAAGACATCCTTGTTGATCTGCTGCCCGCCGAAGAAGGGGTACGCCTTCGACGTGAAGTAGTCGGACTCGAGGATGGGCTTCCAGAGCGGGAACAGCGCCGCCTTCTCGATGCCCAGCTTCCAGGCCTCCTCGGTGCCGAAGATCTCGGTGGCGACCTTGGCCGCCGCCTTCTGGTCCTGCGCCTGCTTGCTCACCGCGAAGGCCGAACCGCCGATGTTGATCTGGACGGGGTTCGCCGGGTCCCATTGCGGGACGGGAGCGACGGCCCACTTCGCCGTCTTGTCGGCGCCGGTGAAGCCCTGCAGGTAACCGGGCAGCCACGCGGCCGCGATCACCGAGGCGTAGGTGCCGTTGACGAGGTGCGTGTTGTAGTCGGTGGTGGAGGAGTCCTCCGTGCCGACGAGCTTCTTCTGCACGAGTCCGTTCCAGTAGGTGAGCACCTTCTGGCTGGCCGGGTCGTCGAGGTCGACCTTGATGTCCTGCTTGCCGCTCAGCTCGAACGGAGCGGCGCCCGCCTGGGCGAACAGCGCCGTCTGGTAGGCGCGGCCGTTGCCCGGGAAGTCGGTCATCAGGGTCTTGCCGCCGGTCGCGGCCTTGATCTTCTCGGCGTCGGCCGCGTACTCGTCCCAGGTGGTGGGGACGGTGAGGCCGTACTTGTCGAAGAGGTCCTTGCGGTAGAGCAGGCCGACCGGGCCGCCGTCCACCGGGATGGCGTACGCGGAGCCGTTGCTGCTGACGTCGCTCCAGGCGCCTTCGGAGTAGTTGTCCTTGACCTTGTCGGCGCCGAGCTTGCTCAGGTCGACGATGGAGCCGTCGGCGATGTAGCTCGGGACGACCTCGCTCTCGAGCATCACGACATCGGGGGCGCCGGAGCCGGCCTGGATCGCCGTCGAGAACTTCGTGTACTCGTCGTTACCCGCACCGGTGTTCGTCCAGCAGATCTGGACGTCCTTGTGGTTCTTGTTGAACAGGTCGACGACCGGCTCGAAGTTGGGATACCAGGCCCACATGGTGACCTGCTTGGCATCGGAATGGACGATCTTGTTCTGGCAGCTGGCTGCTGCGCCGCTGCCTCCGGAACACCCGGTGAGCGCCGCGACCGCGACTGCGATCACGCCGCCCGCTGCAAGGAGCTTCTTCATTGGATTCCCTTCGCGGTGTGCTGACACCCTTGTCTACAACGTTAGAGAACAACGTTGTAGAGACCATGATGCAGAACGGATGTGACCGTGTCAAACGGATTTCGTCAGGCCCGTGTCGACTCGCGTTCGACCAGCCGGAACGGCATCGGCAGCCGCTCGGGGACGAACGGCTCGTCCGGGTGCTCGATCCTCCGCACCAACAGGTCGATGGCCGTGCGGGCGATCCGCTCCCGGCCCGGGTCGATCGACGACAGGCTCGGGATGGAGTACTCCGTCTCCTCGATGTCGTCGAAACCGATCACGGCAACGTCCTCCGGGACCCGTCGTCCGGCCTCCTGGAGCGCGCGCAGCGCCCCGAGCGCGATGGCGTCGTTGAACGCGACGACGCCGTCGAACCGCATCCCCGTCGCGAGCAGTTCGCGCATCGCGTCCGCACCGTTGCGCCGGTGCCAGGGGTCGACCGGAACCACCAGCGTCTCGTCGAACGGCAGGCCGGCGGCCTCCAGCGCCTGGCGGTATCCCTCCAGACGCAGCGCGGCCGAGCCGACCTGGTCGGCGGGATGCGCGCCGAACGCCACGATCCGCCGGCGGCCGGAGTACAGCAGGTGCTCGGTCGCCGCACGGATCCCCTCGGTGTTGGCGATGATCACATGGTCGCGCGGCACATCCACGTTACGGTCGCCCAGCAGCACCACCGGCGTGCCCAGCTCCGCCAGCAGCTCGACGTCGCTCTGATCGAGGGCGAGCACGCTGTGCAGCACACCGTCGACGGTCTGGGCGTGCGGATGCCGCAGCGCGCCGATCTCCTGGCGACGGTCGAGGCCGTACTGCTCGATCAGGACGGCCAGCCCTCGCTCGGCCGCCGCCATCATCACCGCGTCCGCGAGTTCGGCGAAATACGCGTTCCGCAGATTCGGGATCATCAGCGAGATCACATTGGTCCGCCCCGAGCGGAGTCCGCGTGCGAGGAAGTTGGGCCGGTAGCCGAGCACGTCGATCGCATCCAGCACCTTGCGCCGCGTCTGCTCACGGACGTGAGGGTGGTCGTTGATCACGTTCGAGACGGTCTTGACCGATACTCCGGCGAGCACGCTCACGTCCTGCATCGTCGCGGCCATGCACGCTCCCCTCTCGCAGCCCTGCTGTGACTTTATAACGTTGGAACGACGATCGTCGTCGCAGCGGCCGGAACGCGCGCCGAGCCCCGCTGCGACGGGTCAGCGGAGGGCGGCCGGCCGAACCCGGACGGGCGCGAGCCACGCCGAGACGATCACCGCCGTCAGGGCGCCCGCCGCCATGATCGCCGCCAGCACGACCACCTGGAAGCGGCCGGCCTCGAGCGGGGACACGCCTCCGAAGATCGCCCCGACGAAGGCGCCGGGAAGCGTCACCAGGCCGGTCGTCTTCGTCTGGTCGACGGACGGGATCAGCGCAGAATAGACGGCGTTGCGCGCCAGCTCCAGCGTCGACTGCCGAGGGGTCGCACCCAGCGCGAGCCAGCCCTCCACCTCGTCCCAGTGATCGCCGACCGCCTCCGTGAAGCGGCGCCCCGCCAGCGTCGCGATGCTCATCGAGTTGCCGATCACGATGCCGCCGATCGCGAGGGCGTAGCGCGCGCTGAACTCGATGGCCCCGGTGAGGAAGACCACCGAGAACGACACGATGACGCCGACCGCCATGGCGGTTGCCATCATCACGGCGTGCTCCGACGACCATCCGATCCGGCGCGTCGCCGTCGCGGCCGCCACGGAGAACATGACGAGGAGGGCCAGTGCGACCCAGAGCGGATCGGTGATGACGCCGGCGAGCACAACGCTGATGACGGCGAGCTGTGCGGCACCGCGGAGGATGGCGAGGGCGGGCGCCCAGCGATGCGGCACGCCGTAGGCGGCGAGCACCCCGACGGCGACGAGCGCGAGCACGGCGACGCCCAGCAGCGTGGGCGCCAGCTCGTGGACGATGGGCACCCGACGAGCCTACGGCGCGGCGCGGGAGCAGCGGAAACGGAGGAGATCCGGACGGGGGATGCGGCCGGATGCATGAAACGGAGGGGACCCGGCCGGCAACGCACCGGAGCCCCTCCGTTTCGACGAGATCAGCGCTTGAGGTTGGTGAGCTCCTGCAGCACCTCGTCCGAGGTCGTGATGATGCGGGCGTTCGCCTGGAAGCCGCGCTGCGCGACGATCAGGTTGGTGAACTCCTGCGAGAGGTCGACGTTCGACATCTCCAGCGAGCCGCCCTGGAGCTGGCCGAGGCCGTCCTCGCCGGGGCCGCCGAGCTGGGCCGCACCCGAGTTGACGGTGGCGCGGTAGGTCGAGCCGCCGCCCTTCTCGAGGCCGCCCGGGTTCACGAACGTGGCGAGTGCGATGCGGCCCACCGCCTGCTTGTCCCCGTTCGAGAAGAGTCCCGTGATCGTGCCGTCCTTGTCGAGGGTGAACGACTCGAGGGTTCCCGCCGCGCGGCCGTTCTGGTCCTTGAAGGCGACCGTGGTGATGCCCGAGTAGCCCGTGACCGCGCCGAGGTTGACCGCGACGCCGCCGACCGTTAGCGCGCCGCCGCCGGTGAGGACGCCGTCGGTGAAGGTGAGGGTGCTGTTTCCGGTCGCGCCCGTGGCGTCCGTGCCCGCCACATCCCAGCCGGTGCCCGTCTTGGTGAACGTCAGGGTGAGCTTCCGGGCGGTGCCGTTCGCGTCGTACACGGAGATGTCGCGCACCAGCTGGTCGCCGGCCGCGGCGTCGGAGGGCAGGTTGCCGGTGACGTTCGAGGTCGTGGTGGCCGAGGCGGGGGTGACGGCCTTCAGCGGGATGGTGATGTCGCTCAGCGCGCCGCCCTGCTGGATGACGCCGTTGACGGCGTTCCAGCCCTGCAGGATGGCACCGCCCGGACCGACCAGGCGGCCGAGCGCGTCGGGATCGAGCGACCCTGCGCGCGTGTAGACCGTCTCGCCGCCGACCTTCATCACGAAGAAGCCGTCGCCGTTGATCATGATGTCGGTGGAGCGGCCCGTCGCCTGGGCGGCGCCCTGCGTGAAGTTGGTCGAGATGCCCGCGACGAGCACGCCGAGGCCGATCTGGGCCGGGTTCGTTCCGCCGGTCTGGCCCTGCGGCGCGCCGGCGCCCTGCACCAGCTGCGACAGGGTGTCCTGGAACTGCACGGCGGACGACTTGAACGCGGTCGTGTTGACGTTGGCGATGTTGTTGCCCGTCACATCCAGCATGGTCTGGTGCGAGCGGAGGCCGGAGATTCCGGAGTAGAGCGAGCGGAGCATGGCGTTTCCTTTCTGAGGAAGGTGCGTGAGGTCAGGCGGTCGGCGTCGTGGAGCCCGAGCCGGCTGGGGCGGGGGTGACCACGCCGAGGATGGCGTCGAGGGCGAGCTTCTGATCGCCGACCGTGACGATCGGGACGGCGCCGGCGTAGGAGACGGACGAGGCGAGCCCGGTCTGGGTGTCGCCGTTCTTGTCGAGGTAGCTCACGGTGTGACCGATGAGCGCGGCCGCGGCCTGCCGCATCTGGAGGGCGAAGCCCTCCTGCGCGGTCGTGTCCATGTTGGTGAGCTTCTCCATCATGGCCAGCTGCGTCGTCTGGGCGATCATCTGGTTGGTGTCCATCGGCGAGCTGGGGTCCTGGTTGCGGAGCTGCGTGACCAGCAGCTGCATGAAGGCCTCGCTGTCGAGCGACTGCTTCGGTGTCCGCGTGGGCGGAGTGGAGTAGATGCCGCCCGTGGGGGCGGTGTCTGCTCCGGTGATGGGGTCGACGGCCACGGTGGCTCCCTTCTAGACGATCAGGTCGATGGTGTGCGCGGACCCGTCCGCGGGTGCGGACGGGGTGGATCGGGGGGCTGCGACGCCCTCGGAGGCTCGGGTCGCGGTCGGGCGTCCCTCCGGTGCGCCGTGACGACCGCCGCCGGGTGCGTCGTGCTGCGGCGCCGGCTGGTTCTGCGACGACAGGTCGAGGGTGCCGGTGAGGCCTGCGCCGCCGAGGTCGCGGCGGAGGTCCGGGAGGATGGCACGCAGCGCATCCCTCCCGGCATCCGTCGGCGCGAACAGCTCGACGCGGACGCCCTCTCCGCCGACGTGCGCGCGGACCGTGACCGGGCCGAGCGTGTCGGGGGTGACGTGCACGGTCATCACGTGCTCGCCGGCGCCGGCCGCGGCGAGGGTGAACACCGGGCGGGCGAGTTGGGCGCCGAGGGTGGGCTGGGGTGCGGAGGACGCGGGGGCGGCGACCGGTTGCGCGGCCGGAGCGCGGTCGAGACCGGGCAGCGGCTGCGGGGCGGCCGTCGGTGCGGCGACCGGGTCCGTCTTAGACGGCTCCGGGCGAGTGGATGCGGTGGGCGCGGCAGCTGCGGACGTCACCGCCGCGGCTGAGACTCCGGCGGTGGCGGTCTGCGGGGCCGGAAGGGGCGCCGTCGGCCCGGCGTCTGTTCGGGCGACTGCCGCTGGAGCCGTGGACGCGGGCGCCGCTCCGCCGATTCCCGTTGTGGGAGCCGCGGCAGCGCCGGCCTCGCCGGAATTCGCGCGCGAAGCGGCAGCGGGGTCGCTCGCACCGCGAGCTGGTCGAGGCGAGGCGCCCGCCTCTCCGCTCTCCGCCGCGGCCGCGACCGCGGCGGTCGCCACGAGTGGTGACTCGTTGCCCTGATTCGGGCCGAGCGGTGACGCGATGTCGCTGCTCGGTGCCGGGGCGCCGGAGACCGGGGACGTCGCGGCGGTGGGTTGGGGCGCGGCGGCGGCCCCGGACGACGCGCCGACGATCTGGGCGACATCGGAAGGCGCGACAGCGGCCGTGGCGGCGGCGAGCGGGGATGCGGCGGCCGGGGCGGGTGCGGCTGGGGCGGATGCGACTGGAGCGGTCACGACGGGCGACGTCGTAGCGGCCGGCAGACCAGGAACGGTGGTGGCGGCCTGCGTCGGCGCGGTCGGCGATGATGACGCCGTTTCCGTGCCGGTCGCTGCGGCACCCGCTGACGTGCCGTCAGTGCCGGCGGCAGCATTCTTCTGACCGTCCGCACCCCCGGCCTCCGCCGGTCGGGCGGTGTCTCGCGTGGCGGCAGCTCCGGACGCATCCGGCTTGTCCACACCCCGGTCGTGCTCGCGCGCCGCCTTCGGCCGCGATCCGCCGTGCGCATCCCGCGGGGTGGCATCCACCGCGCCCTGCAGGAAGGCGTCGAACGCGTCGGCGGAGCCCTTCGTCGCGCCGGCGCCCGGCCGGGCCGCTGTGGACGGCGCGGCGGGCGAAGCGGAGGTGACCGTCGCCGGGCTCACAGGGAGCCTCCCTGAACGAGCGACGCGAACAGCGAGCGCATCATGTCCGCCTGGGCGGAGGACGCGGACGACGCAGAGCCACCGAGCCCCGAAACCGCCGACGCCGCACTCGCCGGCGCCGCCTGGGGAAGCACCCGCCGGATCGTCACGATGTCGGAGTCGCTCATCCAGTTGTCCACGAGGCTGACGTTGCGCCCTTCGCTCGGAGCGTGGATGACCTTGCCGTCTCCCGCGTAGATGACAATGTGCTCGCCGCCGTTGGTGACGATCAGGTCGCCGGGCTGCGCCTGAGCGAGTGACGGCACCTCGGTGCCGACCGTCGACTGCCCGGAGACGAGGCGCGGCACGTCGATGCCGAGATCCTTGAACACGCGCTGCACCAGCCCGGAGCAGTCGAGCCCGGAAGCACTGGTGCCGCCGAAGACGTAGGGGACGCCGAGGTACTTCTTGGCGTCCGCGACGACATCGGCGCCCGTCGGTGATCCCGAACCGCTCGTCGCACCGAGCGCGCCGGACAGCGCAGCGGCGAAGTCGGTGGCCGACGTGGCCGACGCGCCCGATGTCCCGGAAGCGGACGACGCCGACCCGGCAGCCGCCGTCTTCGCCGGGTTCTCCAGCTGCACCAGCGTCGCCTGGATCTGCGCGATGCGCCCGATGGCGTCCGTGACGGTCATGCCTCTCCCCCTTCTCGCGCGCGCTGCCACGCGCCCGTGGCCATCTCGTCGATGGCCGACTGCTCGGCGCTCAGCTCGCCGGCGATCACCTCGGCACGGTGGCGGTTCTCGAGCTTCTCCAGCCCGACCGCGCGCTTCTTCGCCTCGGTGAACGCCTCCTGCGCAGCAGCCGCATCGGCTTCGCGTTGTGCGGCGAGCGCCGACAGGTCGGCGAGCATGCTGCGGCTGGATGCGCGCGCGGCGGCCATGGCGAAGAGCGTCCCCGCATCGGTCGCCTCCGCGGGCACGGCGTGCAGCGCGGCGATGGCGCGCGCCTGCCGCTCCCCCGCATCCCGCCGGAGGGCGTTGGCCGCGGCGAGGTCGCTCGCGGCGTGCTCCTTCTCGATCTGCCGCAGCCGCAGCAGACCGGCCAGTGCGAATGCTCGTGCCATCACACGCCTCCCAGCATCCCGATGAGTGCCTGCAACCGGGCCCACGACTCCGCCGACGGGGCCGGTTCGCCGATTCCCTGGCGCAGGAAGGCGTCGATCGCGTCGGCGTTGGCGACCGCCGCATCCACCTTCGGATTGGTCCCCGGCTTGTAGGCGCCGACATCCAGCAGGTCTTGTGCCGCGACCTTGGCGGCCAGCACGCTGCGCAGGGCGATCGCCGCCGCGCGCTGCTCGGGGGTCGTCACGCGGGAGGCGAGACGGGAGACCGAGCCCAGCACATCCACCGACGGAAAGTGCCCCACGACCGAGAGCCTGCGGTCGAGCACGACGTGACCGTCGAGGATGGAGCGCGCCGCGTCGGCGATCGGCTCGTTGTGGTCGTCGCCGTCCACGAGCACGGTGTACAGGCCGGTGATCGAGCCGGTCTCGCCCGTCCCCGCCCGCTCGAGCAGTTGCGCGAGCAGCGAGAACGTCGACGGCGGGTAACCGCGCGTCGCGGGCGGCTCTCCGGCCGAGAGGCCGATCTCGCGCTGCGCCATGGCGACACGGGTCAGGGAGTCCATCATCAGCACGACGTCGGCGCCCTCGTCGCGGAACGCCTCGGCGATGCGGGTCGCCGCGAACGCCGCACGCAGGCGCATGACGGCCGGTTCGTCCGAGGTCGCCACGACCACGACCGAGCGTGCGAGGCCGTCGGGGCCGAGGTCGTCTTCGAGGAACTCGCGCACCTCGCGCCCGCGCTCCCCCACCAGCGCGATGACCGACACCTGCGCGTCGGTCCCCCGCGCGATCATCGAGAGCAGCGACGACTTGCCGACGCCCGAGCCGGCGAACAGACCCAGGCGCTGGCCGCGGCCGGTGCTCACCATCGTGTCGAGCACGCGGACGCCGAGGCCGATGGGCTGCAGGATGCGCGCGCGGCGCATCGCGTCGGGTGCGCGGTTGCCCAGTGCGACGAAGCTGTCCGCCTCGATCGGCCCGCGGCCATCGACGGGGCGGCCGAGCGCGTCGACGACGCGGCCGAGCATCCCCCGCCCGGTCGGGACGAGCAGCGGGGCGCGCACGGCACGCGCGGCGGCACCCGCCGCCACACCGGTCAGCGGGCCATACGGCATCACGCGGACACGGTCGGCCGTCGTCGCCACGACCTCGGCGTGAACGCCCGGCTCCTCCCCGATCACGACGACGTCGCCGATCGCGGCGGGTACTCCTTCGAGTTCGGCGCCGAGGCCCACCACGGCGCTGACCCGGCCGACGGTCTCGACCTGCGCGGCCGCGACGGCCGCATCCCAGCGACCGCCGACGACCGGGTTAAGCACCGCGCTCACGACAGGGCCTCCTTCGCCCGGTCGAGGGCGGCGTGGATGCGCGCATCCAGCCAGCCGTGCGGGAGCTCACCGATGGCGTCGCCCGGCGCGAGCGTCGGGTCGGCGACCAGCTGCAGGTCCTCCCCCGCCCCGGCCGCGCGGAGGGCGGCGATGTCATCGGGATGGAGGCGGACCGCCGGCACGATGCCGCCCGGCGCTGCGGAGACCACCCGTGCGACGGCAGCGCGCGCGGCGGCGACCCGGTCCTTCAGCGCGACGCCGACGACGGCCGTCGCCAGCTCGAACGCCGCATCCACCAGCGCGGACTCCGCGTCGGCGAGCACCGGAACGGTCGCCTCCCGCAGCTCGACGGCCGCCGTGCGGAGCGCCCGCGCGAGCACCGCGACCTGCTCGGCCGCCTCCGCCGACTCCGCGGCACGGGCCGCGTCGGCCCGGTCGACCCACTCCGCCTGCTCGCGCGCGGCCGCACGGCGTCCCTCGGCGTAGCCGGCCGCGTAGCCGCGGGAACGGGCTGCCGTCATGGCGGCGCGCTCGTTCTCCGTCTCGGCCAGCACCGGGACGGTCAGCGGCGCGAAATCGCGCACGAGGGCGGCGTCATTCGACATACGCGTCCTCGTCCCCGCGCTGCACCGTGATGGCGCCCGTCGCCTCCAGGTCGCGGATGGCCCGGACGATCTCGGCCCGGGCGTCCTCCACCTGCGACACCCGCACCGGACCGAGGATGCGTACCTCGTCCTCGAGGATCTCGCGGTTGCGCTCCGAGAGGTTCGTCGTGATCACCTCCGTGACCGCCTCCGACGCGCCCTTCATCGCGACGGCCAGGACGGCGGCGTCGACGCCGCGCAGCACCTGCTGCACGTCGCGCGATTCGAGCCGGACGATGTCGTCGAACGTGAGCATCCGCGACCGCACCTCCTCGGCGAGCTGCGGGTCGCGCTGCTCCAGCGCCTCCAGCAGGGCCTTCTCGGTGGCCGCATCGGACCGGTTGATGATGTCGACGAGCGGCTGCACTCCCCCGACGGCGTCGGACGCCGCCCGCGACGACACGACCGCGCTGGCCCGCTGCTTGAGCGTCTCGGCGACGACCCGCACCGCGTCGGGACTGGGCGATCCCATGGTGGCGATGGCGTGGGCGACCTCGGTGCGTGCCGTGTCATCCAGCCCGGCGAGCACGCGGGACGCGTGATCGGCCCGCAGGTGCGCGAGCACGAGCGCGCTGGTCTGCGGCAGCTCCCCGGCGAGCAGCATCTGCACCTGCGCCGGCTCCACCGCGTCGAGGAACTCGAACTGCTTGCCCGCCAGGTTGGATGCGACCCTGTTGAGCACGCCCGTCGCCCGTTCGGCGCCGAACGACGCCTCGAGCAATCCGACCGCGATGTCCCGGCCGCCCCGCGTGGTCACGGCACCGCGGGTCGCCAGGTCGTGGAACTCGCTGAGCGCCTTCTCGGCGACGCCCGGATCCACCCGGCGCAGCCGCAGGATCTCGGCGGTGATCTCGTCGGCCTCCTCGTCGGAGAACTGCTTCATCACCTGGGCGGCGCGCTGCTGATCCATGTTCATCAGCACGACCGCGACCTTCTGCGCGCCGGTCAGGACGGTGTTCATACGCCCGCCCTGTCATCCATGAGGCTGCGGAGGAACTCCGCCGTGCGCTGCGGGTCGCGCTCGGCGAGCGCCTCGATCTCGGCACGCCGCCGGTCGGCCTCGACCTCGGCCGGGTCGGGCGTCGGGTCGGGAAGCGGGTCGAGCTGCATCGGCACCGTCGGCGCGGCCTGCTCCAGCGCGATCGGGAAGGCCGCGGCGTCGAGGGCCAGCGTGTCGGCGTCCTCGGCGAGCGCCGCCGTCTCGGCCGCACGGCGCCGGCCGCGGCGGAACAGGAGGAACGCGATGATGGCCGCGGCGACGATCGCGGCTGCGATCACGGAGGTCCGGATGATGCCGCTGAGCTGGTCGGCCGCGGCGGCATCCTTCGCCTCCTGCAGCGCCTTGGCCGCCTCGGTCGCACCGGTCTTGCTGAACGGCACCATCTCGACGCTGACCGAGTCGCCGCGTTTGACGTCGATGCCGGCGGCCGCGTTCACCAGATTGCGGATCTCGTTGGCGCTGACATCACCCACGGCGTCCGAGTTCAGGGCGACGGAGACGGTCTGCCGGTTGATGGCACCGGCCGGGATGGTGCGCTGCTCGGTGACCTTGTCGACCGCGTTGTCCTTCGTGCTCGACTCGGAGTTGAAGGTTCCGTTGCCGTTGGTGCCGTTCGGGACCGCGATGTTGTCGGGTCCGAGCACACCGGCGTTGCTGCCGCCGGAACCCGTGTAGGTCTCCTTCTGGGTCGTCTCGCTGAGCGACGGCGCATCCGTCGGGGCCGAATACGACTCCTCCGTGCGCTGCGCGCTCTCGGTGCTGACGTCCGCCGCGACGGCGACGGTCGCGTTCCCGGCGCCGACGACCTTGTCGAGCATCTCCTGCACCGCGGACTTCACCCGGGTCTCGTAGTCGCTCGCCTGCTTGTCCGCTCCCCCGGTCGCTCCGCCGCCCACCGTGCTCAGCACGGTGCCGTCGGCGTCCACGACGGCGACGTCCGTCGGCTTCATGCCGGGAACGGCAGCGCTGGTCAGGTGCACGATGGCCTGCACCTGGTCGGCGCTGAGGGTCACCCCGCTCTGCGTCTCGACGAAGACCGACGCGGTCGGGTCCTTCTTCTCGGCCGCGAAGACCGTCTCCTGGGGGATGGCGAGGCGCACCGACGCCGCCTTGACGCCCTTCATGGCGGCGATCGTGTTGCCGAGCTCGCCCTCCATCGCGCGCTTGTAGGTGACGTTCTGCTGGAACTCCGACGAGGTCACGCCCATCTTGTCGAGCAGCGAGTACCCGCCGGTGGTGGATGCCGGGAGACCGGCCGAAGCGGCCTTGAGGCGCTCGTCGTAGACCTTCTCCTGCGGGACGAGGATGGTCGAGCCGCCATCGGTGAGCTGGTACGGCACGCCGTCCGTGCGCAGCTGGTCGACGATCGCGGAGGCGTCCGACGCCGCGACACCCGAGAACAGCGGCGTGTACGACGGCTGCGACGCCCACAGGGCGAGACCTGTCGCGCCGAGGGCGACGACCGCGACACCGATGATGGCGATCACCCGCTGGGCCACGGAGAAGCCGCGGATCGAGTCGCCGATCCGCCGGAAGAAACTGGTCACCTGCTGAGGCATCAGGCCTGCATCCGCATGATCTCGTTGAAGGCGTCGACCGCCTTGTTCCGGACGCCGGCGACGAGCTCCAGGGTGACCTGCGCGCGCGTGGAGGCGAGCGTCGCGTTATGGATGTCGTCGAGGTTGCCGGTGACGGCCTGGATCGCCAGGCGGTCGCTCGTGCCCTGCAGCCCCTGTAGGTCGTCGATCGCCCCGGTGAGGGCGTTGCCGAAGGCGGCTCCCCCGGTTCCGCCGGTCTGCTGGGTCGCTGAGACCCCGGCGGTGGCGTCGATGCCGGAGAGCGCTCCGATCGCGGGGATGGGCATCAGTTCCTCCCGATCTGGAGTGCTGCCTGATAGGTCTCCTTGGCGCGGTCGACGACGGCCGCGTTGGCCTGATAGCCGCGCTGCGCCATGATCAGCGAGCCCATCTGCTCGGACAGGTCGATGTCGGGGTACCGTACGTACCCCTTCTCGTCGGCGACGGGGTTGTCCGGCTCGTAGACCATGCGTCCCTCGGCACTTCCGAGGGCGGCGCCGGCGACGTAGACGCCCGAGACGCCCTCGCCCTCCTGCGCGACCACGTAGCGCGCCTGGAAGGCGGCCCCGTCCGTCGGCTTCGCGGTGTTGATGTTGGCCAGGTTGTCGGAGATGGCGTCCAGCCAGTGGCGGTGCAGGTTCAGCCCCGTCCCGGCGATCCCGATGGCGTCGAAGGTCATGTCGTGCTCCTCTCGTCGGTGTCCTGGCTCAGGTGGTCTTCAGGGCGGCGCGGATGGCCGAGAACTGCCCGCCTGCGGCTTGCGAGGCGAACTGGAAGCGCAGCACCGTGTCGACGTTCGAGAGCGTCTCGGTGTCGAGGTTGACGTTGTTGCCGTCGAGCCGCGTCGGCTCCAGAGAGCGAGCGGTCGTCGCGGCGGCGTGTCCGTCGTGGTCGGCGACGGAGGCGGCGAGGGCGTCCTCGAACGACACGCGCTCGGCGGTGTAGCCGGGGGTGTTGACGTTGGCGATGTTGTTCGCGATGGCGCGTTGGCGCGCGGCGAGGCCGTCGAGGGCGCTCGCGAGGGCGGCGCTGGTCACGGATTCGAGCACAGCTGCACTCCTGGGTCGGGGGCGGCCCATCCGTGGCCAAGTCGATGAGCGATCCGTGCTCGAAAGGAGCTATCGGCAGCTCTCCCCCGACCGTTAGGGACGACGTCCCGGGCGTGTTCGCCGGGCGATTTCCCACACCGTCATCCACAGCGTGTACCCCGATGTGAATTACACCGGTGTGGTTTCGAAGGGGTGTTCGATCTTCACAGACTGGGAGGGAAACTCCTGGTCAAGCCGGGTTTTCAGAACCTGGGAATCTGAGAGTGCACACATCTCGCGCGTGTCCTCCACACCATTCGCGCTCTCATCCACTGATTCTGCACAGAGTTATCCACAGGTGGAGAACTGCTATGGGGAGTCAGCCGATCAGGTCGAAGTAGACCGGGTGCGCGCCGACCTCGGACCGGGGTACAGCACGCACCGCCGCGAGGTGCCGCGCGGTCGTCTGACGCACGTCCTCGAGGTAGCGGATGGTGTGCAACTGGGCCTCCAGGAGACGCGTCGCGCGCTCCTGCAGCTCCGGCGGGATCGGGCCCAGCGCGATCGGCGGACGCCAGGGCACCGGGTCCACCTGCGCCAGCGCTCCGTGGAGCTCCTGCTCCATCCGGTCGAGTGCATCGGCCCAGGCAACGGCATCCGGCGGAGTGTCGCGCACCGTCTCGTCGGCGCGCGATGCGCCGTCAGGCGACGCCGAGGTCACGACCGGTCTCCGCGGTGACACCGACCGCCGGCAGCAGCGCGGCCGCCTCGTGCCAGGTCTGGCGCAGCGGCTCGGCCAGCGCGATCGCCTCGCGCACCTTGCCCGGGTCGCGCTCGATCATTCCGCCGACGATCAGATCGGCCAGGTAGCCGTACAACTGGAGGAGGCCCTCTGCGCCGTCCCACAGGTCCACGCGCAGGGTTCCCGCCAGCTCGGCGACGATCTGGTCCGCGTGACGGAGGTTCTCCCAGGCCGTCGGCCACTGCTCCGCGACGAGGGCGGACTCGCCGCGGGACAGGTCGAGAAGCAGGCGGTCGTACAGCATCGTGAGCAGCCGGGCCGGACTGGCCGACAGGACGCTGTCGCGGTTGTAGGCCGAGAGCTTTGCGGCGGCGGAGGTGAGGACGTTCATCATTTGCTCGCAGAGGGGAGGGAGGACAGCTGGCCGGTCAGCCACGACGACTGCGACTGCAACTGCTGCAGCTGGACCTCGAGGTTCGCGTAGGTCTTCTCCAGCGAGGACCTGCGGTCGGACAGCCGGGTGTCCCAGTCGGTGATCTGGTCGTTGAGGCTCTTGACGGTCGCCTGCTCGCCTTGGATCTTGAGCGAGAGCGAGCCCGAGTACGTGTCGCTCGCACCCTTCGACGTGTCGGCGACGCGCTGCGCGATGACGGCCACCGCCGCGTTCACCTTGTCCGGGTCGGCGGCCATCGCTTTCGCGAAGACGTCGGGGTCGAAGGTGACCGCGCCATCCCGCGTGATGCTGATGCCGTAGGTCGACGGGGAGACGCCGTCGATCGGAGCGATGATCGCGTCGACGAGCTTCTGGTTCACGTCGCGCGTGACGGACTCACCGGTGAACACGCCCGCGGTCACGACCGTCCCGCCGGCAGTGTCGGTGGAGGTGGAGACGGCCTGCTTCGCGCTGATGTAGCTGAGGATGTCGTTCACCGTCGAGACGAGCGATTTCGCGGCATCCGAGATGGCCTTGTCGTCGCGCGCGACCGTGAGCGTCACGGGGGTGGTGGATGCCGCGGTCGCCGTCACCGTCACGCCGGGCAGTACGTCGGAGAAGGTGTTGGTGGCGCTGGTGACCGCCTGAGCGGCGCCGGTGCCCGCCCAGAGGGTGAGCTGTGCATCCTGCGCCTGGCGGACCTGAGACGCCCCGGCGTCAGCGAGGAGGTTGGTCGCAGTGCCCGCCGTCACATCCGCCGACGTTCCGCGATAGGCGGTGAATGCGGCCGCTGCGCCCGTCTTGGTCGAGCTGAGCTGAAGACGATAGAGCTGCTGGCCGGTCGCGGGGTCGAGTCCCGCCGCGACGCGGGTGGCGCTGACGCCGGCCCCCGCCTTGTTGATGGCGGCGGCGACATCGGCCAGGGACGAACTGCTCGCGGTGACCTGGGTCACGGTCCCGTCGGCGGCGACGAAGGTCAGAGTCGGCGGCTGGTCCGGCCATTCGGTGAGTGGCCCGGTGACCATGACCTGCGACTGCGCCAGGCGGTCCACAGTGAAGTCGATAGTGCCGTCCACGGCCCCCGTGCCCGCGGTCGCGGTCACGGTCGTGGAACCGGTGGTGGCGGTGTGCAGATCCGTGCCGGTCGGCAGAGCCAGCTTGGAGGCGGAGTCGCTGAGGGCGGCGATCTTCGAGTTCAGCGCCTGCATCGCCGAGATGAAGCTGGAGGAGTCTGCGACCTTGTTCTTGAGGAGGGTCTGCGGAACCGCCTCGGCCTGCATGAGGCTGTCGATGAGGTCCGTGGTCTTCAGGCCGCTGATGAGGCCGTCGATGGCCATGCCCATGCGGTGATCTCCCTCCTACGACGTGGTATGCGGTTGGTCGGCGGCCGGGGCGCGCTTTGGGGACTACGCCCCGGCCGCCGGGCCTATCAGCGGAGCAGCTGCAGGACGCCCTGGTTGCCCTGGTTCGCCTGGGCGAGCATGGCGGTGCCGGCCTGCGACAGGATGTTGGAGCGGGTGTACTTCACCATCTCCTCCGCCATGTCGGTGTCGGTGATGCGGCTGGACGCGGCCGACAGGTTCTCCTTCGAGACCGCGAGGCTGCGCGACGCCGACTCGAGGCGGTTCTGCGAGGCGCCGAGCTCCGCGCGAGCCGTCGACACCGAGGTGATGGCGGCGTCGATCGCGGTGATCGTCGTCTTCGAGGTGGCGTTGTCGGTCACCGCGAAGCCGGCGCCGGCGGCGATGCCGTCCGTCGAGGCGAGCGTGCCCACCGCGGTGGAGACGTTCGCCAGGTTGACGTCGATCGAGTCATTCGCGGTGTCGCCCGCGCCGACCTGGAACGTCAGCTTGCCGCCCTTCAGCAGGTCGATCCCGTTGAAGTTCGTCCCGTTGGTGATGCGGTAGAGCTCCTTGCTCAGCTCGTCCGCCTCCTTCTGGATGGCCTTGCGGGAGTCGACCGAGTTCGAGTCGTTACCGCCCTGCACCGCGAGGTCGCGCATGCGCTGCAGGATGGAGTGGACCTCGGTGAGCGAGCCTTCAGCGGTCTGCACGACGCTGATGCCGTCCTGAGCGTTGCGGGCCGCGACGGTCAGACCGCCGACCTGTGACTTCAGGCCCTCCGAGATGGCGAGACCGGCCGCGTCGTCCGCCGCACGGTTGATGCGGAGGCCGCTGGACAGCTTCTCGAGCGACTTCGAGAGGTCGCTCTGCGTGTTGTTCAGGTTGCGGTAGGCGTTGTTCGCCGCGATGTTGGTGTTGATCTGCATACCCATGATGTTTCCTCCATGACTGGGTGGTGATTCGCGGCCCTTCCGTGGTCCGCATCAGCCTCTATCGGCTGTCTTGTCCGTCCCGTTAGCAGCAATCCGCTCCTGACTTTTTCGCTCTTTTCGGCCGATTCAGGCGGAAAAAGTCAGGAGCTGATGGCTCAGGACGCCCGGGCAGAGCTCGGGGACGTGGGGGAGAGGCGCGAGACGCCCGCGACCGCGTGCTGCGCGAGACGCGCCAGATAGGCGCTGCGCCGGGCCTGCGAGGTCTTCGCCTCGATGATGACGGGGTCGCCCTCGTCGGCGTAGTGGGTGGCCATGCCTTCGCGCATGAGGCGGATGGCCTCCGAGCGCTGCTGCGACACAGCGGAGTGGGTGATCCCCAGCTCCTCCGCGATCTCGGTCACCGTGCGGTCGTCGAAGTAGATGGCCTCGACGATGGATCGCATCCGCTCGGGGAGGGCGGCGACAGCCGCACGAACGTAGGCGGTCTGCTCATCGGCCAGCAGGGACTCCTCGGGGCCGACCGTCTCGGAGACGAGCAGCGGCTCGATGGTCTCGTCGAGCGCCGTCACCGTGCGGGAGGCGTCGGCGAGGCCGGCCGCGGCCGTTTCGCGGTCGACGCCGAGCGCCCCGGCGATCTCGTCGACGGTGGGCTTCCTCCCGAGAGCGGAGGTCAGGCTCTCCTGCACCGCGAGGGTCTCCTTGATGCGCTTGCGCGCGGAGCGTGTGGCCCAGTCGGATGCACGCAGCTCGTCGGCGAGTGCGCCGAGGATGCGGGTACGGGCGTAGGCGCCGAACGGGACGCCCGTGGTGGAGTCGTACGCGTCGGCCGCCTGGACGAGGGCGACGGCGCCGGCCGAGGCCAGGTCGTCGCGCGACAGGTGGGTGGCACGGGAGCACAGGTCGGAGACCAGATAGCCGACCAGCGGCAGGTTCTCCACGACGAGCGTGTTGCGTTCGTTCCGGTTCACGCTGGGCGACCCCTCTTCATCGGACGGGTACCGCGCGTCGACCTCGTTCGGGGAGGGCGTCACGGGTACTCGGGCGGTGCGGTGGACGCTCGGGCTGGGTCGGGTGCCGAGCGAGGTGCTAGGAGTCTTCCGCTGTTCACGGTAACAATTCGAGACTGTTCAGATTGCATGCTTTCTGTCCCCATTATGGGGCAGTGCGTACCCCCAGTACGGGGAATACTGGCAGCACCCCGGAAAGCGGTACGTCGTGCCTCTCGCCGGGGTGGTCACGCGCCTAACATCGGGCGCAAGCGTGCCGATGGTCTGGGGTGGCGGAACACATCCACCGCCTTCGGAACCCGAGGAGACCAGGTGCGCACATCGACTCACGAGGAAGTTGGTAGCGACATGGCCGCGAGCGAACTCTCTGCGCAGCTCTGGAAGGAACGCGAGCTCCTCGAGCTGCTGCTGTTCAAGCTGGAGGAGGAGCAGCTGCTGCTCATCGCGGGCAAGTCGCGGTGGATCTCGCACGCCACCCGTGAGGTCGAGCAGGTCATCGAGCGGATGCGCGCTGTCGGCCTCGCCCGCACCGTCGAGGTCGCCGCGCTGGCAGAGGAGTGGGGCCTCGGCCAGGATGCGACCCTCCGTGAGCTCGCCACCGCCGCCCCGGACGGCATCTGGTCCGACATCTTCGGGTCGCACCTCGCGGCCATGACCGAGCTGACCGCGCAGATCGCCGAGGTGCGCGACACGAACGAGCGCCTGCTCCGGGAGGCGGCCCGCTCCACGCAGGAGACGCTGAGCTCGCTCTCGGGCGCCGGCAACGACCCGGGCGTGTACGGAGCAGGCGGCACGGATCGGGCGGGCGACACCGCGCGCTTCTTCGACACGGAGGCCTGACCGGATGAGCACCTTCAGCGGCCTGAACACCGCGTACACCGGGCTGGTCGCCGCCAAGGCGGGCCTCGACGTGGTCGGTCAGAACCTGGTGAACGCGAACACGCAGGGCTACACCCGGCAGCGCGTGACGACGTCGGGAGTGCCCGCGCTGTCGTCCGCCGGGCTCTTCAGCGGCGGCGTCCGCCCGGGTCAGGGCGTCACGATCGACGGCATCCAGCGCCTCGACGACGCCGCACTGGATGCGCGGGTCCGCACCACCACCGCACTGTCCGGCTACACGAACACGCGCGCCGACGCCCTGGCCACCCTCGAGCAGTCGCTCAACGAGCCGGGGACCAACGGTCTGTCGGCCCAGCTGCAGAAGTTCTGGTCGGCCTGGGGCGACGTCGCCAACCAGGCGGGGGAGCAGGCGCCGGCCGGCGTGCTGCTCGGCCAGGCGGGCAGCCTCGTCACGCAGCTGCAGACCGGGTACCGTTCGGTCGACGACCAGTGGAGCACGCTCCGCGCGTCGATGGACGGCATGGCCTCCGACCTGAACACGGCCGCGACCGCCGTCGCCGACCTCAACGGCCGCATCCGCTCCGCACTGGCGTCGGGTCAGTCGGCGAACGAGCTGCTCGACAGGCGCGACCTGCTCACCGCATCGATCGCCAGGCTCGCCGGGGGAGTGGTCCGGCCGAACGACGACGGCACGGTGGATGTGCTGGTCGGCGGAAACGCGCTGGTCTCCGGCACCAGCACCAACCTCGTGAAGGCAGCCGGGGCCTCCCGCATGACCGACGCCGCGACCGACCCGGCGCGCCTCGAGTGGGCGTACCGGCCCGGCGCCGCGATCGCGCTCGAGGGCGGATCCATCGCCGGAGCCGTCTCCACGCTCGCCCCGGCCGACGCCTCCGGAACCGGGGGAGTGCTCGCGGAAGCAGCCGTCAGCTACAACGCGTTCGCCGTGACCCTGGCCCAGCGCGTCAACGCCGTCCACTCCACCGGGGCGACGCCCACCGGCGCCACCGGCCTCGACTTCTTCGCCATCGACCCCACGAAGCCGGCCGCGCTGGGCCTCTCCGTCGTGCCGACCGGCGTCGGCCAGATCGCCACGGGCACCCCCGGAGCGGGTGGCAGCGACGGCAGCATCGCCGACGCGATCAGCCAGCTCGGCACCGGCGCGAACGGCGTCGACAAGCAGTGGTCGTCTTTCGTCGTGCGGGTCGGCGTCGCCAGCCGCACGGAGAAGCAGCAGTCGGACCTCGCCGACCTCGCGAGCAGCGCCGCGACGAACGCCCAGCTCGCCGGCTCCTCCGTCGACCTCGACGAGGAGAACATGAACATGCTGTCCTTCCAGCACGCCTACCAGGGCGCCGCGCGCGTGATGACCGCCGTGGACGAGGCCCTCGATGTGCTCATCAACCACACCGGACTCGTCGGGAGATAACCGTGATCAGCCGCGTGACCAACGCCACCCAGACCCTCAATGCCCAGCGCAACCTGCAGCTCAGCCTGCAGCGCCAGGCGCAGTTGTACGACCAGGCCACCAGCCGCCGGCTGCTGAACAAGCCGTCGGACGACCCCACCGCCACGGCGAGCGCCATGGGCGTGCGGTCCGATGCGGCCGCCACCGCTCAGTACCAGCGCAACGTCGACAACGGCGACGCGTGGCTGACCACCGCCGACTCGGCCCTCAGCTCGGTGGAGACGCTGATGCGCCGGGTCCGCGACCTCACCCTGCAGGGCGCCAACGACGGCGCCATGTCGCCCGCGGCGAAGGAGTCGATCGCGACGGAACTCGACGGTCTGAAGAAGAGCCTCCTGTCGCTCGCGAACAGCACCTACCTGGGCAGGACGGTCTTCGCCGGCAATTCGGACGCGGGCGTCGCCTTCCAGCCGGACTACTCGTTCACCGGCGTGGCGGGAAGTACAGTGGAGCGCAGGATCGGCCCCGACACCACGGTGCGGGTGGATGCGGACGGTGCCGCGGTCTTCGGAACCGGCGCCACGTCGGTGTTCGCGCTGATCGACAACACGGCGAACGATCTCCGCACGGGCGTGAACGTCGCCCCGCGGCTCGGGGAGATCGACGACAGGATGAAGGCGATCGTGGGAGAGCACGCGGAGGTCGGGGGTCGGCAGACCCGCATCGACAAGGCCAAGGACGCCCTCGCCGTCGGAGCCAACGCGCTGGAGGGCCAGCGCTCGTCGCTGGAGGACGTCGACCTGAGCAAGGTGATCCTCGACCTGAAGACACAGGATGTGAACTACCAGACCGCGATCGCCGTCACGGCCCGCGTGCTCCAGCCGACGCTGATGGACTTCCTCCGGTGAGCGCCGTCCGCTTCCTCACCCCGCCGCCCGGACTCGAGCCGCTGGACGTCTTCGACCTCGACCCGGTCGCCGGCGCCGACGGGCTGTACACACTGGCGTCCGTCGAGCGGCCCGAGATCCGGCTGTTCACCATCGACGCCGAGCGCCACCTCCCCGGCTATTCGCCGGAACTGCCGGACGACCGCGCCACCGAGCTCGCCATCGCCGAGGCCTCGGACGCACTGCTGCTCGTCGTGGTCACGCCGTCGCGCGAAGGCAGCACGGTCAACCTGCTGGCGCCCGTCATCGTCAACCGGGCGACCGGGTCGGCGCTCCAGCTGGTGCTCGACGACGACGCCTTCCCGGTGCGCGCCGAGCTGGCTGCTCTCGCAGGAGCATAACCCCGCGTTCGCCGGCTAACCGGCCTTCTTGGCCGGGCAGGGGGCCGACTTGGTCATGCCGTCGACCGTCTGCTGCTCGGACCAGGGCAGCGATGCGACGACCTTCGCACCCTTCTCCTTCGCCGGCGTCTTGGAGACGATCGAGGCGAGGCGCTGGGCCAGGAGCTGGGCGAAGCCCGGTCCGGGGGTGGAGTTGTTGAGCGCAACCACGATCGTCAGGCCGGACGCCGGATCCGCGTACACCGCGGACAGGTATCCGGGCACCGCGCCGCTGCTGCCACGCAGCGGGCCGAGCATCTGCATCCCGAGCCCGTAGCTCTCCCACGACTGGCCGATCACGATTCCGTCGGCCTGCGCCTTGCGCGACTTCTCGCTGAGGAGGCTGCCCGACGCGAGCGCCTGGCCGAACGCCTTCAGGTCGGTGACGGTGGAGACGACTCCGGCCGACGTCCAGCCCTGAGACGGCGACATGCTGCTCACATCGCGCATCGGGTCGCAGACGATGGCGCCCGCCCCGTCCAGCCCCACCGAATACCCGGTGGGATGCGGCCCGGGCACCCTGAACTGCGCGCTCTCGGGCAGGGAGCTCGCCGTCATCCCGAGCTTGTCGAAGATGTACTGCTTGTAGAGGTCGTGCCAGCCGCGACTCGTCGCGTTCTGGAGGGCCATGCCGAGCAGGACCGCGTTCGTGGAGGAGCGACCCCACTTCTCGCCGGGGTTGCCGTAGCGCTGCATCGCGATCCCGTCGCTGGCCAGCTCCAGCGGGGGCCACTGCCGCGTCGGGTTCATGATGAACTCCGGGTTGAGCTGCGCCAGGTAGTCGCCGATGCCGGACGTGTTCTGGCAGAGCTCGCGCAGAGTGACGCCCTCGACCCCGACCAGCCCCGGAAGCCATTTGGTCAGCGGGTCGTCGAGCCCCACCTCACCGTCGTCGACGAGCTGCAGCAGCACCGTGCAGGTCATCGGCGTGGTGTTCTGGCCGATGCGGAAGCGCATGTCCGCGCTGACCGGCTTCGAGCCTCCCCGCGTCGTGGTCCCCTGCGCGGTGGTCCAGGTTCCCGACCACGGCGCCCAGACTCCGGCGAACCCGGCCGAGGCATCGGCGAGGGTCATGGCGTCGGTGACCGCCGAGTCGAGCCGCTTGTCCACGTCGGCCGAGAACCCGCCCTTCTGCTGCTCGGGGAGGTTCGCGCCCGCCGTCGAGGTGCAGGCCGAGAGGACGAGCGCCACGAGTCCCGCGGTCGCGGCGAGCGCGATCCGCCCGAACTTCGTGTGACGTCGCATCGATGAAACTCCCCGGGGTGTCGGCCCTGCGTGTCCAGCGATTGTAACGTGCGGCAGAAAGCGAGCGGTCGCGCAAGGGGCTGTGGCCGCAATCCGATCGGGCCGATGCTGCGAATGGACAAGTGAGGCGCGCGTCCGTGCGCCGTCCTACGGAAGGAACGAACAATGCGCACATCTCCGAACCGCCTTGTTGCCACCATCTTCGGAGCGGTCTACCTGCTCGTCGGGCTGCTCGGCTTCGCCGTCACCGGAGGCGTCGGATTCGTCGCCACCAAGGGCGGACTGCTGCTGGGCATCTTCGAAGTGAACCCGCTGCACAACATCGCCCACCTCCTCATCGGCGCCGCGCTGCTGATCGCCGGCCTCACCCGGGTCGCTGCCGCGAAGGCCGTCAACATCACGGTCGGTGCGGTCTACCTGCTGCTCGGTATCGTGGGCTTCTTCCTCGTGGGCACCGACGCGAACATCCTCGCGCTGAACACCCCCGACCACTTCCTCCACCTGGTGAGCGCGATCGTCCTCCTCGGCACCGGCCTCGGCGCCGACCGCGGAACGCGCGCCACGACGGCCGCCGCCTGACCGGCGGGGCCACGGCTCCCATGAGCAGGATGACAGGAACGCTGCGGGTCGCCCCCGCCGCCTCGGCCACCACGGCCGTCGCGGTGGGCTCGGCGACCCGCGCCTTCCTCGCCGTGGCCGCTCTGGGGGCGGGGCTGCTTCACGCGGCGCTCGCCCCCAGCGCACCCCCTGCTCTGCTGGCCGCCTTCCTCCTGCTCGCCGTGGCGGAGCTGGGATGGGCGGCCGCGACCCTCGCGCGCGATCGTCCTCCGGCGTTCCGCCTCATCCCCGCGCTGGCCCTCCTCCCGGTGGGGCTGTGGGCGGCGCTCGCCATCGTCGGGGCCACGGCGTCCGGCGGCACGGTGATCGCCCTCCCGCTCATCCCCATGGGCGCGGCCTCCCTGCTCGATGTCGCCGTCGCCGCGACCGCAGCGGTCGTCATCCGCGCCGGCAAGGCCCGACCCCACCAGGGCGGACTGCGCTTCTTCCTCGCGCTCGTTCTGAGCGCCTGCGCGGTCTGCGCCGTCACCATCCCGGCGCTCGGACTCACCGACGCCGGCATCGCCGCCGTCACGGTGCATCACCACCACTGACGACGCGCCGACCGCGCTCCCGCGCGGCCGGACAAGAGCCGGATCAGCGGCGGGTCAGTGCGAACGACTCCGCGCCGAACCGCACGACCGACCCCGGGTCGACCTCGTGCCGCGTCTTCGGGTCGCACGCGAACGTGCCCTCGCCCGGGTAGGTGATCGTGGTGCCGTTGGCCGACCCCAGGTCCATCACCCAGAACACGCCGTCGTACTGACCGAACGCCAGATGCGCCCGCGACACCGACTTCACGTCGTCCTGGATCGTGATCAGCTGCACATGGCCGGGGTCGTCCATCTCCGTCCCCGGCGTGTGGACGGCCGGATTTCGGCCGATCACGCCGTTGCCGCTCGTCTCGATGTGCTGTCCGTCGCTGAAGTCCAGCACGAAGGTCACCGCCACGTCCGACCCCTCTCCCGATCCACCGTCGGCACTCGTCTCATCCGGCCTGCTGAGCACCCGCGACCGGGATGGTCACCGGCCGGGCGTCGCGCATGAAGCGTTCGACATCCGGGTCGACCGTGATGTCGCTCGGCCGCAGCGGCCTCGTGAGGTACAGCCCGTCGAGAGTCGTGATCCGGCTCAGCGCGACGTACGTCTGGCCCGAGGTGAACGCACGCGTCCCGAGATCGACGATCGCCGCGTCGTAGGTCTTGCCCTGCGACTTGTGGATGGTGACGGCCCACGCCAGCCGCAGCGGGAATTGCGTGAACTCCGCAACGACGTCCTTCGTCAGCTTCTTCGTCTCGGGCGACCAGGTGTACTTGAACTTCTCCCAGATGGCCGGCTCGACCTCGTGCACCTCGCCATCGACGTCCACGTAGACGTTGGAGTCGATGCGCGTGACCGTGCCGATGGTGCCGTTCACCCAGCGCGGCCCGTCGCCCTGGCCCACGTCGTTGCGCAGGAACATCACCTGGGCGCCCACCTTGAGCTCGAGCGACTCGTCGGCCGGGAAGTTGCGTCCGCCGAAGTCGCCGCTGACCTCGGCCTTGGCGGTGAGTGCGCGGCCAGGCAGTCGCTCCAGCGCCTGCGCGTTGATCCGGTTCACCGTGTCGTTGCGGGTGGCGAGCGTGATGGTCCCGTCGTCGGGCGCCGGGCGCGCGCCGACCTCGTTCAGCCGGTCGGCGATCTCCTTGGTGACCTGTCCGTGGCGCACGGCATTGAGCATGAACCGGAAGTCGGACTCGTGCTGGCGGTGCACCTGCAGCAGCTCGACGATGCGCAGGTCGGTCTCCTGCCAGACCCGCGCGTCGAAGAACCACATCGAGCGGTAGGTGTCGGCGAAGTAGGCGCGCTCCTCGCGGTCGCCGGGGACCGGGGCCAGCTGGTACGGATCGCCGAACAGCACGACCTGGACGCCGCCGAACGGCTCGCCCGCCCGCTGACGTGCCTGACGCAGACTGCGGTCCACCGCATCCATCAGGTCGGCGTTCACCATCGAGACCTCGTCGATGACGAGAGTGTCGATGCTGTTCAGCAGCTTGCGCAGCTCGGCGCTCTGGTCGATGGCGTGGTCGGCGATGACGCCGATCGGCAGCCGGAAGAGCGAGTGGATGGTCTGGCCGCCGACGTTGAGCGCCGCGACACCCGTCGGGGCCGCGATGACCAGCGACTTCTCGGTGTTCCACGAGAGGTGGTTGAGCAGCGTCGACTTGCCCGTGCCGGCTCGGCCGGTCACGAAGACATGCTCGCGGGTGTGCTCGATGAGCTCGAATACCGCCTGCTGCTCCGGCGAGAGGGAAAGCCGGCCCATCCCCGCCCCTTCCGTGTCGCCCGACCTGCCGGACTACTCTAACCCGGCGCAGTGCCCCGGAGCCGCTCATCCACAGGACCCTAGGATGGCCTCATGGCTGTGGGGGATGCGCACGCGCACCGACGCGCCGTCCTGATCTGGTCGGGTGTCGGCGTCCTCCTGATCGCCGCCTTCCTGGCGGGGCTCGGCGCCGTCCAGCGCGCCTACTACAGCCCGAGCGGTTTCGTCACGGCCTTCGCCGAGTCGATCGCCGCCCATGACGTGTCCACTGCGCTCGCGATGCCGGGAGCCGACCCCACCGCCTCGGCGCTGGACGCCGCCCGCCTCCCGGTGGGTGCCTCCCGCGAGCTGCTGCGCTCGGACATCCTCCCGACCGTGCGCGACATCGAGGTCACCTCCGACACCACCGGTGGGGATGGTGTCCACACCGTCGTCGTGCGGGCCGTCGCGAACGGCGATCCCGTCTCCGCGACCTTCCGCGTGCGCAAGACGGGAGCCGCGCTCGGGATTCTGCCCACCTGGTCGTTCGCGACCTCGCCCGTCGGCGTCGCGCGCATCACCGTCGCGCACGCACCCACCTTCACGGTCGGAGGCCACACCGTGAACCCGCGGGCCGCGTCGCCGGATCAGCCCGCGAACGCCTTCACGGTCTCCGCCGACTACCTCGTGCTGCCGCTCGCGCCGCTCGAGCTGACCCACAGCTCGCGCTACGTCCGTGCCACGCCTGTCGCCGCATCCGCCTCGCCCGGCCGGATCACCGAGACGACACTGGATGCGCAGCCCACCCCCGCGTTCACCTCCGCGGTGCAGAAGCAGGTCGACGGCTTCCTCGACCGCTGCGCCGAGCAGCACGTGCTGCAACCCGCCGGGTGCCCCTTCGGCGTCGAGATCGACGACCGGGTGCAGGGCGACCCCTCCTGGTCGATCGACACCTACCCTGACGTCCGGCTGCAGGCGGGCGACGCGGGATGGGTCACCGGCCGGATGGTCGGCGTCGCGCACCTCGACGTGACCGTGCAGTCGCTGTTCGACGGAACGGTGACCCCGCGCAGCGATCCCGAACCGTTCGCCATGAGCCTCAGCAGTGTCACCATCCGCCCGGACGGCTCGCTCGACATCGTCGTCGCGCAGGAGCCCTGAGCCGGGCCTCGCTCGGGCCTGCCCCGCGTGACGGTCAGCGGGAGACGCGGTCCCGGTCGGCCATGCGCGCCAGCCGCTCGTTGTACGCGTTCAGCTCCGCGTCGCCGGTGCGATCCGCATTCCGGTCGCGCCGCTTCGTCTCACGCTCGTCGCTGCGGCTCCACTGGATCGCCACGACGATGGCGAGGATGACCGTGGGGATCTCGCCGATGCTCCACGCGATCCCGCCACCGGCCTGCTGATCGACCAGCGGGGAGTCGCCCCACGTGCGGCCCATGGCGCCGAACCAGTCGGCCAGCAGCAGCCCGTGCATCTGCATGATCGAGAGCCCGAAGAAGGCGTGGAACGCCATCGTGAGCAGCAGCAGGAGCAGCCGGAACGGGTAGGGGAGCCGGTACTTGACCGGATCGATCCCGATCAGCGACTGCACGAACAGGTAGCCGGTGATCAGGAAGTGCACGATCATCCACTCGTGCCCGATGTGGTCGGTCGTCGCCCACCGGAAGACAGGCGTGTAGTAGAAGACCCAGAGCGACCCGGCGAACAGGATCGCCGCGACGATCGGGTTGGAGATCACACCCGCGAAGCGCGAGTGCACGGCGAGGAGCAGCCACTCGCGGCCGCCGCGCGAACCGTCGCGACGCTTCCGGATCGCCCGCGCCGCCAGGGTGATCGGAGCACCCGGGACCAGCAGCAGGGGCACGCCCATCGTCAGCACCATGTGCGCCGACATGTGGGCCGAGAACAGGTACTTCTCGTAGACGTTGACGCCGCCGTTGGTGATGTAGAACAGCAGGACGATGCCCAGCGTCCACAGCACCGTGCGGTAGATCGGCCACGCGTCGCCGCGTTTGCGCAGCCGCCAGACCCCGGCGAAGTAGAAGAACAGGCCGAAGGCGCAGGCCAGCACCCACAGCAGGTCGAAGTTCCACGAGGTGAAGAGCCGGTCCCAGGTGAGCGCGGGAGGCAGCTTCTCTCCGGTGAGGATCTCGGCGGGCGTCGGGGTGGCCGCACGCGTCTCCGGGACGGGCGTGACCGTGCGTGCGAGCGCTGCGGCGACCCCGGACGCGATGCCCATGAACGCCAGCTCGGCCACCACGATCCACCAGAAGCTCCGCGGCTCGCCGGACTGCTTGAGGCGACCGATCAGGTACCGCCGCTGCGTCAGGCCGAACAGGCCGAGCACGACGAGGGCTGCCACCTTGACCAGAACCAGGATGCCGTACGGCGTCGCCAGCTCGGCCAGGGTTCCGACGCGGAGTTCGGCGTTGACGTACCCGGAGGCGGCGACGACGACGAAGCAGATCAGCGCCACGGTCGAATACCGCTCCAGGACGGTGACGAGGCGTCCGTTGCCCAGCCGCTGCTTCACCACGATGAGCGTCACCAGGCCGCCCAGCCAGATCGCCGCGAACAGCACGTGGAGACCGAACGACGTCACCGCTGCGTCGTGGCCGGCCGCCTCGGCGCTGTGGCCCTGCTGCGCCATGGGCACGACCGTGGCCATGGCCAGGAGGGTGACGAAGACGATCGCCGTCTGGTTGCGCACGGCGAAGCAGAGCACCGTGACGGCCGCGGCGATGAGGGTGATCCCGAGCCACGCCTGGCCGAGCGAAACACTGGTGATGAACGAGCTGAGCCCGTTGCTGAACGTCGCGTCGAACGACCAGGGCACGTTCGAGACACTGACGAAGGTGAACAGTCCTGTCGCAGCTGATGCGACCGTCATCACCGCGGCGCTGCCGGCCGCGAAGTCGAGCGCGTTGCCGTACTCGTCGCGATCCGGGCTGAACGCGAAGCAGGCCAGGACGAGGGCGCCCACCGTGCCCGCCAGGCTGAGGTTGACCACGAGGGTCGCCGCGGGGAGTCCCCAGCGCACGAGCGCACCCGGGTCGGCCAGCAGCGGCGCGTTCGCTCCTCCGCCGTACGCGAGGGCGGCGATCATCGCCGCCACTGCTGCGACGAGCAGCGCGGCAGGGCCGATCACGCGGAGGATTCGAGGCACCCGTCCAGCCTACGTCCCCGGCCCTGGACGGCCGCCCACAGACTGTTCGCCGTCAGCCCGCCGGAGATACGACGAGGGCGGCGCCGCACGATGCGGCGCCGCCCTCAGGCAAAGCTGGGAAGGACTACTTGACGGCAGCCTTGAGCTTCGAGCCCGCGGTCAGCTTGACGCGGTGGCCGGCCGGGATGGAGATCTCCTCGCCGGTCTGCGGGTTGCGGCCGGTGCGGGCAGCGGTCTCGCTGCGCTCGGCGGCGAGCCAGCCGGGGATGGTGACCTTGCCGCCCTTGGCGACGGTCTCGCTGATGGTGCTGAAGAACGCGTCGACGACGCTCGAGACGGTGGCCTGGCTCTGACCCGACGCCGCAGCGACGGCAGCAACGAGCTCGGTCTTGTTCAGGTTGTCAGCCATTGAGTGTCCTCCTCGGACCTTGTGCTGGATCTACAGCTATCTTGTGGAACGGTTGAGGCCACTGAGGGCCGTAACGTTTGGTCGGTTGACCGCCTTGAATGTATCAGAAACCCGCGGAAACACGCGGAACTTCGCCCTCTTTCACCGACATCGGACCGGATGCGCAGCTTCGAGCATCCATTCGGGTACGGCAAAGGGGCGCCCGGCCGAAGCCGGACGCCCCTCGAGGTGCGTTGTCGCGCTGGGTTACCAGCTCGACTTGGTGATGCCGGGCAACTCGCCGCGGTGCGCCATGTCACGGAAACGGACACGCGAGATACCGAACTTGCTGAGGTTTCCGCGCGGACGGCCGTCGACCGCGTCGCGGTTGCGCACGCGGATCGGGGAGGCGTCGCGGGGCAGCTTCTGCAGGCCGAGACGTGCGGCCTCGCGCGACTCGTCGGAGCCGTTCGGGTCGACGAGAGCCTTCTTCAGCTCGGCACGCTTCGCGGCGTAGCGCTCGACGATGACCTTGCGCTGCTCGTTCTTGGCGATCTTTGACTTCTTGGCCATGTTTAGCGCTCCTCTCGGAAGTCGACGTGCTTGCGCACTACGGGGTCGTACTTCTTGAGCACGAGTCGGTCGGGGTCGTTGCGGCGGTTCTTGCGGGTCACGTAGGTGTACCCGGTGCCCGCCGTCGAACGGAGCTTGATGATCGGACGGACGTCCTGCTGCTTCGCCATGCTTAGATCTTCTCCCCACGGGCCAGGAGGTCCTTGACCACGGACTCGATGCCACGGGCGTCGATGACCTTGATGCCCTTGGCGCTCAGGGTCAGGGTGACGTTACGGCGAAGCGACGGCACGTAGTACGTCTTCTTCTGGATGTTCGGGTCGAACCGGCGCTTCGTGCGACGGTGCGAGTGCGAGATGTTGTGACCGAAGCCGGGAACGGCTCCAGTCACCTGGCACACTGCTGCCATTGCTTTCTTCTCCAATACCGTGGTGCCGGTCGGCACCACCCAAGGTCACTTGTCGGCATACGACTTCCCCGTCTTCTTCGTGATGGGGGTTTCGCATACGATCTGAGCGGGAGGAGCCCACTCAGCCAAACATCCATGCTACGGCATGGATGCGGTACCGGCCAAATCGCTCTTGGCCGTGCACGCGGCGCACAGTCCGAAGACGTCGACGACGTGCTGCGCCTGCGTGAATCCATGGGCCGCGGCGGCCTGCCGCGCCCACTGCTCGACCGCATCCGCCTCGATCTCCACCGTCAGCCCGCAGTTGCGGCAGATCAGGTGGTGATGGTGGCCGGTGGTGCAGGCGCGGTACAGGCTCTCGCCCTCGGGCGACTGGAGCGAGTCGGCGTCTCCTTCAGCCGCGAGGTCGGCGAGCGCGCGATACACGGTGGCCAGGCCGATCGGGGAGCCCGCCTCGTGCAGGCTCAGGTGCAGCCCCTGCGCGCTGATGAAGCCCTCCGTCGAGGTCAGAGCCTCACGGACGGCCTCCCGCTGCCAGGTGTTCCGCTTCACCATCCCAGGCTAGCCCGCCTGGCTCACGAGTCGCCGAGAAGTCGTCGCCGCACCACGGCGGCGCACGCGCCGGCCGCCCACGATGCGGCACACGACGTAGATCACGAACGAGATCGTCGTCACGTAGGGGCTGATGGGGAGCGCGCTGCCCAGAGCGAGCAGGATCCCGCCGACCACCGAGACCAGGGCGAAGACCACGCTGAGCACCGGGACACCGAGCGGCGACGACGAGATGCGCATCGCGGCCGCGGCGGGTGTGACCAGCAGCGAGAGCACGAGCAGCGCGCCCACGATCTGGACGGACACGGCGACGGCCAGGCCGAGCAGCACCATGAAGGCCAGGGCGACGAACCGGGTCGGGACGCCGCGTGAGGCGGCGACGTCCGCATCCAGACTGTCGAAGGTCAGGGGCCGCCACATCAGCAGCAGCGCGACCAGCACGATCGCGCCGATGATCAGCAGCCAGCCGAGCTGCGGGTCGTCGACCGAGACGATCTGCCCGGTGAGCAGCCCGAACTTGTTCGCGCTGCGACCGGGGTAGAGCGCGAGCGCCAGGATGCCGAGCCCGAGGCCGAAGGGCATCAGCACGGCGATGATCGAGTTGCGGTCGCGGGCTTTCGCCCCGAGGAGACCGATCAGCACGGCCGCGACCAGCGATCCGGCGAGCGACCCCGCCACGACGTTGACGCCGAACAGCAAAGCGATCGCCGCTCCGGCGAACGACAGCTCGCTGATCCCGTGCACGGCGAACGCCATGTCGCGCTGCATCACGAACACGCCGATCAGACCGCCGACGATGCCGAGGATCGCCCCGGCGAAGATCGAGTTCTTCACCAGCAGGAGCAACTCGCCGTAGTCGGTGAAGTCGAACAGCTGCTGCCAGATGTCAAGGTGCATCATGCCGCCGGCTCCGAGTGCTCGGTGTGGATGTGGTGGTCGTGCGTCTCGGCGTCCGGGATGCCCACGACCACGATCCTGCCGCGGCTGCGGATGACATCCACCGGCGTCCCGTACAGGTCGGTCAGCACGTCGCTGCGCAGGACCTCGTCCGGTGTGCCCGTGCGGAAGCCTCCGCCGGCCAGGTACAGGACGCGGTCGACCATCCCGAGCACCGGATTCACGTCGTGGGTCACGAAGACGACGGCGCTTCCGTGGTCGCGGCGCCGGCGGTCGATGAGCTCGCTCACGCCGCGCTGGTGCTGGAGGTCGAGCGAGAGCAGCGGCTCGTCGCAGAGCAGCAGGGCCGGGTCGCCGGCGAGCGCCTGCGCCACACGCAGCCGCTGCTGCTCGCCGCCGGACAGCGAACCGACCGCCGTGTCCGCGTAGCGGCGGGCGCCCACGGAGTCGATGAGCCGGTCGACCTGCTCGCGGTCGGAGCGGCGGGGGAGCGGCAGCCCCCAGCGGTGACCGTTGACGCCGAGGGCGACGAGGTCGCGGGCGCGCATGGGCGTGCCGGCCGGGATGAGCTTCTGCTGCGGGATGTAGCCGATCCGTCGGTCGCCCCGGCGTACCGGGTGCCCCTCGAAGGCGATCTCTCCGCTGTCGAGGTGCTGCTGCCCGAGGATGGTCCGCAGCAGACTCGTCTTGCCGGAGCCGTTCGGCCCGAGCACCGCGACGAACTCGCCCGCGTGCACGTCGAGGTCGAGACCGCTCCAGAGGGTGCGGTCGCCGAAGCCGAGCGACGCATCGCGCAGCCGGAGCACCACGTCCCGGGAGTCGGGGACGGGCACGCGTTCGAGCGGTTCGGTCACTTCGCCAGCGCACCCTTCACGGCGTCGAGGGTGCCGCTCATCCACTCGATGTAGTGCTTGCCCTCCGGGAGGGTCTCGGTGACCGGGACGACCGGGATGCCGGCCGCCTTGGCCGCAGCGAGGACCTTCTCGGTCTCGGCGCCGGTGGTCTGCTCGTTGTAGGCGAGGAGCTTCACCTGGTGACCGCTGAACAGCTGGAGGGTGTCCTTCAGCACGACGGGGGAGACGTCGTTCTCCTCCTCGATCGCCTCGCTGAACTTCTCGGGGGTCTTGTTGACCAGCCCGATGGCGTCGAGCAGGTACAGCGGAACGGGCTCGGTGATGGCCACGCCTTCGCCGGCGTAGGCCGACTTCAGCTGCGCCTCGGTGGCCTCGAGGGCCGACAGCTTCTCGCCGAACGCCGCGGCGTTCTTCTCGAACGCGGCCTTCTGAGACGGATCCGCCGCCGACAGCGCGTCGGTGAGCGCGTCGGCGAACTTCTGCACCGTGGGGACGTCGTACCAGACGTGCTCGTTGAGTTCACCGTCGACGGGCTTCTTGCCCGAGAGGTCGACGACGTTCAGGACCTTCACGTCGCTGTTCTTCGCGCCCTTCACCAGGTTCTGCATGTAGTCGTCGTAGCCCCCGCCGTTCTCGATGACGACGTCGGCCTTCGACACCGCGAGCTGGTTCTGGGCGCTCGCCTCGAAGGAGTGCGGATCCTGTGCGGGGTCGGTCATCAGCGAGGTGACGTGCACGGCGTCGCCGCCGATGGTGGTCGCGATGTCGCCGTACACATCGGTGCTGGCGACGACGCGCACGGTGCCATCGTCGGAGCCGGCCGACGACGAGGAGGAGCAGCCGGCCAGGGTCAGGCCGATGGCGGCTGCGGTGAGGGCGGAGACGAGAGAACGCGTCTTCATGGGTGAGCCTGTCTAAGTCGCGAGCGACGTGAAGAAGTGGATGCCCGCGGTCGCGGGCACCGGCTCACATTACGGCTTATTGAAAATGATTGTCAAATTCAGTCGAGGAGCAGCGCGGGCTCTTCGATGATCGACGCGACATCCGCCAGGAAGCGCGACGCCACGTCCCCGTCGACGACGCGGTGGTCGAACGACGCGCCCAGCGTGGTGACGAAACGCGGACGAACCTCGCCGTCGACCACCCAGGGCTTCTGCTTGATCGTGCCGAGCGCCACGATGCCGACCTCGCCCGGGTTCAGGATGGGCGTACCGGTATCCATCCCGAACACACCGATGTTCGTGATGGTGATCGTGCCGCCGCTCATGTCGGCCGGCGGCGTCTTGCCGTCGCGCGCCGTGAGGGTCAGCTGCTCGAGGGCTCGCGCCAGCTCGAGCAGTGTCATGCCCTGCGCCTCCTTGATGTTCGGCACGATGAGGCCGCGAGGGGTCGCTGCGGCGATCCCGAGGTTCACGTAATGGCGGACGATGATCTCCTCGTCCGTCCATGCCGAGTTGACGGTGGGGTTGCGGCGGACCGCCCAGATGATCGCCTTCGCCATGATCAGCAGTGGGGACACCTTGATGCCCGCGAAGTCGGTCGAGTTCTTGAGGCGCTTGACGAACTCCATGGTGCGGGTGGCGTCCACGTCGACGAAGAGGCTGACGTGCGGAGCGCTGAACGCACTCGACGTCATCGCGGTGGCGATCGCCTTGCGGACGCCCTTGACGGGGATGCGCTCCTCGCGGTCGTCCGGCCACTCCGGCGTCTGGACATTGCGGAACACCGTCACCTGCGAGGCTTCGCGCAGCACGTCGTCGCGGGTGACGTCGCCGACCGGACCGGTCGGGGTGACGACGGTGATGTCGACGCCCAGGTCCTTGGCGAGCTTGCGCACGGGCGGCTTGGCGATCACCGGGCCGCCGGTGTGCGGCGTCGGAGCGGTGTGCGCCGCGGGTGCTGCGTGAGGAGCAGGCGCGGCAGGAGCCGGGGCCGGGTTCGCCTGTGCGGCCTGCGCAGCGGGAGCGGACGGAGCGGGAGCGGCGGGAGTCGCAGGCGCCGCCTGCTGTGCGACGGATCCGGAGAAGGTGACGGGCAGGGATGCCGTGCCCGGGTGCGTGACCCGCCGGCGACGGCTCGATCCGTGACCGGCGGAGCCGTAGCCGACGAGCACGGCGCCGGCCTTCGGCTCCTCCTCGTGCGAGACGCTCGCGGCGGTGTCGGCCGCGACCTCCTCGGCGGGCTCGGGCTCACGGACGGGAGCCTCGGCGGGCTCCCCACCGGCCGTCACCGTGAAGATCGGGGTGCCGACCTCGACGGTCTGGCCTTCGGAGACGAGGAGTTCGCCGACCGTTCCCTCGAACGGCGACGGCAGCTCGACGAGCGATTTCGCGGTCTCGATCTCGACGATCACCTGGTTGACCGCGACCTGCTCGCCCGGGGTCACCTTCCACGAGACGATCTCCGCCTCGGTCAGGCCCTCGCCCACATCGGGCAGGAGGAACTGGGACTCGCTCATGTGCGACTTCTCTCTGTCGGTCTCGCGGCGGGCAGCCCCGCCGATGTATGCGCCGGGCGTCAGTAGGCGAGCGCCCGGTCGACGGCCTCGAGGATGCGGTCGGCGTCGGGGAGGTAGAGCTCCTCGAGCTTCGCCGGCGGGAAGGGGACGTCGAAGCCGGCGACGCGCATGACGGGCGCCTCCAGCGAGTAGAAGGCCTTCTCGGCGACGGTCGCCGCGACCTCGGAACCCACCGACACGTTGCTCGGCGCCTCCTGCGCGATGATCAGTCGGCCGGTCTTCTGCACGGATGCGATCACCGGACCGTAGTCGACGGGCGAGAGGGAGCGGAGGTCGATGACCTCGAGGCTCCGGCCCTCCTCGGCGGCGAGTTCGGCGGCACGCAGTGCGACGCTCACCATGCCGGCCCACGCGACGATGGTCGCGTCCGTTCCGGCTCGGACGACCCGGCTGGCGTGCAGCGGCATGGGGTTCTCGACCAGGTCGACTTCGCCCTTCGGCCAGTAGCGGCTCATCGGCTCGAAGAAGACGACGGGGTCGTCGGAGCGGATCGCCTCCTGGATCATCCAGTAGGCGTCGTGCGGCGTGGACGGGGCGACCACGCGCAGACCTGCGGTGTGCGCGAAGTACGCCTCGGGAGCCTCCTGGTGGTGCTCGACGGCCCCGATGTGTCCGCCGTGCGGGATCCGGATGACGACAGGGAACGGGACGCGGCCGCTGTGGCGGTTGGTCATCTTCGCGAGCTGCGTCGTGATCTGGTCGAAGCCGGGGAAGACGAAGCCGTTGAACTGGATCTCGACGACCGGACGGTATCCACGCATAGCGAGGCCGATCGCCGTTCCGATGATGCCGGCCTCGGCGAGCGGCGTGTCCATCACCCGTTGCGGCCCGAACTCCTTCTGCAGCCCCTCCGTGACGCGGAAGACGCCGCCCAGCGGGCCGATGTCCTCGCCCATCAGGATGACGCGTGGATCGTCGGCGAGCGCTCGGCGCAGACCCGCGTTCAGCGCCTTCACCATGGGGAGCGATTGGATGCGCGGCTCGGGCGCCGCATCCACAGCCGGCTCGGACTCCGCGACCGCCGGACCGGCGTGCTCGGCCTCTGCCGCCGCCTCTCCGACCTCGGCCGACGTCTGGAGGTCCGCCTGCGCGGTCTCCTG